>JAFGOT010000034.1 GCA_016926395.1 Candidatus Woesearchaeota archaeon
GTTTGCATATAGCTTGATGCAGAAGTGTGGAATGACCCAGAGAGCATAAAAACGGCAGTCCAAGCCGGTACTGAAACACCTGTGGTTAATCTTCCACAAGAAAGAGTAATTGTATATGTTTCATGTGGTTTGTCGCTAATGGCATTTTGCACTTTTTTCAATGCTTCTTCTTTAGTTTCTTCTTCATCTCCATCGCCAGCTACATTCACAATTTTAAATTGACTAAAAACTGGATGTGTTTGCAACACGGCACTTAAAGCCCTTGCTTCTTTCACTCCTGGCACCATCCAAAGTGAATGACGGAAATTATCTCTATATTCTTTTGTAGAATAAGGATAATTACTTTCTTTATCTTCTTTGCAAATTCAGAACAACTGACCTAGACGGATTTAAGATGATACCAGTTTATAGAATAAGGTAAGATCTGTATCGGGAAATTTCATCTGCGTTTCGTTCATTGTGTGGCATAATTTTTCTAAAATCTTATCATCTTTATAGTATGTTAAACGATGTATTTCTATCACAAGCATTTTGTTTTCTTTATCTACGCTTATATTTGCATCGGTTTTATATATTTGCTTCAACAATAACCTTGATTCATCTTGATGAGACATGTGGTGTTTTATGATATTAGACATTGATGTTTCTGCTCTGTAAGCTATTAGTTTAATAGTGTCCAAAAAGTGTTTTCTTTCATTTATTATATCATCAAACTTTTCTGTTTCGGGAAGTTCTGAGTAGGTTATTTTTCGGGGAGTTAATTTCTTTTTTTCTTTTATTTTTTCAATTTCTTCTTCTCTTTGCTCTATCTCTGCTTTAAGTTCTTCCTTTTTTAAAATATATTTTTCTATTTCTTTCTTTTCTATTTCCGTATTTGCCAGCACTAAATTTGAAAATTTTACTTTAACCGTACTTAGTTTTGATGTAAGTGATTTTCTCATATTTTCCAATATGCGATATTCGGGATTAACAAGGACAGAAGTATCACTAATTTTTTCTTTTAAATAACTAACAAGTGTATCTATACCAAACTCCTGCATCATATATTTAAAAAAGTTTTCCTGCGACCATCGGGCAAACATATACAACCCAATCATTACAACCGAAAGTTTAAAATTGGTAGTGATTATTGAAGTTTGATGTCCTAATTTAGATTTTTTTCTTATTTCCCTTGCCCATACTTGTTTTTTGCTGTCTTTATTTTGTAGCAAAACGCCTCTTTCTGCCAATTCAATTGTTTTTTCATTTCCAAATGGCAGATTTCCTGTATGTTCTGTAAATTCTGCTTCGTCCCATTTATCCGTTACATTTTTTTTATACGTTGCTATTGAAATACGTTTTTCCCATAAATCACAGAAAAAATCAACACTATAACCCTCTCTATCAAAAACAAGCATATATCTACTTTTGAATCTATCTTTTGATAATTCCTCCGAACTTGGCTGATTTGGAACATCTTTGTCAAATTTATCTAATAAATCTTCTTTGATTGTTGATATTAAACCTGAACTAATAGTTTTATTAATAACAAAGAATGGCTGTCCTAAGACATCATTTACCCAATAATCCGTTGTTCCACTTAAACATAGCCGCATCCTGCTAACAAATCGCTTAGGAGGAGTTGTGTCTTTGCCATAGTACAAATTGATATGCCCATCAATATATAAAATTGCACTTAGTTCAGGGGATTCCTGCATCCAGTCCCTGCTTAAATTGAATCTCCATTTGTCAATGTCTGTGTTTTGACAAAACTTAGCTATACGTGTTCTTAATGTTTTCACTTCAGGGATTCTATCAAGCCCAATTGTTTTGCCAAGTTCTCCCGAAGGAAAGCTACTTGCTGATGACAATGTTTTTACTCGCAACAATGACAATATAGCTAAAGATAGAAAAACACTACTAGTTGGATAATATGTTTTTGCAAGTGCAAATTCATCTTCATACCTAAGCAAGCCTTGAGTAATAAGTGCTGGAAGAGAAATTAAAACCCCGGCATGTTGCAAATCTACCTGATTCTTAAATGTTATAGCACAGCTCTGCCCTGTTTTTATTGCCAATGCTCTTTCTATTGTATTACTACATGCTTTACCCATTGACTGGGCATTGTCAATAATACTTCTTTCTATTTTTGTTAAACTTTGGTGATGACTTTGATTTTTTTTAGAAATTAATATCCGACCTTCTCTTATGCCTTTTCTAACCGTATCTATTTTTAAATCAAGCAGTTTGCATATCTGCTCTAAATCGTTATTTAGCTCTAAATAATAATGTATTTTTGTGATAATTTCGGGAGTTAATACACGTGGTCGACTTTGTTTACTTAATAAAAAAAAGCCCCGGCACCTTTTTCTCGGTATTTTTTTACCCAACGTTTAACACTTATAGCACTTACATTAAAAGCCCTTACTATCTCAATTTGTTTTACATTTCCATTTACTACTAATTGACTAGTAAATAACCGAAAACTCGAATAATCGTTTTGTGGATGTTGAAATATAGGCATAGAACCATTGAAATAATAAACTATACCATTTTTCTTTTGTACTCCAACATGATTATTTATTAATTCTATATCTTCTGGGAAAAAAGGAAGCTGTGTCTGTGGCATATTGGTATCATTTTAAAATCCGTAGGCAAAAGTAATAAAAATTTTACAACTTTCTATTTTTCAACTTATTAAAATTATTATTGAAACTATTAGGTCAGTTGTTCTGAAATTA
>JAFGOT010000035.1 GCA_016926395.1 Candidatus Woesearchaeota archaeon
ACTCTTTTTTATCTTAATCTTAGAAAAAAACATGCATGTTCAATTGTAGAAGATACTCAAGTTGTACGTGGTATGCTTAACAAAATTCAAGATTATGTAACTTTTGGCGAAGTAAGCGACGAAGTTTTAAAACAACTTGCTGCTAAAAGACGAAAAGATGAAAAGAAAGAAGTTTACTTCTTGGCACCCCCTGTTGGCGGCTTTGAACGTAAAGGTATAAAAAAATCTTACGTTGTTGGCGGAGCACTAGGAGACCGAAAGGAAGCAATCAACGAATTGCTTACCAAAATGATGTGAGGACAAGAAAATGAGTATGAATCTTAGAAAAAAATCTAGTCGACATCGAGGATCTTGGACTCATGGTCACGGTGAAAAGAAAAAACACCGAGGAGCAGGAAGTCGTGGCGGCCGAGGAAATGCTGGTTCAGGTAAACGTGGGGATGCAAAAAAACCATCTTTTTGGAAACTTAAAAATTTCAACAAAGGTAAAAAAGGTTTCACAAACCCTGCTGAAAATAAACTTAATACTATTACTTTAACTGAATTGAATTCCAAGATTAATCAATTGGTTGAATCTGGTATGGCAACTAAAAAAGGAAATTCCTTTATTGTTAATTGTCAATCTATTGGAATCGATAAATTACTAGGTACTGGTGTTCCTTTATTTGCTTTTGAAATCGTTGTTGCACAAGCTACTGCAGGTGCAATTAAAAAGGTTGAAGAAGCAGGCGGTAAGGTAGAACTTATCGTTAATGAACAACCAGCTTCAGTTGAAGAAGCAGAAGAAGACTCTGAATAGAGTTTTTTTTTTATTTTTCCTTTTTATTTTTTTGCTATAAATATTTATTGGGTTTGTTTAAGACATAGTTTTTTAAACAATCAAAACGATTACAATTACATATTCCTGAGAAGGGGTTTTTAATCATGGTTACATTCGATAAAATTTTACAGTTAATCCCCGAGGTTAAAGGTCCTACACAAAAGCACCTTTCCTTCAGACAAAAGTTAAAATGGACTGGCATAGTTTTATTAATCTTTTTTATGCTTGGAGCCACACACCTATTTGGTTTGGGTGATAACGCTTTATCTCAATTTGAGTATCTTAGTGTTGTTCTTGGTGCAAGTTTTGGTTCCATTATTTCCTTAGGTATTGGTCCTATTGTTACTGCTTCTATTGTATTACAATTGTTAAATGGTGCAGGTATTGTTGGTTTTGATCTAACAACTCATGAAGGTAAAAGTCGATTTCAAGGAGTTCAAAAATTATTAACCTATTTTTTCATAATTCTTGAAGCAGCCATTTATGTTTTAATGGGTGGTCTAAGTCCTATGCCTGGTATTCCTGCTATTGTAATAATTATTCAAATGGTTATTGGTGGTCTTCTAATAGTATTTTTAGATGATATAATCAATAAGTGGGGCTTTGGTAGTGGTACTTCTTTATTTATTGCTGCTGGTGTTTCACAACAGATTTTCATCCAAGCATTCAGTCCTCTTCATCCAACTCAAGGCGGTGTTGTTAATGCTGATGCCTTTGTTGGTGCAGTTCCTCAATTGTTTAATGCTCTTTCCGCAGGTCTTCCTCAAGAAGCAGCTTTAGCGTTAGGTTCTATAATTGCAACTTTAGTTATTTTTGGAGTTGTTG
Organism: Candidatus Woesearchaeota archaeon; assembly: GCA_016926395.1. GTDB lineage: Archaea > Nanobdellota > Nanobdellia > Woesearchaeales > SKGA01 > SKGA01. Next base: position 1,646 of record JAFGOT010000035.1, read on the forward strand.
TATTTGCCCAATCTATGAAAGTAGAGATACCTCTTTCTTTTGGAAGAATTAGAGGTCATGGTATAAGATGGCCGCTTAACTTTGTTTACACAAATGTTATTCCTGTTATCTTAGTATCTGCTTTGGTTGCTAACATTCAATTGTTTGGTCAGTTACTTGCAAACAGAGGTCATGTTTGGTTAAATTCAGTCGTTCCCTTTATTAGAAATACTAATCTTTTAGCGCACATTTCCCAAGGAACTTTAACGCCTTTGATAATTATTCAAAGCGTAACTTACATGTTGTTTTTTATCAGCTTGTCGGTAGTTTTTTCTTGGTTCTGGATGCAAACTTCAGGTCTTGATCCTAAAAGTCAAGCAAAACAAATGATGAGTTCAGGTTTACAAATTCCTGGCTTCAGAAAAGACGCAAGAGTACTTGAACGTTTACTAAAAAAATACATTTATCCGTTAACTGTGATGGGTGGTATTTTTATTGGTTTATTGGCATCGCTTGCTAACATGACTGGAACGTTTGGTAGTGGTACTGGTTTGTTGTTAACTGTAATGATTATTTACAAACTGTACGAAGATATTGCTAAACAGCACATGGAAGATATGAATCCTATGATGCGTAAAATGATGGGAAAATAATTCTTCTCACTTTTTTTACTTTTTTATTTTTGTGTGATTAACATCAATATTGATTTGGGTGTTTATAATTGCTTTTTTGATACTCAAAAAATAATTTCATTTAAGAGGTAATAAATAATGACTTTTTTTGATACTGCTTTGGATCCAATTCTTAGACCTTTACTTACTTTAGGTCCTCTTTTAACTATTTTGATCATCAGTTTGATTGTTTCTCTTATTACTACTTTTATCTATAAGTATGCTACGGATCAAACAAAGTTACGAAAACTAAAGGCGGATATGAAACGTTATCAAAAAAAAGCAATGGCTTCAAAGGATGATCCTGAAAAAGCAATGAAAATGCAAAAAGAAATGATGAAGTTAAATGGAGAATACATGCGTTCTTCAATGAAATCTATGCTTTATACTTTCTTGCCAATATTATTATTTTTTGGTTGGCTTGGTGCTAATCTTGCTTTTGCTCCTATCGTGCCTGGTGTTCCATTTAATGTCTCTGCAACTTTTGAAAGTGGTGTTTCTGGTTCTGTTGATTTAGTTTTACCTGTTGGTTTAACAATGAGTGATAATTTAACCAAACCTGTTCAAGAAGTTGTTTCTTGGAATAATATTTCTGGTCCTGCTGGAACTTATGATTTAAGCGTAATCCACAGTAGTGGTGAAGAGCAATTTTTTTCTGTTTTAATAACGGATAAACAAAAGTATGTTTCTCCTGAGCATTTATTAGAATCTGATATTTTTAAATCAGTTAATGTTGGTAATAAAAAGCTCTATCTTTTTAGATCGATTCCTGTTTTTAACAAAATACCTCTTATAAAGAATTTTAATTGGTTTTGGACATACTTCTTGTTCTCAATTATCTTTTCCACCACTTTAAGAAAAGTGCTTAAATTGGCTTAAATCGCGTGTTTTAACGCACTTTTTCTTTTCTAATTTTTCGGGAAGCTTTATAAATGGTCTTTAATTCTTGTACCTTACTTAAATTACAGAAGGTAATAACTATGCCAAGAGGTATGTTTAAATCAAGAACCCTACGACGTGTTTTTAGACGTCTACCATCCGGTAAGTCTGAATTACGTTACGAACAAAGAAACCCTTCTGTTGCTCATTGTGCGAGATGCGGATCTCAGTTGCACGGTATGCCTCGAATTCGAGCTTCCAAATTAGCAAGCGTTCCTAAATCTCAAAAAAGACCTGAGCGACCGTACGGTGGAGTTCTTTGTAGTCGATGTCAACGTGACATGATCAAAGTAGAGGCGAGAGAAGAATAATTTTCTTATTCCGTCTCTAGGATGAGGGCGACCCATCCTGGCGAAAAAACAAGAGAAGGAGATCACAAAAAATGATTTTTGAAATTGGAACTGTTTGTGTTAAACTTGCAGGAAGAGATGCTGGAAAACGTTGTGTTATTGTAGATACAATTGATGATTCTTTTGTACTTATCGATGGTCAAACACGGCGACGAAAGTGTAATGTTTGTCACTTAGAACCTACTAAACAAAAGTTAAGTATTTCTAAAGGTGCAGATTCCTCTGCTGTTAAGTCTGCTTTTAAAGAAATTGGTGTTGAAGTACTTGATGTTAAATCAAAAAAAGTTTCTGATAGACCAGTTAAAGCACACAGACAACATGATAAACCCGCTAAGAAAAAATAAATCTTAGCTTTTTACTTTTTTATTTCTTTTCAAATCTATCTTTATCTCTTCCATAACATTTGTCCATCACTTTTGAAAAAGCTGTTTCAAGGTCTATTTCTAAAGAATTTGCAAGACAAGACAGTGTGAACAAAATATCTCCAATTTCTAAACCTAGTTCTTGGGTTTCTTCTGTTGATTTCTTTTTTTTCGGACCGTACATGTGGTTTACTTCACGTGCTAATTCGCCTGTTTCCTCCATTAGCCGAACCATTATTTCATGCGGTTTCCAGTACCCTATTTTGTGAAGTTGTATCCATTCATCTACTTCTTGTTGCATATTTTTCAGTGTCATACACTGTTTTTTTCTCAGAACTATTTATTTTTTTCTAGAATGAGTTTGTTTTTCTATCAATACTTATGTTGCATACGTACTCTTTGTTGTTTATTGTGATTGTTTCTATTTTTTGTTGTCTTTTTAGCTCTGATAAGTATCTGTAAAACGTTGCTTTCGAGCAGTATCTGTACTTGTCAACAATTATTTCTTTTACGTTTTTTGATGTTGTTCTTTGTTTAGATGCAATGGCTAAGATTTTTTGTTTTATTATTGTTTTTTTATTTTTTGCAACACTTTTTATGATTTCTTTTTCTAATGAATCCACATATTCCTCATGTGCTATTGGTGTTTTCTCTTCTTTTTTTTCTTCTAGCATTATGTAGCTTTCTTCTTCGGGTTGCAAAAATAGTTCTTTTGTTGTCGCTTCGATTTTTTGATTTTCTATTTTTTCTTCAAGCGCTTCTTGTTTTTTTAGAATTGTTTGATGATATGTTTTTTGCTGTTCAGTTATTTTTAATAGCTGATTTTGCAATTTTAAAATTTGTTTGGTTAAAATTTCGAGTCTTTCGTCTCTACTATTTGTTTCTTTTCCCACACTAAACAAATCCCTCATCCAATGATGTAATTTCTTTTTCATATTTAAATTTTACTCGCCAGTCTCATTTTTTGAGACTGAGACTCATCCGATACTGTATTGAGACTGTTTTTTGAGACTTTTGACTGAGACTGAGACTGTTAATTTGATTTTTCCATAGGAAATAAGGGGGTGTCTCATTTTTTTTATTTTGGGACTGAGACTGTCTCATTTTGAGACTGGGACTGCTTTGAGACTATCTAAGCTTGATTTGGTTCTTTTGCCTTTTTTTCTCTATTTTTTTCATTTTTTGACTTTTTGCGCATCACTGGACATTTACTCATAAGGTATATAAACAAGCCACTCTATTCGTTCTTGTATGGTAAAACCCCCTCGTCAGAGTCTCTGGCGGGTGAAATAAGAAGGGAAACCAAGGAGGAAATAACCATGGAAAATATACATTTAGATAAAAATAAACCCGAAAAAACGTTCAGAGCAAGTCCAATTGCGGCAACCATTTGGGTTAATGAAGCAACCAGCAAGGATGGTGAAAAATCATTCTACAGAACGATTTCTTTAGAAAGAAGCTTTAAGGATAAAGAAGGTGCTTGGCAAAAAACATCTTCGCTAAGAACTAACGATTTGCCTAAAGCAATTTTGGTCTTAAACAAATCATATGAATATATTGCCTTAAAAGAAGAAGGCGAAACAATACTTGAGGAATAGATGAAGATGTCAAAAGAGTTAACAATTGAAGATTTACCTGGTGTAGGTTCCGCTACTGCCGAAAAATTAGCTTCCTCTGGTTTTGATAATCCTATGGCAATTGCTGTAGCAACTCCTGGCGAACTTTCCGACGCGGCTGGCGTTACTGAAGCCGCTGCTAGAAAAATGATTCAAGCAGCACGTTCCATGATGGACATGGGTTTTCAATCAGGAGAAGATTTACTTAATAAACGAGAAAGGGTTATAAAAATTAAAACTGGAAGTCAAAGTTTTGATACTATGCTTAACGGTGGTTTTGAAACAGGAGCTATAACAGAATGTTTTGGTCAATATGGTAGTTCTAAAACTCAACTGGCGCATATTCTTTGTGTTAGTATTCAAGCTCAAGAAAAGGACGCTGTGGCTGTTTATATTGACACAGAGAACACTTTTAGACCTGAAAGAATTATTCAGATTGCCGCGGGCTTTGGTTTAGATCCTAAAGAAGTACTTCAAAATATTAAAGTTGCAAGAGCATTTAATTCTGATCACCAGATGCTTTTAGCAGAAAAAGTAGATGATTTAGTTAAAGAAGGACATAAAGTTCGTTTGGTTGTTGTAGATTCTTTGACTGCACATTTTAGAGCAGAGTTTGTTGGAAGAGGAACTTTGGCTGAACGTCAGCAAAAGCTAAACAAACATATGCATGTTCTTGCTAAATTTGCTGATTTGAATAACGCCTGTGTTTATGTTACCAATCAAGTGATGTCAAAGCCCGATGCTTTTTTTGGAGATCCGACAGAAGCTATTGGAGGAAACATTGTAGCTCACAATAGTACTTTTCGAATTTATTTAAGAAAAGGGAAAAAAGGAACGAGGGTTGGAAAATTAGTTGACAGTCCAAATCTTCCTGATGCAGAATGCGTCTATGAAGTTGTGACAGAAGGAATTAAAGACGTTTAATTCTTTTTTATTTCTCTTTTTTTCTATATCTTTTTAAAGTCTAGTTAACTTTATTCTTCTTATGATACCTTTAAAACTTGATTTTAATCATAATATCGTTTCGTTAAAAGTTTCTTTACCAGACGATTTATGGTACTTGTCTCATATCATTGCAGTAAATGACAGTATGACTATGAAGACGGAGCGAAAAATCAAATTAGGAGGGTCAGATACAAACGCTAAAGTTGTAAAAAAAATTATTGTTTTGACAATAACAGTTGAAGATATTTCTTTTTCAGATGATTCTTCTCAACTTCGTGTCAAAGGCAAAGTAACTCAAGGCCCTGAAGACGTTCCTCATGGCTCATATCATACTTTTGGAATTTCCGTTAATGATACTTTCACTCTTGTGAAACCTTCTTGGCCAAATTTTACTATGTCTCGACTTGACGAAGCAATAAAAAATAGGGATGATGTTATTTTATTTGTTTTATATGATCGTGAACAAGTTCTTTTTTCTTCTCTTAGACAAACAGGCATCCAACATCTTGGAGAGCAAAAAGGTGATGTTCAAAAAAAACAATTTGATTCTTCTTCTTCAACCGTTTTTTATGATGATATTCTTAAACAGACTCAACTTTATGATGAACAACTAAAACCAAAAAGTGTTGTTTTTGCTACTGCAAATTTTTTTAAGTCTTATGTTGAAAAAAAACTTCCTGATTCACTAAAGAAAAAATCTTTTTTTATTGAATCGACTGTTGTTTCTAAATCTGTTGTTAGTAAACTTCTTTCAAGACCTGAACTTCAAAATATTCTCGCAAGTCAAAGACTTCAATCGGAGGTGTTGTTTGTCGATGAAGTGTTAAAAGAACTTAACAAAGACATGGTTGCTTATGGTTTTGATGATGTTGTTGAATCAGCTACTACGGGTGCTATTTCTTATTTAGGGTTAACTGAAACATTTCTAAAAAAATCACGAGAAGAAAATTTTTATGATGCTTTAGATATGTTATTACAACAAGTTGATTCATCTAATGCTAAAATAATTTTTATTTATGGTGATGATGCTAAAAAAACTATTGATGGTCTTGGCGGTATTGTAGGTGTTCTTAGATGGAAAGCAAATTAGTTTTTGAATCAGAAATTATATCTTTAATTCAAGATAAACAAGAGTTAAAGTCTCTTGACAAAAGCTACATCAAAAAAATTCTTCTTTCAAATCTTTCAGATTCTATGATTAAAAAATTAAATTCATATTCTTCTTTTAAGCAATGTAAAAGGGGTAAAGTTTGTGGTGAATTAATTTCTCTAACAAGAAAAATTTTACGTGATCGTTATGGTGTTTTTATTAGAACTCCACTTTCTAATTACAAAAAGAAATTATTGTCTTTGTCTTCTTTTGATGATGATTACGTTGACTCTATTCTGTCTTTTCATCAATCAACTTTTGAACGTTTGCCTTATTATTCTTCTTTCTATCCCTTGTTATTTAAAGAGCTTTTTTCTTTGGGTTTATCTGAGAAATTTTCTTTAGGAGATTTTGCTTGCGGTTACAATCCTTTAGCGTATAAATATCTTCCTGTTAAGCCAACAAATTATTTCGCTTGTGATATTTCGTCTGATGAAATGTCTCTGATTAATTCTTTTTTTGTAAATCAAAAAATTTCTGCTGAAGCTAGAAGCTTTGACTTGTTAAGTGATGATTTTTCTAATTTTATTTCCAATCAAAAATTTGATGTTGTATTTTTATTGAAGGCTCTTGATTCTTTGGAGATTGTAAAAAAGCATTCTTCAAAAAAGTTATTGGATGCTATTAACACACATTTTTTTGTTGTCTCTTTTCCTTTGGTTTCTATTGGTGGAAAAAATTCTATTGATTCAACTAAGCGTTCTTGGTTTGAAAAATTCTGTGAAAAACAATCGTGGTCTTATTCTACTTTAAGTGTTCCAAATGAGTTATTTTATGTAGTTAAGAAGGAGTAGTCATCTCTTGTTTAACTTTACGTGGTAACCTCTTGGAACTCCTGCTTAGAGAAGACGTCTCAACCCGTCTATTCTTTGAATTATGCTATTTCAGCCTAATTTCACAGTAATTTTTTGTAACTATTATTAGTGAGTTAAAAACAGTAACATATAAATAGTAGTATTTGGTGTATGAATTTTGAAAAAGGGTGAGGCCTTTTTGGAGGGTAAATTAAATGATTGTTAAAGAGGAATTTCTGAGCAAGCTACGGCGCTATTTTTCGCTAAATTTATACGAAGCGAAAGTTTGGACTGCTCTACTTTCTCGAGGGGTGAGTACAGCTGGTGAGTTATCGGACATTGCTAATGTTCCAAGATCTCGAAGCTATGATGTTTTAGAGTCCCTTGAAAAAAAAGGATTTGTTGTTATGAAGATTGGTAAACCTATTAAGTACATCGCGGTACCTCCAAAAGAAGTTCTTGAACGGGTTAAAAAAAATCTTATGTCTACAACAGAGCAACACATTAAACAACTTGATGAGTTAAGAACTACTGAGTTAGTTGATGAACTTAATTCTCTTCACACACAAGGAGTTGAACTTGTTGAACCTACTGATTTGTCTGGTTCTCTAAGAGGTAGAATTAATCTTTACAACCACATGGAATTTACTATTCGAAGTGCAGAAGAAACTGTTACTATGATGACAACTGCTCAAGGTTTAATCAGAAAAGCAGATTCTTTAAGACAAACATTTGAAGAGTTAAAGAAACGTGGTGTTGTTATACGAATTGCAGCTCCTCTAGATACTGAAGAAGCAAAACAAGTTGCTAAAGATTTAGAAGGAATTGCAGAAGTTAGACACATTGACCATATTAGCGCAAGATTTGTTATTGTTGATGGGAATGAAGTTATCTTCATGGTTATGAATGATGATGAAATCCACCCAACTTATGACATTGGTATTTGGGTTAATACGCCATTCTTTGCTTCCGCTTTGGAGCAACTATTTGAATTGGCATGGGTTACTCTTGAATCATCGGTAAAGGCTAAATAAGATGATTTTTTATTTTTTTACAATTTTAAATGGCTTGGGTTTTTTGCCTAGTCATTTCTTTCTTGAGGTAATTAATTATGAAGGATAATAGATCTAGTACTCCACCAATTAATGTTGGCGATGAATATACTGGCAGAATCGATTCTGTAGGCGAAAAAGGCGATGGTATTTTTCGTGTAAAAGGCTTTGTTGTCTTTGTTCCAAATGTAAAACGGGGCGACTTTGTAAAAGTTAAAATCACTAAAGTTTTAGCTAAAGTTTCTTTTGGTGAAGTAACTGAAAAAGTGGAGCCTCCAAAGAATGCTTTTGCTCCTCCTAAACCAAAAGAGGAAGATTTGTCTCATCTGTTAACTACTGCAGGAGATAGTGAAGACTTTGGCGAAGATGAAGAGGAGTAGTAGTTCTTCTTCTGTTTTTCTCTTTATCTTGTTTTTGACAATAAATATATTTATAAATGAATTCGCGTTTTCTTCCTTTTATAACCTTAATCCAGACGACCAAGGAGAAATTCTGGCTAATGGCTAAAATCGTCTGAAATCGACTGCAAATGCGTCGTTGCACAAGGTAAGAATGGGTGCAAGGGATTATTTCTCTATGCTTATTCAATTTCAAAACAACGAGGAAATAAAAATGTCTGAACAACAAGAAGAAAATTTTATCATTCCTAATGAAGATTACTTAAAAAGTGGTATTCACATTGGAACTAAATTTAGAACTAAATACATGGAAAATTTTGTTTACAAAACAAGACCTGACGGTTTATCTGTTTTAAACATTCAACAAATTGATGAACGTTTAGATGCAGCTGCTAATCTTTTAGCAAATTATGAACCTGAAGATATTATTGTTGTTTCTCGAAGAGAGAATGGTTGGAAACCTGTTAGAATGTTCGCAAAAGTTACTGGCTGTAAATTTTTTGCTGGACGTTACCCTCCTGGTATTTTGACTAACCCTCAATTAAAGAACTTTATTGAAGGAAAAGTTTTACTTGTTACTGATGCAGGTCCTGACAAAAACGCTGTTAAAGATGCATTAAATGTTGGACTTCCAATTATTGGTCTTTGTGACACTAACAATGTGGCTAACAACTTAGATTTAGTAATTCCTTGTAATAACAAAGGTAAAAAAAGTCTTGGTTTAATATTCTGGGTTTTGGCAAAACTTTACATGGAGAAAAAAGGTTTAACTAATAAAGGTCAAGCTTTTGAGTACACTATTGATAATTTTACTGAAGAATAAAAACTTCAGTCTTTTTTTTTAATTTATTTTTTCTAGAATTCTGTTTACTTCAATTAAGTTTTTAGCATAATAGTTAGCTTTTACATCATTATTTTTTGATAAATATATTGTTATGCAACCTGCTTTTGTTCCTGCTTCTATACCTGCCTTTCCATCATCTATTACAATACAGTCTTTTGGTTGTACTCCTATTTTTTTTGCTGCTTTGTATATCATTTCAGGATTTGGTTTTGGTCTATTTCTGCTTGTTGTTTGTATTGTTTTAAAATATTTAGTTATATCATTAAGTCTCATAACTTTTTTTGCATATATGTTAGGCCCATTTGTTATTATTCCTAACGGAAATTTTTTACTCCATTTCTCTAATATTTTGGTTGCATTTGGAAGAGGTTTTATGTGTTTTATGTCTGTGAATGAGAAATGAATCACAGTAAATATTTTTGTCCAGAAATGTATTTTTATATTGTGGTTTTTCATCCACTTCATTACTTCTTCAATGGTTGTGGTTTCAAGCACGTGTTCTTCTTTTGGGGTTATTTTATAATACTTTTTGGTCATGTTAATTAAATAATTATTTAGAACGTCGTGTGTGTTAATTAATGTGTTATCAAGATCAAATAGAATTGCCTTCATTTTTTTCCTCGGCATTTTCTTCTTTAACCTCTTCAATTCCTCTGTTTGTTATCTTAAATGTTATTTCCTTATTTTCTTCTATTGATCGGTGTTTTCTAATTATTGCTTTTCTATATCCTTCCTTTGTTTTTTTGAGTTCAATCAAACATTTGCTTTGATATTTCAATAAATCTCCGCCAACAATATTCACTTTGTCTTTTTGTTCAAAGTCACTATATACTTGATTTGTTATTAATATTGGAATATTATTCTTTCTTGCTATTTCTGTTAGAAATGATAGTTGCATTCCAAGTTGTCTGTTAATTCCATAAATGTCTTTTGTTTGTCCTATTTCTAGTCTATATAACATTGCAATAGAATCAACAATTATAACACCTATATCGCTTGTTATTAATTTTCTTAGTTTATCAAAAGATTTTTTTTGTTCTTCAAATGTTGTTGGTTTCAAAAAAATGATGTTCTTTAATGATTTCTTAAATTCATCTGTTATTTGTCTGAATCTCGATATTGAAAATGAACCTTCCGTATCTACGTAGATTACTTTTTTATCTGTGAATGCATTAGCGCATAGTAAACAAATGTTTGTTTTTCCGCTTCCAGCCGGACCATATATTGTTGTTATAACTTCTTTTTCATAGCCGCCTTCTAAGAGCCAGTCAAGAACTTCGCTTCCTGTGGTTACTTTACTGTCGACCATTCTTAACAACTCGTGATGCTTTCATGGAGGGACATCAGTCCTTGTTTTATGGTTTTATCTTCAATAATTTTAGAATGTGTTTTTGGATGGATTGTCCAGCTTTCATTGGTTTTTATATTCGCAAAGATAATTGTTATTTCATCATTTTGTACTAATTGCCAGTTATCTGCTAGGAATTTCACATTTGCGGGTGTATTAAGGGTTACAAGAAATTTTCTACCTTCACATTTTTTTTCTTCCAGAAGACTATTTTTTAATTCTTCAGCAATACAGTATAGTTTATCTTCTTTTTTTTCGTGAACTAGTAGTTTTCCATCTAGTTCTTCAATAGATGTTATCTGTCTTTTCATACAATCTTTAAACTTGATATAATGTTTGGCCCATTCTGCAAGATTCATTTTCTCTTTTTTTCCTCTAACCAAATAAAGATTCCATACGGTAACAAGATACATATGCTAGAAACGACTGCCAATGCAAAAGGGTGCAATTCAACCGTTCTTCCAATTTCTTGAGCAGCTGTTCTTACTTGTTTTGACATGATTATACTACTTATTATTGCAACAATAGGAATTATTACACTTACTGCTAAATGATGGTGTTTTTCTAAGTCTTCTATATCTTTTACGACTATTCCTGCAAATGTTCCAAACACCAAACCTACGATGCCTATTAAGATATGTGCTCCTGCAGGTTTAAGATATAACAGGAAAGGTTCTATTAGAAATGCCCCTCCTATTCCTATGCCAATGATGATTATGAATAAAAACCAGTACATTGCCTTCTCTAGGTGTTTATGTGTTGGTTGTTTATTTTCGTGAGCTTTACCTACGATTTTTTGAGCGTGTGCAATTTCTTCTTCGCTCCAGCCCTTTTCTCGTAGTGATTGCTCGTTAATCTTCATATTTTTATTATTGCTAGCTTTTCCTTAAAAAACTTGCTTTTTTACTCTTCTTGTTCTTCTTCACTTATTACAACTGCACAACTTTTTACTTTATCTCCTTCTACAAGTCTCATAACTCTTAATCCTTGAGTATTACGTCCTATTGTGCTAATTTGTGATGATGGAATTCTAACAATTATTCCTTTTTCAGAAATCATAAGAATGTCTTCGTTTCCTTGTATTCTTCTTACACTTGCTACTTTTCCATTTCTTTCGCTACAGATTATGTTTCTTACTCCTTTTCCTCCTCTGTTAATCAGTCTATATTCACTAATTGGAGTTCTTTTTCCATATCCGTTCTCGGTAACTGTTAAAATTGTTTCTTCTTCTTTTGCAAGTATCATTCCTACAACGTTGTCATTTTTCGCAAGAGTTATGCCTCTAACTCCTCTGCTCGTTCTTCCTATTGGTCTTGCATCTTGTTCATTAAATTTAACTGCTTGTCCATTTTCAGATGCAATAAGAATTTGATCTTTTCCGCTTGTCTTTAGTACTTTTATGACTTTGTCTCCGTCATCAAGTGTTATTCCTATTATTCCATTTGTTCTTGGTCTAGAGTATGCTTCAAGACTTGTTTTTTTGACGATTCCTTTTTTTGTAACCATCATTAAATATTCGTCTTCTCTAAATTCTTCTACAGGGATGACTGCTGCAACTTTTTCACCTTGTTGCAGGTTTACTAGGTTGATTAGTGGTTTACCTTTTGCTTGTCTTGTTCCTTCAGGTATTTTATACACCTTTAGCCAATGTGCTTGTCCTCTGTCTGTAAATATTAATAGGTATGAATGAGTGTTTGCAATGAATAGATGTTCGATTATATCTTCTTCTTTCATGCTTGCTCCAATGACTCCTTTTCCTCCTCTATTTTGTAATTTGTATGTGTCTATTGGAAGTCTTTTAGCATATCCTGTTTGAGTGATGTTTACGACTTGGTTTTCTCTTACGATTAAATCTTCAAAATCAATATCATCATCTTCTCCTTCAATTATTTGCGTTTTTCTTTCATCGCCATATAATTCTTTTACTTCAATTAATTCTTGTCTTATTATTTCTTTAACCTTGTCTGTGCTTTCAAGGATTGATTTTAATTCTGCAATGTTTTCAACTAGTCCTTTGTGTTCTTCTCTGATTTTATCTTGTTCAAGACCTGTTAGTTTTTGTAACTTCATATCAAGAATTGCTTGTGCTTGTTCTTCTGAGAAGTCATACTTTTCAATTAACTCATCTTTTGCAATTTGTGCCGAATCTGCTGCTTTAATTAATGTAATTATTGGATCAATGTGGTCTAATGCTTTAGTTAGTCCTTCTAATAAGTGCGCTTTTTTCTCTGCTTTCGCCAAGTCATATTTTGTTCTTCTTGTGACAACTTCTTTTCGATGTTTTATGAATTCACTAAGCATGTCTTTTAGACCTAGAATTTTTGGTTCTCCGTTAACTATGCTCAAGAAAATAATTCCTGTTCCTATTTGTAGTCTTGAGTGTTTTAATAATTGATTTTTTACGACTTCTATGTTTGCGTCTCTTTTTAATTCGATGACAATTCGCATTCCAGTTCTATCACTTTCATCTCTTAAGTCGCTGATTCCTTCTATTCTTTTATCTCTAACAGCGTCAGCTATTTGTTCTATAAGTGATGCTTTATTCACTTGATACGGGATTTCAGTAACGATAATTGCAGTTCTGTTTCTGATTTCTTCTTCATGCATTACTGCTTTTACTTTTATTTTTCCACGTCCTGTTAAGTATGCTTGTTTTATTCCTGATGTTCCTTGTATTATTGCGCCTGTTGGAAAATCAGGACCTTTTACTATTTCTATTAAATCGTTAATTTCAGTTTCTTCTCCATTTTCAAGAAGATGAATTGTTCCATCGACAACTTCTTTTAAGTTATGTGGTGGGATGTTTGTTGCCATTCCAACTGCAATTCCACTAGATCCATTCACTAATAAATTAGGAATTCTTGTTGGAAGAACAACTGGTTCTTCTAAACTTTCATCAAAGTTAGGTCTCATATCAACTGTTTCTTTGTCAATATCTGCTAAGATGCTATTTGATATTTTTTCAAGTTTAGCTTCTGTATAACGCATTGCTGCGGGACTATCTCCATCTACACTTCCAAAGTTTCCTTGACCTTTAATTAGGGGATATCTTAACGAAAACTCCTGAGCCATACGAACTAAACTATCATAAACTGCAGTATCTCCGTGAGGGTGATATTTACCTAATACTTCCCCAACAATTCTCGCACTTTTTTTGAACGATTTGTTATGTGTTAGACCCATTTCGTTCATGGCATGCATTATTCTTCGATGGACTGGTTTTAACCCATCTCTTACGTCTGGTAATGCTCGTCCGATGATTACGGACATAGAATAATCCAAATAAGCAGTCTTCATTTCGTCTTCAATTACTGCTATTTTTATGTTTTCTTTAGGTACATTTTGACCCATATTTTGTTCCTGAGAATTGTTATTGTCTGCCATTTTTTTATATGCTTAATAATTAACCATTATTGTTCTTTGTTACAAGCTCAATAATTGAAAAATTATTGCTGTCTACCACGTAATTTTGGACACAATAGTGCTTTATAAGTATTACGTATTTAGCCCATTTTAAGGGGTTTTTAACTCTTTTTTTAGAACTTTTTTATTCAACGATTCGTTCACGGTTTATTGTAAAGCTAAAGCCGCAATAAACGCATTTTTTAACCTTTCCAATCGCACTTCCTTTTAGCTGCTGATATTTCATGCTTTGTCTGCATTTTGGGCATCTAAGAATTAACATTTTTTTAAAGAAGATCTTCCTCTTCTTCCTCTTCTTGTCCTGAGACAAATTTTTCAAGTTCTTCTAAAGGGTTTTCATTGTCTTCCTTTAGTTTTCTTTCTTTTTCTTTTTCTTCATCCATTGCTTTTTTTACATCATCAAGACTGGTTGTTGTGGCATCAATTGTTTTTTGTTCTTTTTCAAGTTCTGGATGAGTGTTTCTTTGAGGAAGTTCATGGCCGTCCACTCTTTTTGATACTTCTGATAAATTTAGTTCCATACGTTTTAGAAAATCTTGTTCTTCAGCTAATTCTTCAGGTGTTCTTTTTGCCGTTTTTGGTTCAATATCTATTATTTCTAGATCCCCAATAGTCTGGGTGTTTTCTTCTTCGCTATCTTTTTCTAAATCAACTATTTTTAAATTTCCTAATTTTTCTTGGTGTGCATTTCTAAGTTGTTTGAAAACATCTTTAATATCTTCATCTCCTTCAACATCAAAGTAATTATAGAATTTATCTGTTATTTTTAGAATATAACTTCGTCCTTCTTCTTCTTTTGTAATTAATTTTTGTTTTACTAGAACTTTTATGTGATCGTAAGCGCCTTGGCCTCTCATGTGGATTATGTCTGATTGTAAAACTGGACTTTTATATGCCACAACTGCTAATGTTTTCAAAATTGGTTTTGGAAGTTCTGTTTCACTTACTATTTTTTGGATGTCATTTGTATATTTTCCAATGACTGATAATTTCCATTTAGATTCTACTTCCGTGATTGCTAAACTAGTGTCTCTTTTTTCGTAGTCTTCTTGTAATTCTTGGAGCGCTTTTTTTACTTCTTTTGGTTTTGAGCTAGTGAACTCTACTAAATCTGTTTCACTCACTCCTTTTCCTGAAGCAAAAAGTATTGCTTCAAGTCTATTTTTTAATTCACTCATTTTAAACAAGATAAAAACTATTTCCTTCTTTCTTAATTTTTTTCTCTTTTAGAAGTGCATCTAAGAATTTTTGTGTATGCTCATCACTCATTCCAATTTTTTGAGATACTGTTCCGATTTCAGCTCCTTCACGTAAGACTAAGAGAATTGCATTTCTAGTCATTGAGTTAAAATTTCTAATTAATGTTTCCGTTTGACTTCTAACTGCTTTTTGAATCATTCCCATTTCGTGAAGTCTTGCTAATAGATCATTCATCCAGTGTGTTATTTCTCTTTGTTCAACTGTGATTGTTGCAGGCTCGATAACTTCTATGCTTGCCGGTGTAAAGTTTATTGCAAGCCAGGTTAATTTGTCCATGTTTTCAAGCAACATTTCTACTTCTGCAATTGTTGAGAATAAATCTTCGCCAGCGTCTTCTGCTGGTTCATACTCTTCTTTAATTACTTTAATTTCTTCGTTAGTTTTGATGTTTGCAACATATGCTTTGATAGTTTCTTCCACATGTTTTTGTGGCTTTCCAACAATTTCAAATATTACAGAAACACGAATGTAGCCTTTTTCCACATACTCTTTAATTTCTTTTTCGTTCATAATATTGGCCTTTATGTTTTTCTCAAATGACTAAACAACTATTTTTTTATAAACTTATCGATGAGTTGTTTTGGCCCATAACTTATGAGCCTTCCAAAAAACATGCTTATAAGGGCTGTAAGTATAATTACAGTTGTTGTTTTCTCTTTTTTTAAATTGGTGCTGTAGGCACTAGTTTTTCCAGTAATTTGTATTTCTTTTTCCTCAATAATTGAGCTTGTATTGATTGTTTTTTTAACTTGTTTTTCTTCTTTTTTATCTTCTTCTTTTTCTAGTTTATTTTCTTTGTTGTTTTCTTTTTCTTCTTTGTTAATTTCTTCTTTTTGTATTGTGTTAATTTCTATTTTGTCTTGTTTATCTAATCCTTCACAAATAATTGTGGTTTTATTTTTCCATTTGTTTTTAGGTTGGATTGTGGTGGTTAAAACAATTCCCTCATCTTGGTTATTGATTTTTATTTTTATTTCGTCGCTACTTTTTTTATTGTCTGTTTGTGTATAACAATATGTTGTTGTTTTTTTTGTAGTTCCTCTATATATCTCTATTTCTAAGTTTATTTTCTCATCATCATATCCAACTTCGTTAATCTTAATTATTGATTCTTGGTTTTTGTTTACTGTATCTGTAACTCCAAGCATTACTGTTTTTTCTTCTTCATCTGTTTTTGCTATTAAAAAATATATTTTGTCACTTTCATCTTGTTCTTTGAAGGTGTATGTTTTTTGATTGTCATTAGTTGTTGTGTATTTTTCTTTAACCATTGTGCCTTTAGAATCTTCGATCCAATATGTTATTGGTTTTGTGTTGTTGATAAAATTAAACTCTAATTTTTCTCCTACCAAAAAGAATTTTTTGTTTATGTTTATTATTGTTTTCTCTCTATTGTTATTTTGTTGTGTTGTGTTTTCTTCAGATTCGTTTTTTTCTTCTGTTTTATTATTAATGCTGGTGTTTATTTCTGTTTTATTGATTGTTTGACTTGTAGCATTAAACTCAGAAAAATTATTTTTTGAACAATTACTTTTAATACTCCATTCTAATGTTTGATTATTAATTAAAAAGCGTAAACTATTTTCTTTACTTTCTATGTTATTTATTTCTCCCGTGTTTGTTTGAGTATATTTTTTTATTTCTTTATTGATGTTCTTTGTTTGATTGTTCCACGCTTGAATATATTTTATTGTTGTAGAATTATCTCCTGTGCTATAATTCAGATTAGTTATCTTGAAAACTGTTGTTGTGTTCTCACAACTGTTGTTGTTAATTAATGAGATAATTTCGTATGTGTTGCTTTCAAACATTACTTCATATGCATTTACTGACGACACCATAAAAATAAACAGCATTATCCAAATAATTTTCATATTTTTGTTCTTTTGTCCTTTTATTTATTTGTTTGACCTCGCTTTTTTCGAAAGTTTTTCATTTGTTGTATCTCTTGAGGGGTTAGAAAGATTTTAATAAGTATTTTTTCCCTTATTCAGGTGAAAAGAGGTTTTTATAGTGGGATTTCTAGGTTTAGGGAAGAAAAAAAGCAAAACAGTGGCATCGAATGCATTAGAGACTCTTCCAAACATGCCTTCTTCACCTGCAAGTCAGCCACCAATACCCGATGTTCCTACTCCTGTTCCTCTTGAAGTAACTTCTGATTTACTTAATAATACTTCTACGTCCATTCCTGTTCCTGAAAATTCCTCTCCTGATGAACTTTCTTCATCACAAGAACCCGTTCCTACTAACAACGAACTCGTTTCTGATACAAAAGAAACTCTAAGTTTACCTGATACTCCTGATGAGTCTTCTTTTGACGATCTTCCTGATTTTTCCGAGGATGATTTTTCCGCTCCTCCTCCACCAAGTTTGGTGTCTGATGAGAAACCAGTTGTAACCCAAGAGCCAAAAAAGATAATTTCCAATAATAAAACTAGCTTATTTGCTCCTGCTGTTAGCGAATCTAAATCTTCAAGTCCTTTATTTTTTAGTAGTTCTTACGCAGCTTCCCAAGGAGTTTTTGTAGCTAGAGCTTCTTACATTTCATTATTAAATTCATTAAAAGAATCTTCAAAAAATGTTGCTTTACTATCAAATAGACAAAAGCATTTAATTGATTTTGATAATTCAATGAAAAAATTATTTGACAAAGAATCTGATGCTTTTGAAAAGCTTCATAAAGATATTTTGGCAATCATGCCTTATGTTTCAAAAAAATAGGTGTTATAGATGGAAAAATCCCCTTTATTTGTAAAAGTTGAAGAATATGATCAAATACTTGATGTTGTTGATAAAATTAAGGAAAGAATTTCTTCAGTTCATGAAACTCTTTCTGAAATTAAACAACTAAGATCTGAAGAAGAACGAGCTATAGCTGACTGGGAAACTGGCGTAGCTCAAGTTGAAAAACGACTTGCAGAAGTTGATAAAATACTTTTTGAACCAGAGCAGTAAAAAATGAATGAAGATTATTTTGTAAGTATTGCGGATCCTGTCTTTTTAGAGAAGTCTTTACTTTCAGATGTTAAAGCGTCTATTGAATTTTCCATCATCAACCAAAAAATCCAAGATATTAAAATAAAAAAAGCAACTCTTTTTAACACTCTTAAATCCGATCTTGATTCTATTTCAGCTTTATTGACTGAACTTGACGAAAAACTTCCTCATAAAGATTTGTTAATTCCTGAAAAACCAAAACCTGTTTCTAAATCATCCACTTCAAAGAAGAAAGCAGCTGTTAAGAAAGTATCAACTTCAATTTCTAAACTTGATAAATTAAATCATTCTTTAGCGGAGATTGAGCGGAGACTTAAGGATTTGTCCTAGATTTATTTGGTTAATTTTTTAAATGCTTCATCCTTCCTAGAATTTACGCTCCAATGTCACGCGGGGATGCCGGAGCGGCCAAACGGGATGGACTCAAGCGTCAAAAGCATTGAGTGAAGAGCCGGATTTTCCGGCTATGACTGAGCAATCCATTGGCTTAGTGCCTACAAGGGTTCGAATCCCTTTCCCCGCACCATTTTCTTTAAACTAATTCAAACCATATACTGGATTAAAAACCAAGAGGTTCGAATCGGTTGAATTTATTTAACCCCAAAAATCTTTGATTTTTGCTTGCCTTTCTCTGTACTTCTCTTTTTTTCATTATATTTTTATACGCTTGATTATTTTATTCTTTTTAATGGTAAATATTATGTCCTTGGGCGGTTCTCAAGAAGTCGGTCGTAATTGTTTCTATGTGGATGTTGATGAAACTAAAGTAATTTTAGATATGGGTTTTCATCTAGAACAATTTTTAGAACTTTCTGAAGATGAATTTTTAACTTCAAAAAATCACACTCTTAGAAAATTTATGAATGGAGGAGCAATTCCCGATATTCGATTGCTTAAACGCGATAGGAAACAAGTTGATGCTATTATTTGTTCTCATGCGCATCTCGATCATGTAGCTGCTATTCCTTTCTTAATCAATAAGTTTCGTTGTCCCGTCTACGCCACTCCTTTTACTGCTAAACTAATTCGTTCTCTATGTCAAGAAAAAAATATTGAATTTGAAATAATTGAAATTCTTCCGGGTGAAACTTTTCATGTTAATAACGTTAAGGTGGAGTTCATTCAAATTGCTCATTCCACTCCTCAAACGGTTGCTATCGCTCTTCATACTTTGAAGGGTGTTATTCTTTATGCTAATGATTACAAAGAAGATCATACTCCTCCTTTTGAGGAAGAAACAGATATAAACCGTATAGCTTCGCTTGCAGGAAAAACTAAAGCTATTTTTCTTGATTCATTATATGCTCCTGATGAAGATTTTTGCAAAAGCGAATCTTATGCAAGAGAACAGGTTCTTAATTTGGAAGGTGATTTTTCAAATCATCGAGCAATAATTGCTTCTACTTTTTCATCACACATTCATCGTTTACATACGTTAGTTGATTTAGCTGATAAGTTAAATCGTGAAGTTATTTTTGTTGGCCGTTCTCTTTGTAGATATATTGAAGCTGCTAGAGATTCTGGTGTTTTGGATTTAACCACCAGAGGTCGTATGCTTAATTTTAAACGGAAAGTAAATTCTTTTTTTAAGAAACCATTTAATCCTAAAGATTATTTTTTTATAGTTACAGGTCATCAAGGAGAACCAAATGCAGTTTTATCGCGTATGGCGGATGGGATGTTTTCTTTTTCAAAGGATGATGCTGTTTTGTTTTCTTGTAATGTTATTCCTGTTCCTATATCAATAAATCATCGCTTGGCTTTGGAATCCAAACTTTCTGTTTTTGGTTTATCTATTTACAAAGATGTGCACGTCTCAGGTCATGCTCACGCAAAAGATCATCGTCATTTAATTTCTCTTTTAAAACCTGACTTTTTGTTTCCAGTTCATGGAATTCCAAAAATGCAAGATGCGATGGTAAAACTAGCTAGAGAAGAAGGCGTAAAAAATGTTATTTCTTTAAAAGTTGGTGAATTTTTTTCAACTTCTTTTTAAATATCTTAGTTGTTTTTAAGTAACACAATGTTTATATAGGACGCCCTACTTTTGAAATACTAGAGGAAGGGTGCTTGAACTAGCGCTTTTATATATCCGGGGGATGAATATGAAATTAACTCTTGCTGAGCCAAAATATCTTAAAGAAAGTGTTTCTATTATTTCTGAAATTGTTACAGAAGCTACAATCAAAGTGAATGAAGATGGGATTGAATTAATTGCAATGGATCCTGCGAATGTTGCCTTAGTGGTATTTAGATTATTATCTTCCTCTTTTGTGTCTTATGAAATTGATGGTCCTACAAGTATTACTCTAAATCTTAATAATTTAAAGCAAGTTCTTAGACGAACAAAAGGAGGGGATACTTTAACTTTAGAGCTTGAAGAAAATAAATTAAAAATCGTCCTTCAATCTACTTCTAAAAGAACTTTTCATCTTCCTTTAATTGATATGGAAGAAAAAGAACAAAAAGTTCCTGAACTTTCTTTTAACACAACCATTGTTACTCAGTCTTCAATATTAAATGATGGTGTTGATGATGTTGATATTGTTGGTGAAAGTGTAACTTTGGCTTCTAAAGAAGGTCTTTTTTCTATCAGCAGTAAAGGCGACTTAACTAAAGCCGATGTGGCTATTCCTGCTGATAAAGTAACCAAAGTGGTTGTTGAAGAAGAATCAAAAGCAAAGTACTCTATTGAATATTTAAAGAAAATGATTGCTGGCGGAAAATTATCTGATGTTGTTCAAATAAAATTTAGCAATGATTATCCATTGAAATTAGAGTATTTAGTTCAAAACAAACTTGAGTTGTCCTTTATTCTTGCACCTCGAGTTGACAACGACTAGTTGTTAAAAAGAGACTCAATAATTTTTAATTATTGTTTGCCTCGAGTTGACAACGACTAACTATTTTCATTTCTTTTTATGCTCTTTTTAGATAGTTTTATATCTTATTTGTTTTAAAAGTTTTTTGTGTTAAATATACATCGAAAACATAGAAAACTTTCCAGAGGAAAAGAATTATCTTTTTTAGGTTTGTTTGTGGCTATTGGCTTAGCTTGTATTGATTCAATATGGGCTTTGTACATGAATGGTTTTGGTCTATCAGAATCAAGAATTGGTTTTATCTCTGCATTTTTAGTTATTTTAAGCATCCTATTCACTATTTTTTCAACACCTATAATTGAGTATTTTAAACAAACAAAAATACTATTTTTTAGTTTAATATCTTCTGTTGTTGCTTACTTTTTTATTGGTTTAGTTGATAGTTTGTCTTTTTTTCTTGCAATGGCTGCTTTATTGACGATCTCAGGAATTTTGCGTGTTGAGTGTTTAGATATTCTTTTTAGAGACAACACTCCAAAAAAAGACTTGAATAAAGAAGAGGGTTTTCTTTATAGTTTGTTAAATTTAGGTTGGCTTATTGGTCCTTTAATTGCTGGTTTTTTTATGCTAAAATTTAATTTAGCTTCCGTGTTTTTTGTTTCTGCATTTTTTTTCCTGATTAGTTAATCTTGTTTTCCATAACTAGCGTGAAAGATGTTTCCAAACCAAGAAAATCCTATGATACTAATTATTTAAGGAATATCAAAGATTTTTTTTCAAATAAGAAACTTCATCTACCTTATATTATGGCAACGGGTGTTGAGGTGTGGTGGTCTTTAGTTTATATCTATGTTCCTTTATTTATGATAAAAAATAATTTGTCAGATTCCTCTGTTGCACTATTTTTCTCTTTGATAATTGTTCCTCTAGTTATATTAGAAAACAAAGTGGGAAATTTATCTTCAAAAAAAGGATTTCGTTTCTTTTTTGTTGGTGGATTTTTAGGATTAGTTTTAATCTCTCTTTTTCTATTTTTTACTTCTAATATTATTTATCAGTTGGTTTTAATTGTTATTGGTAGTGTTTTTGTATCTTTTTTAGAACCTATTCAAGATACTTTCTTTTTCAAACAAGTGTTAACTTCGGACGAAGAAAAGTATTATCCCTTATTTTCTTCTTCTGCTGACTTGGGTGGTTTTTTAGGAAAGTTTGTTATTGCGGCGTTCCTTTTATTTTTACCAAACAAGTATGCTTATGCTAGTATGTTCTTTATGATGTTGTTTTTTGTCTTTATGGCTCTTAGAATTCCTAAGAATAAAAAGTAATTTTTATTCTTTATTTGATTCTTTTTTTAATCCTATTATCTTGAAGATAAAATGTATTATTCTAAGAATTGATTCTAAGACAACGATAAATAATAGGAAGAAAAGCATTGTATCTATCATTGATAAAAATTCTAATCCTTTTGTTACTAGTTCAGATAACGGGATTGCGTGCATATCAATAACATAAACTCCTAAAAATGCAAACGGAATCATCTTTGCTAAATCTTTTGATAAGTCGCTATTGTAGTGTGCTGCAATTCTTATCGCACCGATTATTGCCATTGAAACAAGCATTATTTGGCTTGGTGTATTGCTGCTAAGAAGTAATAGTAGTCCTGCTAAAACAAAGAACCAAAAGAAAACCGCTATTGGTGCGATTATTAAATATTCTAGCGTGTAAAAAATTCCTTTCATAAATGTTGTTAAAAAGCTTTCTCGCCATTCGTATTTTTTGTGCCAATGTCTTTTTATGATATCTTTATCTGCAAGAAATCTGTAAAATTTAAAGATAAAAAAAGAGTATATGAATATTCCAATTGTCAACAATATTAGTGGTTTTAATTCTCCAAAAACGTGGCTTGTTTGTGTGCCTAAAATCGCGGTTGCATTAGTTGCGTTTAGTGTTATGTTAACTGCCATTGATGTTTTTTTTCGCTTTTAAGGTTATAAACTTTTTTATAAATGAATTTTTGCGCTCAGCTTGGCTAAGCTAAACTTAACTTTATAAATAATGCCTTGTTTTGATACTTTTATGTACAATGGGATAATCATTAGGCTTAGTGAGATGGGCCTTAAAAGTCGTCGTAAGCGTCCTTTTTTTGAACGTATGGCAATCAATGCTATTCAAGATGCTTTTTCAAGAAATGGTATTGGAGATTATAAATTAAAAAATATTGGACAGATGTTTTTTTTAAAAACCGATAATGTTCAAGATATGATTCCTGTTCTAAAAAAAGTTCCTGGTATTCAACATTTTTCTCCTTGTATTTCTTTTCCTTTTGTTTCTTATGATGCTACTGTAGCCCAAACTGTTAAACTTGCAAAACCTCTAATTGAAAATAAAACTTTTAGAGTTACTGCAAAAAGATCTGGCGTATCAGGATTTACTTCCATGGATCTTGCTGCTAAGTGTGGTGAAGATTTGATGGATTTTAGTGCAGGTGTATCTCTTAGAAACTCCGATATCAATGTTGTCATCGAAGTTCGTGGTCCTGATTGTTTTTTTTATACTGATTCTGTTAGTGGTTTAGGGGGAATGCCGCCAAAAAGCGCGGGTACATCTCTTTGTTTATTTAGCGGCGGTCTTGATAGTCCTGTTGCTGCGTATCTTATGCTTAAACGAGGGGTTGTTTTGGATTATGTTTTTGTTAATCTTCTAGGAGAAACTGCTCTGGAGCAGGTAGCGCCCGTCTATAATTTTCTAGTGAGCGAATACCAGTATTCTTATCGTCCAACTTTCTGTGAAGTTGATGGTAGGGAGTTGGTTGATTTTATTAACAAAAACGTTGAACCAACTTTAAGACAATTAGCTCTTAAAATAGCTTTTTACAAAATATCTGAAATCTTGATCGAAGAAAATAAAGTTTGGGGTGTTGTAACAGGTGAGGCTCTATCTCAAAAATCATCTCAGACAATTCAAAGCTTGGCCTTCATTCAAGGGCAGTCGTCTGCATTTGTTCTTAGACCTTTACTTTCTATGGATAAATCCGATATTATTGCAATAGCTCAACAAATTGGCACTTTTGCTTCTTCCCAAAACGTTCAAGAAATGTGTAGTTTATCTGATGGTCCTGTTACTGCTGTTCCTGTAAAAAAAGATATTGAGCGAATTCCTAACATTGATGCTGTTATTAAAAAGGCTGTTGAAAATGTTAAAAGAACTAAAGGTTTACTCCCTCAATTTTCTAATTTGAGTTCTGATTCTCCAACTGTTGAGGGCGAAATAATAGTTGATTTGCGTATTCCTTCTGCTACAAAACAAGATCCAATTAAATTTGATTATAATTTTCCATATCCTGATATCTTAACTAAATTGAATTTGTTTGAAGAAAATAAGACTTACGTTCTTGTGTGTCCTCATGGTGTTATTGGTCAAGAAGTTGCATATCTTCTTTCAAAAAGAAAAATTAATGCGCGATCTGTTTCAGTTAAAGAATTTTTAAAACATAAAAATTAATTTGCTTTTTTTATTCCTTTCTGCAAAGTCACTTTTATGCGTTTGCAGTTCTTTTATTCTGTTATGTGGTTGGTCCTATTGTTGCCTTTTTGACTAATTATTCGACAGCATATGTTTTTATTATTTTTATTTTATTTCTGAAATTAACATCTTTGCTTACTTGGATTGGTTTTGCTTGTCCTGCTTTAGCTAACATTTCAGTGTTTAGTTTAGTGTATGTGTTTTCTTCTGCAATGCTAAGAATTGGACTTTTCATTCTTCCAAATTCATTTCTTGTTTCTTTGTATGTTAGAATTCTTTGTTGTAAATAATTATCAAATCTTAAAATTATTTTTTTAGCTTCTTCTTTTTTTAATTCTCCGCTCGTTAATTCTATTATTAATTCATATCGTGGTTTTTCTTGGAGTGATTGGATAAATGGCGTGACTGTAAATCCTGATATTGAAATGTTTTTTAGAGCTTCTTGTGCACATTTTATTATTTCTGTTTGCGGTGCGTGCTCTTCTGCTATATTTAACCATTTGTTTCTTCCAGCAAACCGAACTATTGGTAGTTTATTTTTAAAATCAATAATTTCTACAATATCTTCAATATCATATCTATATAATCCTTCTTGTGTTGTCATTATTATTTTGTATTTTTTTCCTTTTTCTACTTCGTCGATTAACTTAATTTCTCCAAATGCATCATCATTTTTGTATTCTTGAAACTCAAAGAAGTTTTCGTTTGCTACTATTACTCCTGCATCTTCATAGTCGGTAACTCCTAAACTTATTCTTCCCTCGCTTGAAAATATTCCTGGGTCTCTAACCGGAATGTCTTTTCCTATTTTCCTTAACAATTCGTCTATATACATTCCGTGAGTTTCTGTCTTTATGCAACTTATTAGCATTAAATCAGGCCACAAATTGATTGGTTTCCAATCCACGTGTTTTAGCTTTTCCACTAATTTATTTTTTCCTCTTTTTGTTAATTCTTCTAAAAGTTCTTCTTTGTGTTTTTGCAAATAATCAATAAAAATTATTGCTTGAATAGGCGAGGCAGTTCCTATTTGTGTTATTTTACTATCGAGAGCTAAGAGTGAGACTTCAAACATTTTTTTCTCGAAGTCTAATTCATCCATCAGTTCGTCAGGTATTACTAATCCTTTTTTTACTATCTTAGGTGTATTCCTTGTAACGTATCCAGAAATGTTTCCATGTTCAATTCCTCCTTCTGTAAATCCATTGGAGCTATTAGCTGCAAAGTAAAGTGTTTTGCCTGTTGCTAATTTTGGAAATCTTTTAAGCATACTTACACTCCATATTGCAAACTCTTCTCTAAATTGATCAATTCTTGTTTTTGTTATGGGAATATATTTTGCTTCATTAGTTGTTCCACTCGTAGTCGCAAAAAATTTAACTTTCCTTTTCGTTAGAACGTTTTGTTTGCCTTTTTTTATCTCTTCAATGTATGGTAAGTAATCTTCATATTTGCTTATAGGGATGTTTTTTTGGAAATCTTTTGTTGTTCTGATTTTTTTAAATTCGTGCTCTTTTCCAAATGTTGTTTTTCTATTTTTTATTAGAATTTTTGCTAGTAAGAACTTTTGAACGTGTTTTGGATTAACCTGCGAGGCTAAATATCTCTCAACGTAACGTGATTTTCCAAGTAAACGAGGGATGTGCATACACATTTGTCTAAAAACTCCATTTATATATGTTTGTTTAGTTTTTTCCCAAACGTTTTTATAGCTGTTATATATAAAATATTTTGAAGATGGACCTTCCAGATAATTATGGCTTTGACATTCCAGATTATAAGAAATGGCTTTCCTTGCTTTATTTATCTCCTCTAGCTAATGACTTGCTAAAACTGCGTTATTTAAAACGTGACTCTGAAGGTAACATTTGTGAAGATGTTGTGGGGATGTTTTATAGAGTTGCGAAAAATGTTGCTTCTGCAGACAATCGTTATGGTGGCAATGTGGTTGGTTCAACTGAAAAATTTCTTAAACATATGATTGAATTGGATTTAATTCCTGCTTCTCCTATTTTAATGAATGCAGGAAACACTTTGCAATTCTTATTTTCAGATCATGCTCTTGGTGTTCCTGATAGTGTTGAAGAGATTTTTGACGTATTAAAAATAAGTGCTACAATTCAGCAACATGGCGGCGGTGTTGGTTTTAACTTCTCTTCTATCAGGCCAAAACATGATTCTGTTTCCGGAATGAAAAATGTTGCTTTTGGACCTCTTAGTGTTATGAAAATATTTGATACTTCTTTTAGTGCTATAATCCAAGGTGGACGAAGAAGTGGTGCTAATATGGCAATTCTTTCAATAGATCATCCTGATGTTCTTTCATTCATTGAGGCTAAGAAAAATGTTAATGTTCTGACAAATTTTAATCTTTCAGTTGCAGTAACTGATGAATTTATGAAAGCCGTAAAAGATGATTCTTTGTTTAATTTGATTAATCCTAGAAATAATGAAGTTATGCGTTCATTACCTGCTCGTTATATTTTTGATGCTCTAGTTCAACAAGCATGGAGCACAGGAGATCCAGGGATTGTTTTTATTGATGAAATGAATAGAAAACATCCTTTCAAAAATTGTTCTGTTCTTGGCACTGGCTCTTGCGGTCAGTATCAATTAGAATCTTTTGAGGGTGTTCCGTATATGCATATTAATTTGTCAAAAATAGTTACTATCAAAAATTCTTCCTATAAAGTCGATGAACAAAAGTTACGAGACTTGGTAAGAACCGCGGTTCATTTTTTGGACAATTGTATTGATGTTCATAGATATCCTAACTCTCGATTAGAAGAAGCTACCAAACGAGTTAGAAAAATCGGTCTTGGGGTCTTGGGTTTTGCAGATTTACTTTTTAAAATGCGAATTTCTTATGGGTCTGATGATTGCTTACATTTAATAGATTCTGTGATGAGTATAATTCAAGATGAGTCTCAAAAAGCATCCCATAATTTGGCTTTGCAAAGAGCTCCTTTTCCTGCTTACAAAGAATCCACTCACAAAAAGCCTTTACGTAATGCTACTATGACTTCTATTGCTCCAACCGGTTCTACAAGTTTAATCGCAGGAACATCTCAGTCCATTGAACCTGTTTACGCGTTCTCATTCACAACCACCACTAGTGAAGGCGAAGAACTTACAGTTCTTAATAGTGCTTTTCAAGAAGCGGTGGATACGCTGACTGTCGATAGGACATCTAAGATACAACTAAAATTTGTTGATTCAATTCAAAACATTCCTTGGTTGGATGATGATTTTAAACATGTATTCAAAACCGCAATGGATATTGACCCTAAAGACCATGTTGCTGTTATGAGTCGATTTCAAAAATATGTTGATAATTCCATTTCTAAAACGATAAATATTCCTCACGAGGCAACTCAACAAGATATTTCTGAAATATTTTTCTTAGCTTATGAATCATCTTGTAAAGGTATTACTATTTATCGAGATAGGTGTAGAGATAGCCAAGCTTTGCTTACAAAGCCTCAAACTAGGCTTTCAGCTTTCGACGAATCAAAAGTCTAAAACTTTAATATATATTTTCTATAAGTTATGTTCTAATATTCCTTTTGAAGTTGAATTAATTATATAAATGAAACTGTTTCCAAACTACTACATGTAGTGTTCATAAAATTTAAAAACACTACATATAGTGTTTTATCACATTGCTTTGATTTTGTGATATTCGCAATTTATTGGTGTGATTTTCAATAAATATTTTATATTTGGCTGAAAAGATGTCAAATTTTGTTTTTGTAAGTGTTGGGGCGTGAAACCTATGAGTTTAAATTTATTGCAGAAAAATACAACGGACGTTCCTTTAGTTGAAGACTTACTTGCTAAAGGTCTAAAGTTAACAGACAAAGCTAGAGATATTCTAAATAATTCGACATCTCTTAAAGAGATGGGTTTGATTATTTTTATGGATCGTTATGCTATAAAGGCTAAACGTGATGATTTTGAAATTGGTGATTTAGTTGTTGCAATTTCAAAAGATCATCCTAAATATCCTAAAAAAGATTTGGGTATTATTGTGTCTGAGGATGAACATAATTTTCAGATTCAAATGGTTACTGGTGTTTACAAAGACGATGTTCCTATGTCTATTTCAAAGCTTCAGTGTGACAAGCCATTAGAAAGTATTTATGATGCTTACACTCGAGTTGGAAAAGCCGTCGCTAGTAAAGAAAGCGAACCAAGCAAATGGCAAGCTAAATTTACTGAAGAACTTTTAAAAGGTCATATTCAACCCGCGGGCCGTATTATGGCGGGTGCAAATGTTGATGAAACAGGCAAATATACTTCTAATCTAACTCTTTACAATTGTTATGTTATTCCTTCTCCTGGTGATTCTAGAGCTTCTATTGTGAAAGATACTCTTTATCAGATGGTTGAAATTTTTAGTAGAGGTGGCGGTGTCGGTATCAACCTAAGCACTCTTCGTCCACGGTATGCTTACATTAGAGGTGTGAATGGAAAATCAAGTGGTTCTGTTTCTTGGGGAAATTTATACTCCAATGCGACTGGTCTAATTGAACAAGGAGGTTCAAGGCGTGGGGCTTTAATGTTGATGCTTGCTGATTGGCACCCTGATATTGAAGAGTTTATTGCTTCTAAACATAAAATAGGTTTTCTTGACAATGCAAACATTTCTGTTTTGATTTCGGATCCATTTATGAAAGCAGTAAAAGAAGATGCTATTTGGCCTTTAGAATTCCCTGATTTAGATGATACTGAAACCAAAAGACTTTATGATACAGAATGGGATGGTGATTTGTTTAATTGGAAGAAGAAAGGTTACAAAACTCATGTTTACAAAAATGTTAAAGCAAGAGATATGTGGCAAAAACTTATTCAATCTGCTTGGAAAAGTGCCGAACCAGGTATTGTATTTATTGATCACTATAATAACATGAGCAATTCTTGGTATTATAACCCTCTTATTTGTACAAACCCTTGTGGTGAACAAGGACTTCCAGCTTGGGGCGTTTGTAATTTAGGTCATTTGGCTCTAAATAATTTCGTTGTAAAAACAGGCGAAGATGAAATCGGTCCTTTGTATGATTTTGATTGGGATGCACTAAAAGATGCGACTTCTACTTTGGTTCGTTTCTTAGATGATGTTATTGATTTAACTCCTTATATTTTTGAAGAAAATAAGCAGAATCAATTATCTGAGCGACGTGTTGGTTGTGGTACTTTAGGTTTGGCTGAAGTTCTTATTCGTTTAAGATTAAAAATTGGCGATAAAGAAGCAACTGATTTTGTTGATAAATTATACAGAACTATTGCTGTTAACGCTTATATGGCTTCAGTTGATTTAGCAAAGGAAAAAGGTGCCTTTGACAAATTCGAAGTCGACAAGTTTTTAGAAAGTGGTTTTATGAAAGGAATGCCTGAAGACGTGAGAACTGCAGTTAAAGAGTTTGGAATTAGAAATGTAACTCTCACAACCCAAGCACCTACTGGAACAGTTGGTTCTATGGTTGGAACTTCAACAGGTATTGAACCATTCTATGCTTTCAAATACTTTCAACAATCTCGTTTAGGATTTCATGAAGTAGAAATTGATTTAGTTAAAGAGTATGCTAAAAAAGAAGATGGCTCTCTTCAAGATTTCTTTGTAAGTGCTATGGATATGGGTCCTGAGGATCATATAGATCTTCAAGCCACTATTCAAAGATGGACAGATTCTTCTATTTCAAAAACAGCGAATGTTCCAAGTGATTTTACTGTCGATCAAACAATGAAATTATATGAATATGCTTTCGATACTGGTTGTAAAGGCGTAACCATTTATCGTGATGGTAGTCGTGATGAACAAATACTTTCAACAGATAAATCTGCTGAAGAAAAAAATGCAGAGCATAAACCAACTCTTGCACAGGCAGATGTTCCTAAAGAAGACTTAGAATCTGTTGAAATCGTTTATGGTTCTGAAGTTGGAGAAACCTGTCCTATTTGTAAAAAAGGAATCATGGTCAAAGTCGGTGGTTGTACTGAATGTAATGCTGGCTGTGGCTTTAAGGGCGGTTGTGATATGAAGTAATGTGTTGAGTTTTACTCAATGTGCCTCGTATGTCTATGACTTTTCTTTTTTTTCTATTTTCTGTGTGGTCTTTATGGAAAAAAATAAACCCCTTGATTTGAAAAAAATATTACTTTCAGAAGCAAAAGCAGATCTTTCTGGTATTACTCTATTAAATGGTGACTCTGTTTCACTAGAATACTTATCTACTCATCCTTTGAATTTTATCTTGCCTTCAGATAATTATTGTCCTGAAGTAGATTCTATACTTAGTAATTTAAGAAATAATTATAAAAAAGAAAATTAAAAACTAATAATTCTTTGAGACTCTTTAACTGTTTCTTCAGTTTGTTTTCTTTCAATGCCTCTAACGTAGTATTCTTCTTTTTGAGCCATTAACCAAAGATAGTCTGAAAGTCTATTTACGAAAACTTGTAAGTGTTCATTTTCATTTCTTAGTTGAACTAATCTTCTTTCAAGTCTTCTTGCAATAGTTCTTGCTTGTTCTAACTGAGCGCTACTCAATGTTTCTCCTGGAATAAACCAGTTGTTAATATCGTTGTATTTTTCAAGATTCACTATTGTTGATTCTATTTCGTCAACGTGTTCTTTAGAAATTATTTTTTTTAATTTGTGATAATCATCTGAGTGTGTCGCTACTTCTGCTCCCATAATAAATAGAATGTGCTGTAAGCTTAATAGTTCTTGTTTCATATTAGGTGCTGCGACACTTGCTCTTGCCACTCCAATTGCAGCATTTAATTCATCTACTGTTCCGCAAAGATCAAGCATTGGGTCCGCTTTGCTCACCATTCGCCCAAAAAGAATGCTTGTTTTTCCTTTATCGCCAATTTTAGTCGTTATTGCCATTAATCACACCAATTTTCACCACTTGGTAAAAACACTACATATAGTGTCTGTCATCTTTATGACACGCTACATCTAGTACTTTGTGTTTTTAGTCGTTAGGGTTTATATATACTTATGTTCCATCATTTATACTTTGTAAAATATACTTTTTGTTATTATTTTTTCCTGCCTTTCTCTTGGCGGAATTTTAAGGTTAAAGCGACAATTTATAAACGACTTTTCACTTTTATCTAGTATCATGAAGGCCAATCTATCTTCGATTGAAGTAACTTACCTTGTCAAGGAACTCCAAGAGCTTGTTGGAGCTAAAGTGGAAAAGATTTTTCAAACTGACAAGCCAAAAGAGGATTTTTTATTCTCTCTTCACGTTCCTAGTTCTGGAAAAAGATATCTTTATGTTTCTTTGCCAAACCTTCTTTGTTTAACTTCTTTTAAACCTTCTTTCCCTCAAGTTCCTCCTGCTTTCTGTGCTTCATTAAGACGAAAGATAACTAATGCAAAAATTACTGCGATAAATCAAGTTGGTTTTGAACGTATTATTCAAATTGATTTTACAACAAAAAACGGTCCTAGTCAACTGATTATTGAACTTTTACCTCCAGGAAATATTGTTTTAATTTTACCTGAAGAGGAGAATAAAATAATTGCTGTGTTACATGCAAAGATTTGGAGTGATGAAAGAAAAATTCTTCCAAACAAAACCTACACATTTCCTCCTTCACAACTAGATCCTCGAACTTTATCATTAGAAGATTTTACAAAGCTTGTTAATCAAAGCGACAAAGATTCTGTTGTTAAAACGCTCGCTATTGAAACCAGTCTTGGTGGTTTATTTGCAAAAGAGGTATTGTTCGAATCTAATGTTGAACAGACAATAAAACCAAATGAAATTTCTAAAGATCAAACAAAATTAATCTTTGATTCTTTACAGGCTTTATTTACTAAAGAAATTTCTGCTACTATTGTTGATGGAGATGCTTTGGCATTCCCTCTTCATTCTTTTGCTTGTGGTGAAAAAAAAGATTCTTTTAATGATGCTATTGCTACTATTGCACTTTCATCTTTGGAAACTCAAGAAGTCAAAGAACAAAATAAATCTTCAAAAGAAGAATTATCAAAAGTCCAAAAAGTCATTAAAGCTCAATCCTCCACTCTTCAAAATTTAGAAAAAACTCAAGAAGAAAAAAGAAAAAAAGGCGAGCTGATTTATGCTAATTATAATGATATCAATAATCTTCTTCATGATATTCTAGACTTGCGAAAAACGCATACTTGGGCAGAAATTAAACACCACTTTCAAGATCATCCTTTAAATGTTAAAATTGACGAGAAACAAGGAACAATAACTGTGGAGCTTGATGAGTAATGAATCCTATTTTAGAAAGATACTCCAAATTGGGGGAAAATTTTGATCCTGAAACCGTTTTACTAAAGACCTCTCTTAGGATTAACACTCTAAAAATATCTAAGGATGATTTTGTTTCTCGTATGAATAAAAAAGAAGTTTTTCTTAAAAAAATTCCTTTCACCAAAAATGGTTACTGGTTTGAATCACCTTTTCCTTTATCCTCAAGTGAAGAATATTTACAAGGTTTATTTTATATTCAAGAAGCTGCAAGCCAATTACCTGTTGAGGTTTTGCTAAGAGATGCATCTTATGACAAGAATTCTCTAATTGCAGATGTCGCGTCCGCTCCTGGTTCTAAAACCACTCAGTTAGCTCAAATGACTGAGAATAAAGTTTCTATTCTTGCTCTTGATTCTGTTTCTCCAAGACTTGATGTTTTAGAGTATAATTTAGAACGAATGGGAGTATCTTCTGTTGTTACTATGCGAAAAGATAGTCGGTTTGTTGACGATATTAATCTACGGTTTGATTATATTTTGCTTGATGCTCCTTGTTCAGGAAATTTTTGTGTTGAAAAAGATTTTTTCTCAAAAAGATCCTTTGCTGATTTTAATTCTAAATCTCTTGATCAAAAAAAATTTTTAGCATCTGCAATTAAAGTTTTGAAATCTGGTGGTGTTATGGTCTATTCTACTTGTTCTTTAGAACCTGAAGAGAACGAACTTGTTATTGATTGGTTACTTGATACTTTTGATGATTTAGAATTACTCGATACTGGACTAGATATGGGCGATTGTGGTTTAACTAATGTGTTTGGTAAAGAGTTGAATCCTCAAGTTTCAAAAACAAGGCGATTTTGGCCTCATAAAACAGGAACAGAAGGTTTCTTCATCGCTAAGATTCGTAAAGCATAGATTTTATAAGTGGTTTCTTAATCTTTAATTTAATGAGCAGAGGTTTTAAGAAAAAGAAAAAAGACTTTTTCGAAAATATTGATTATTCTATTTTAGAATCTGCTATTCCGTCGTGTCCTCACTTTGGTGATTGTGGTGGTTGCCGTTTTCAAAACATTTCTTATGATTCTCAAATTCAGTTAAAAAAAGATTACTTAAAATCAATTTTTAAAGTGGATGTAGATGTTACTGCTGCTCCTTTTGAGTTGGGTTATCGTAATCGTGTAGATTTTGTTTATGCTTATGGTTCTTTAGGTATGCGCCGTTTTGGTGATTTTAAAACGGTTGTTAATATTTCAACTTGTTACTTAATTCCTTCTTGGGGTAATGATGTTTTTAAATACATAAAGTCTCTTCTCAATTCATATAAAATTTCTTCATATGATTTTATTGAGCATGTTGGTTTTCTTCGTTATGTTACTTTAAGATTTGTTCCTTCAACACAAGAGATAATGGCTATTTTTACAACCCATAATCCTCGTGATAAGCAAGAAGAAAATACTTTTCAAGATTTTTTATCTGAATTGTCATCCAATGATTCTCTTAATATAACGAGTGTTTATTGGTTTATTAACGATACGCTAACTGATGTTGCTATTCCAGATGTCGATCCGAAATTAATCATTGGTAAAGAGACTTTAATCGAAACTCTTGGCGATACATCTCTTTCTTTTAGTCCAAAAAGTTTTTTTCAAGTTAATAGTGAAGTTTCAAAAATAATGTTTGATGAAATAAAAAATAACACTGCGGGAAATACTGTGGACCTTTGTTGTGGTGTTGGTGCAATATCTTTATTTGTTCGCGAAAACACAAACACTATTTTAGGTATTGAAGAAGTTGATCAAGCTATTAAACTGGCCAAAGAAAATGCTGATTTAAATGATGTAAAAAAAGCAAGCTATTTTACTCTTCCTATGAAGAAACTTCTTGATGTAACTCCTTTAGAAGTTGATACTTTGATTGTTGATCCTCCAAGAAGTGGTCTTGAAAAAAAAGTTGTTGGAAAAATTTTAGAACTTGCCCCTTCTAAAATTATTTACATGTCTTGTAATCCAAAAACACAAAAATTAGATATTGACATGTTAACTCAAAACCATGAATATGAAATTACTTTCTTAAAAGGTTATGATATGTTTCCACAAACAGTTCATGTTGAGACACTTTGTGTCTTACATAGAACTGATTGAAACATTAAGAATGTAATGACTGTATGTTTCCGCAGACGTCACATGTAGAAACTTTAGCAATTCTCGAAAAAACAACGAATTAAACACCCCAAATTATAAGTTTAATTTCTAAAATAAGTTATCTCATAAAGTCTTGAGGTGATTTTATGGGATTAACAAATAAAAAAGAAGAACAACTACGGCGAATGCCTCTTGTTGAAAGCAAGTTCAAGAAGAGTAAAGATGGAAAATATTTGGTTCATACAACAACCATAACAACTATTCGTCCAATTGCTTACTTCGAAAAAGTTGTTTCTAGCGAGGGAACTGTTGATGATAGTGAGATTCAAAAAACTCTCGCAGATGATCCGATGGTTGTTGAAGGAGAAGATTTGGTTGCAGAGAATTAATTTTCTCTTTTTCTTTTTTTAAGATGAAAAATACTCGCTACCAACATCTTAACTTGCGTGAATTAAATAAAAATAACTTAGAATCTCAGCAAACACTTTTTGCTTTTGCTGAGTTCTTTATTATTTAGTTTTCTTTCAAAAGGTTTAAAAACGCGGCGTTTCTTGTTTAATTGAGTGGTAATGGTTAAGAATCTTAATTTTGCTATTATTGGTGTTGGAGGTTATATTGCGCCTCGTCATCTAAATGCTATAAAAGAAAATGGCAATACTGTTGTTGCCTCTGTTGACAAAAGTGACTCTGTTGGAATAATGGATAAGTATTTTCCAGACGCTAGTTTTTTTACTGAGTTTGAAAGATTTGATAGACATTGCGAAAAATTAAAGCAATCTAATTCAAATGAAAAAATTGACTTTGTGACTGTTTGTTCTCCTAATTATTTACACGATGCTCACATTCGTTTTGGATTGAGATTGGGAGCAAATGTTATTTGTGAAAAACCCATTGTTCTTAATCCTTGGAACATCGATTCTCTAATCAATATAGAAAAAGAAACCGGGAAAAAAGTTTACACTGTTCTTCAATTAAGGTATCATCCAACTATTGTTGATTTAAAAAAACGAATTGAAAAAGAATCAAAAAATGAAAAATATGAAATTGAATTGACTTATATGACTCCTAGAGGAAAATGGTATTTTCATTCTTGGAAAGCTGATTTAGAGAAATCAGGCGGAATTGCAACCAATATTGGTGTTCATTTTTTTGATATGCTAACGTGGATATTTGGTGATGTTATTAAGCAAGAAGTTCATCTTAATGAAACCAAAAAAATGTCTGGTTACTTGCAACTAGAAAAAGCTAATGTTAAATGGTTTTTATCTTTAGATAGAACTGATTTACCTAAAGAAAATTTAATTGATAATAAACCGTTTAGATCTATTGTTATTGATGGTGAAGAATTAGAATTTTCTTCAGGATTTACTGATTTGCACACGGAAGTTTACAAAAAAACATTGGAAGGAAAAGGGTTTACTATTTCTGACGCTTTGCCTTCAATAAAAATTGTTAGTGAAATGAGAACTCTACCTGTTGTTAATTCTTCTATTAACAAGCATCCTTTGGTAAAAAAATGAACTTGATAAAAGGAAATAATGTTACTCTTGGTTTAAATGTTGTTATTGGTAATAATGTTGTGATTTATGATGATGTTGTTATTGGTGATAACGTTCGTATAGATGACAATGTCGTCCTTGGTAAACTTCCAATGAAATCAATTAATTCTGCGGTTACCACGCTAAAACCTCTTCCTCCTTTAGAAATTGGTTCTAACTGTATTGTTGGTTCTGGTGCGATTATTTATCGTGGCTCAAAAATTAAAGATGGTTGTTTAGTTGCTGATTTAGCTACTATTCGGGAAAACGTTTTAATTGGTGAAAAAACCATTGTTGGTCGAGGAGTAGCAATAGAAAATGAGTGTTCTGTTGGTTCTAAATGTAAACTAGAAACAAACGCATACATTACTGCATATTCTATTATTGAAGACGGTGTGTTTGTTGCCCCTAATGTTAGCACTAGCAATGATAATTTTGTCGGTAGAACAAAAGATCGTTTTAAACATTTTAAAGGAGTTGTTGCAAGAAGAGGTTCTCGAATTGGTGTCGGAGCTATTATTCTGCCTGGTATTGAATTGGGTGAAGATTGCCTTGTAGCTGCAGGATCTTTAGTTACCAAAAATGTTCCTGCAAAAAAAATAGTTATGGGTGTTCCTGCAATAATATTTCGGGATGTTCCTGATGAACAATTGTTAAAGAATCAGTAAGGTGTATGTTAATGGTAATTCCTTTTTTAGATTTGCAAGCGCAATTAAAACCAATAAATAAAGATATTATGGTTGCAGTTAAAGATGTAATTGACTCTGGAAATTTCATTATGGGTAATCAAATTAATTTATTTGAGTCGGAGATTGCTTCTTATTTAGGTGTTAAGCACGCAATTTCTTGTGCTTCAGGAAGCGATGCTCTTCTTCTTTCTTTGATGTCTATTGGTGTTAAGCCGGGTGACGAAATAATTACGTCTCCCTTTACTTTTTTTGCGACTGCAGGTGCTATATCAAGACTAGGAGCAAAACCTGTTTTTGTAGATATTGATAAACACACTTTTAATATTGATCCTTCTTTAATTGAAGAAAAAATAACTTCTAAAACAAAAGCAATTCTTCCAGTACACATTTTTGGCCAGCCTGCTGATATGGATGCCATAATTTCCATTGCAAATAGACGTGGTTTGAAAGTGATTGAAGATGCTTGTCAAGCTATAGGGTCAGAATATGGTGGTTTAAAAGCAGGCACTATTGGGGATTTAGGCTGCTTTAGTTTTTTTCCAACAAA
The DNA here is from genome assembly GCA_016926395.1 of Candidatus Woesearchaeota archaeon. Taxonomy (GTDB): domain Archaea; phylum Nanobdellota; class Nanobdellia; order Woesearchaeales; family SKGA01; genus SKGA01. The sequence goes on from JAFGOT010000035.1 coordinate 39,275, forward strand.
GAATTTAGGTGCTTTTGGTGATGGTGGTTTGATAGTGACTAATGATGATAATTTAGCTTCTTATCTAAAAAAAGCTCGTCTTCACGGTTCATCAAAAAAATATCATCATGATTTTGTTGGTTTTAATTCGAGATTAGATGCCTTGCAAGCTTCAGTATTGCGTATAAAATTGCCTTACTTAGATGTGTGGAATAATCAACGAAGATATGTTGCAGAAAAGTATTCTTCTCATTTGCAAAATCATTTTATAACGCCTTTTGTTGCTTCTAATGTTGTTCCTGTTTTTCACCAGTATGCTTTGCTTGCTAAATCTGAAGAAGAGCGTGATTCTGTTTTGGATTATTTAAATTCTCAAAAAATTTCTTCAGGAGTTTATTATCCAATTCCTCTTCACTTACAAGATTGTTTTGCTGATTTAGGATATTTAAAAGGTGATTTGCCTATTGCTGAAGATGTTTGCAAACGAATATTTAGCATTCCTATTTATCCTGAAGTTGATTATAAAACAGTACTTGATTCACTAGATTCTTTTTATCCTAGCTGATTATAAGCCCTCTACGCGTTGTTCTTTAGTTTTCTTTCAAAACATTTTTAAATCACTTTTCAACCTTTCATACTTATGATGAAGAAAGTTCTTTTTGTGGCTGGTGCAAGGCCTAATTTCCCTAAAATAGCTCCTTTAATGCGTGCTTTTAAAGGAATGGATTCTGTTGTAACAAAATTGGTTCATACTGGTCAACATTATGATAAAGTAATGTCTGATTCGTTTTTTTCAACTCTGGAAATTCCCGAGCCTGATGTAAATTTTGACGTTCGAGGTGGTAGTCACGCACAGCAAACAGCCAAAATAATGATTGCTTTTGAAGACTATGTATTAGATGAAAAACCAGATATAGTGGTTGTTGTTGGAGATGTTAATTCGACATTAGCTTGTGGTCTTGTCGCAAAGAAATGTCACATCCCTTTAGCACACGTTGAAGCAGGACTAAGAAGTTTCGATAATTCTATGCCAGAAGAAATTAATAGGATTCTTGTTGATCGAATTTCTGATTTAATGTTTGTAACTGAGCAATCTGGTTTGGATAATTTAAAAAACGAGGGAGTTGATGACTCTAAAGTTCATTTTGTTGGTAATGTTATGATTGATTCTTTAGTTTTTGCTCTTCCAAAAATACGTGAATCAAATACCTTTTCAAAATATAATTTAGAGAAAGGTTCTTATGGTTTAATAACCATGCATCGACCTGCAACTGTTGATTTTAAGGACAAACTAGAAAAATACTTGGATTTCTTATTGGAGACTAAATTAGATAAATTAGTTTGGCCTATTCATCCTAGGACTAAAAACAACATTTCTAAATTTGAATTAGAAGACAAATTAAATTCCATTCCTAACTTAATAATTTTGGAGCCTTTAGAATATGTTGATTTCATGAATTTAGTTATTAATTCAAAAGTTGTTTTAACTGATAGTGGCGGTATTCAAGAAGAAACCTCTTTTTTAGATATTCCTTGTTTAACTTTCAGAGAAAACACTGAAAGGCCAGTTACAGCTGATATTGGATCAAATGTTATGGTTGGACGAAATTATGATTTAGCTCTTAAAGTTTTAGCTGATTTAGATTCTGGTTCTTTTAAAAAAGCAGAAAAAATTCCTCTATGGGATGGTGATGCAGCTAAAAGAATTGCAAAATTGATACTTGATTATTTAGAAATAAAAGATTAGGATGTAATGCTGATGATAGAAAATAAAAAAGTTTTAGTAACTGGTGGCGCTGGTGCTATTGGCAGCAATTTGGTTGCGGAATTAATAAAGCATAATTGCACTGTTTATGTTCTTGATGATTTAAGTTCAGGATATGTTGATATTGTTCCAAACGATCCTCGAGTTCATTTAATTATTGGTAGTATTTTAGATGATAAAATACTAGATGATATTTTTCAGAAAAAAATTGATATAGTATATCATTTAGCTGCTTTTTTTGCAAACCAAAACTCTGTTGATCATCCCGAAGCTGATCTATCTGTAAATATTTTAGGAACTTTAAAAGTATTACAGAGAGCTTCAAAACACAAAGTGCAACGATTTGTTTACACCGGAACTTCTTGTGTTTATGGAACTACAACTAATGCTATTGAATCAACAACAGATTTTCATTTAGATACTCCTTATGCCATATCTAAATTAACTGGAGAAAAATATGTTTTACAATATAACGAACTGTATGGTTTAAGCGCAGTTGTTGTACGTTTTTTCAATTCATTTGGACCTGGAGAAAAACCAGGCAAATATCGAAATGTAATTCCTAATTTTATTTGGAAAGCAATGAATAATGAGCCTCTAACCATTTATGGTACTGGTGATGAAACTAGAGACTTTAATTGGATGGGTAATGCAGTTCAAGCCCTAATCCTTGCCGGCACTAAAGAAGGGATTGAAGGAGAGATATTTAATATTGGTTCTGGAAAAGAAACAAAAATTAAAGATTTAGCTGAAGTTATTAACAGAGTCGTTGGAAACAAAACTCCTATAGAGTATATTCCAAGACGAAAATGGGATACCATTACTAGGCGTGTTGCTAATGTTTCTAAAACAAAAAAAGTTTTAGGTTATGTGCCTGATGTTGGAGGGTTTGAAGATAAAATACGTCAAACTTATGAGTGGGTTAAAAAACATGCTCGTCCAAAACCACTAAGCTCGATAACATTAATAAGTCCACGTCCATGGCACGCACAGTGGGGTCAGGAGAAAGAATTAATTTATATCTTGAACGAACACTATAATTTATCTGTTTTAGAGTTATATGATTCTCAAGGTCATACTTCTGGTTTATCCATTCCTAAAAATACAAATGTAATTTTTAGAAAAACATCTATTAAAAACACTTTTATTCTAGGTTTATTAAATGAGTTTTCTAATCTTAGAAAAACACTTTTTTCCAAATCTAAAGTAATTATTACATATGTTGCCTCAGGTTCCATTCTAACTCTTCTTTTTGCGAGAGTTTTAGGGAAGAAAACTGTTTTTATTCTTTCAGAAGATATAGACTCGTTGCTTGGTATGAAGTCTTTCTTTTCAAAAAAAGTTTCTTCTTTTTTCACAAAAATTGCAATTAAGTTAGCAAATAAATCTGTTGGTCAAACTTACGAGCTTTGTGATTTAATTTCTAAATCAGGGAAGAAGCCAATTTATGTACCTTATGCAGTTGATATGCAAAGAAACCTTCCTTCAACTTTTGAAAACACTAATAAAATTGGTTATGTGGGTAGTTTAGGAGACTGGTTGGACATTGATTTAATAGACCACTTATTAAAATCATTCAAAGAAAAAGAGTTTTATTTTGTTGGTGATGGTTCTAAATTTAGTGTTCTTTCCAAATTATCTAAGAAACATTCTAATTTAGTTTTAGTAAAATCAGTGGATGAATCAGAAATTGATAAACTAATAGTTTCTTTTGATGCTTGCATATTTCCATTCAAGAAATCAGCCTACACTGATAAGTTAATGCCTTTAAGGTTCTTAGATTTTATGGCACGTAAGAAAGTGGTAATCTCTTCTGATTTAAAAGAGTTAAAACGGGTTTCAAAAGATGCGTCTCTATTTTCTAAAACAAAAAGTGAATTTGTTCAAAACATTTCTAAAGTTTACAACTTAGAATTCGCTGATTCGTTGAAAAATCGAGCATTTGACTTGGCTTCTAAGTATGACATAGAGCTATTAAGAAGTGATTATCATAAATTAGTTGAGTGATTTTTATGAAAAAAATATTGTTATTTACTCCGCGTCAATGGAATTTACAGTGGGGTCAGGAGAAAGACTTAATTAATCAAATTAATACACACTATAAAATTAAAGTGATTGATTTATTTGACTATTCTGATTTGCCAAACACTTATTCGATTCCAAAAAACACTGAGTTAGTCATCAGAAAAACCAACACCAAACCTGGATTGTTATTAGGAATAAAAACAGAAATACAAAATGCCAAGCAAGCTTTGAAAAGCGATTTTAACATCATGATTACTTATTTAACAGCCGGAACTATACTTGCATCTATTATTTCAAGAATCCGAGGTAAAAAGGTTTTATTGATTTATGCTGACGATTACCCTGAACTTAATAGAAACAGTAGCTACGTTGGTTACTTACTAACAAAATATTTTGCTAATCCTATCTTAGCTTTAATGTCAAATAAGATTGTTGCTACAGCAAGACTTTTAGCTAAAGACATTTCAATAATGGGTAAAAAAGCAGAGAAAATACCTAATGGGGTTCACATTGAATCTTATACTTCAGATAAAAAAATAAAAAATAATAATTATACTGTTGGCTTTGTGGGTGGTTTTGGTGAGTGGTTAGATTTTGATTTAATTATTAATGCTGCAAAAAAGTTACCTGCTGTTAATTTTGTTCTAGTTGGTGATGGACCACAATTTAATTATGTAAAAAAACAAACTAAACAATTGAAAAATGTTCGTTTAACAGGAATGATTCCAAAAGACGAAGTTGTAAAAGAAATTGATTCTATGAGTGTTTGCACTATTCCCTTCAAAGTCAATCGTCTAACTGATCGTGTTTCCCCAATAAAGCTTTTCGAATATTGGGCAAGAGAAAAACCCGTTATTTCTACTAGCTTCTTAGAATTAAAAGAAACCGGAGAAAACATAGTTGAATTTGCAGACTCAAAAGATGATTTTCTAAATAAAATATTGTTGTTAGAAAATTTAAAATTAAGAAATGAGATTGGTGAAAAAGGAAAGAAAGAAGTTAAAAAATATGATTGGTCCTCATTAGGTAAACGTTATCTAAAAATATTGGGTGATTTATGATGTTACAGTTAGCTAAAGAAGTTGTTGTGAACTTGTTATTTTCAAAACATTACTTCAATAAAAAAATAATTCAGAAATCAAAAAACGCCTCTAAACCTAAATTTATTTTATCTTTTGACCCTGATGAAGAAAATGATATAAAAAGAATACCTTGGTTATTAGAACTTCTAAAAAAGTATAATATTAAAGCCAGCTTTGCAGCGATTGGTATTTGGGTGGAAAAATATCCTTTAATCTTTAAACAAATAATCGATGAAGGTCACGAATTAATAAACCACACTTATTCACATCCTGATAACCCTGATCTAAACCCCTATAAACATTTTAATAAAATAAGTTCTCAAGAAAGATTTAATGAAATAAAAAAATGTGATGAAGTTGTTTTTGAGTTATTAAAATATAAAATGAATGGTTTTAGAATACCTCACTTTGGTAATCAGTTTATCGAAGATATTTACCCAATGTTGGAAAAACTAAATTATTCTTTTTCATCTTCTACATTAGCTATTAAATCAGGAACTGGCGGCGATCCTTACATGGTTGGAAATATAAAAGAGTTTCCTATAATGAATTGTCCAAAGCACGCTTATTGTATCTTTGACACTTCTCATGCTTTTAGGGCTAAGATTGTTAAACATTCTCCTGATGATTTTATTAATACCTTTAAAGACTTATTATCCATTTCCAAAAAACATAATCTTTTTCTAAATCTATATCAAGATCCTCAAGATTTGCATAAATTTGATTATGAAAAATTTCTAAAATTAATTGATAAAAACAGGTCACACTTCGATATTGTTGTTTATGGTGATATTCTATGAAAAAAAATAAAATATTAGCTGTCTTTCCTGTTGGAAATATTGATCAATATTTAAAAAAAGGCGAGTTTAAGAGGCGATATTTTAATCCTGATAATTATTTTGATGACGTTCATTTGTTTAATTTATCAAGCAAAGTATTTTCTGAAGAGGAAAAAACAAAAATCTCTTTAATGACGGGTAATGCCAAATTGTTTATTCATAGTTTGGGCGATTATTCTTTCAAAAAATCTTTTTTATTTAGACATAAACTTGCGAGAAAAGCCAGCCATATTCTAAAAGGTGTAAACCCCTCTGTTATTCGTTCATATGGGAATTCAATTGAAGGATATCTTGGAATGTATTGTGCTAAAAAACTACATATTCCTTTCATTTTATCAATGCACACTCATATGGAAAATGATCATCGAGTTCTTCCAAGGATAGACAAAGAGTATTCTAAGTTCATTTTTTATTCGTTATGGAAACCTATCGAGAAAAAGATTTTATTTAGCGCAGATATTATTCTGTGTGTTTACAAATATACTCAGTCATACGTTTTGTCAATGGGGATCTCAAAAAACAAAACAAGACAAATGTATAATCGAGTTTATTTAGATCAATATAAGCCCCTTCCTGATTTAAGAAATAAAGAATTTACATTAATTAATGTTTCAAATATGACTGTCGGTAAAAATCAAGGAACTTTGATTAAAGCAGTTGCTCCTATTAAAGATGTTAAGTTAATTCTTGTAGGTTCTGGACCTGAATTTAATAATTTTAAAAAATTGGCTAATAATTTAAATGCAGATAATGTGGAATTTATACCCAAAATAAATAATGAAGACCTTCCAAAGTATTATAATAAAGCTCATGCTTTTATAACTGCTATACGACATGGAGGGATAGGAATTCCTCCATTAGAAGCAATGGCTTGCGGTCTTCCAATTATAACTCCAAAACCATTGTTTGAAAGAACACCTGAGCTTGTTGGCGATATTGCTTTAGTTCCAAAGAATGATCCTGAATCATTTAGAAAAGCAATATTAAAACTAAAAAACAATCCTTCTTTGCAAAAAGAGATGTCAAAAAAATCTTTAGAATTAATGAAGACAATTTCTGGAGATAAAATGGAACACTATGAAAAATCAGCGTATGAGGAGGTTACTAGATGAAAAAAAACATTCTGATGGTTTTAGGAAATGATTTGCTAAAACCACATGTAGATAATAGGGTGTTAAAAGAAGCTGAATCATTAATTAAATCTGGTTATTGTGTTTCTGTTCTTTGTCGTTCTCCAAATAATTTGCCACGTAATGAAGTTTATAACAAAATAAATGTATATAGGTTATCCAAAAAAAATTTATTAGGATGGTTTGTCGGCGCTGTTTTTTTTATTAAACGATTTTTAAGAAAAAATAAAGTTGATTTGTTGCATTGTCATGATTTAGGAGGATTTATTGTTGGTTCTTTGTTCAAATTGTTTGTAAGACGAAAGACTAAAGTTATTTATGATGCACACGAATTAGCATCCGAAATGTTTCAACCAAAAATAATTAACAAAACAGCTTCATTTCTAGAACATTTGTTTTTGCCTCTCGCATCAGGATTAATTGTTACTAACACTGATAGATTGGGAGTTATGAAACAAAAACATTCTATCTTAAAGTCCTTTAAACCAATACTGGAATTGCCTAATTATCCAAAAAAAGAAGTTGTTAGTTTTTCTTCAAAAGAATTTATCTCTAGTTTAAGAAAAAAATACTTAATTCCTTCTTCTGGTAAAATCTTTGTTTATCAAGGTCCTTTAAGTTTTGAGAAAAGAGGAATTAATACTTTAGTTAGTGCGTTTATGAAACTAAATTCTTCTGATTGCTTGATTCTTATAGGTGGCCAAAATAGTAATTTAGAAAATTTGATTCAATCTAATCCATCTAAAGGAAAAGTCATAATTATTCCTTGGCTTTCTCAAAAAGAATTATATGGTGTAATGTCTTTATCAGATTTTGGTGTTGTGGCTTATAAGAATATTTGTTTAAATAATTATTATTGTGCTCCAAATAAAACCTATGAATATATGGCTTCTAACTTGGCTATAATAGGGTCTGATTTTCCTATATTTAAAAGAGAAGTTTCAAATAATAATATTGGTTTTAATGGTTCTTTTGATTCTGAAAAACATTTGCTAAGAGCATTAAAAAAAGCATCTGCTGTTTCAAAACAAGAATTAGCTGATATGAAATCACGTTCTAAACAGTTATTTGATAAGCAATATAATTGGGAAATATTAGATCCTTCTTTTTTCAGATTCTATGAAGAGGTGTTATTTAATGATTAATTTTTTTAAATTTAATGAGGTCTTAAAATGAAATTGCCTTTGTTTGTTTCTAAATTAGTTTCGAAAGTTGTTATTTATTTTAAGTACAGAATTCACAACTCTAAGATATCTTCTAATGCAAAAATATTTCCTTTTGATAATGTTGTTTTAGGAAAAAATGTTTCTGTTGGGGAAGGTGCTGTGTTATCAGGTAATTTGTTTGTTGGGGATTACACTCACATAAATAGAAATTGTGATTTTAGTGGTGGGAGAAGTGTTGATGTAGTTTTAGGAAAGTTTTGTTCTGTTGCATCTGGAACATCAATAATAAATTCTAACCATTACACTAATAGAATAACGACGTACGGTATTAAGGAAGAACTAGGTTTAAATTGTAAAAAGAAGGACTATTATGAAAAAGGACCTATTACAATAGGTAATGACGTTTGGATTGGTCGTGATGCAATTATTCTTTCAGGAGTGAGAATTGGTAATGGTGCAATTGTTGCTGCTTCGGCTGTTGTTTCCAAGGATGTTGATGACTATGAAATTGTTGGTGGCATTCCTGCTAAACACATAAAGTACAGATTTTCTGAAGAGGTTAGAACGTTATTATTATCTTTAAAATGGTGGGATTGGTCAGAAAAGAAAATACGTGATAATAGTTTAATTTTTGATTTGGATTTAACTAACCAAGATGATATAAAAAAGTTGAGAGATATTGTTAATAAAAAATGACTTCGTTTCACCAATCTTTGGAGTACGCTAAAATATATGAACACAACTATTTATACTCCTGGGGTCAAAAAAGTGGAGTTTTATTTTTGAGAGGTGTAAATCCCAATTTATTCTTAAAACAACGTTGGTTGGGAAAACTATTTTATCCTTTATTAAAATTAATATCCTACAATTTAATAATTTTAGATGTTAAAGAATTACCAGATTCTTTTTATGATTTTTTTTCAAAAAAGTCATATTCCTCAATATTGTTATCGCCGGATTTTAACTCTGGATTATTAACTTTGGATGAAAAATTAGTTTCCAATGAAGGGTTTGTGAAACAAAAGAAAGCCACTGTTATTTTAAATCTAGAGAAGTTTGATTCTTTTGAATCTTATTCTAAAACTCTGAACAAGTCGTTATTAAAATCAATAAAGAAAGCAAATTCTAGTTTAACTTTTTTTAAAATAGATTCCATAAATGACTTAAAAAAAGCTTATTCTTTAGTAAAGCAAACTAATAAACGTAACTCTATAAGAATATACAATTCTTTTTCATCTTATAAGTATTTATTTTCTCGAAGTTGTATTGATTTTTATGCTGTTCGTGATAATGATAAATTATTGTCTTTACAAGGCGTAATCAAGTATAATCGTCATGTTAATCTTTTTTCTGTAGCGAGTTCTGACTATGCTATTAAAAACAAAATTAATGCGAACGATTTTTTGCAGTATAAACTAATTGAAACTTGTTTTTTTGAACGAATTAAGTCGATAGATTGGGTGGGTTTTTCAGGTAAATCTACCGGTAAAGAAGCTTCTATTGATAAATTCAAACTAAAATGGAAAGGGGATGTTATTAATTATTTTGAATACAGAAAAGCTAATAAGAGTCTTTTCTTTTCTTTCTTAAGAAAGATTTTTTCTTCAAATTCTTCAAACACTTATGATGTTAAATCCGCAGAGCCACTTTCATTGAAAGACGAAATTGAGAATTCCTCTTTGCCTTACAAAGAGGTATTATTGAATCAGTTTTCATTTTTGGATAAAAATTACGCTTTGAGCAACAAATTTGATTTAGATTCTTTAAATACTGTTTTGAATTTTGCCAAGAACAATGGCATTTCTAATCATCGCATAATTGATTTTTTAGTTTCTTTTTTTAACACAGGTGATATGAACTTATCTTTTTCAAATATTAAAGTTAGTGATGACGCGATATCCAAAATACAAGCCATCATTGATGAAAATATTGATTTTATTAGACGAGAAGGCAAACATTCTTTTGGAAAGATAATCTCCATTTGTAAAAAAAGCTTAGGTCGAGATTTTGATGGCAAGAAAGTTTCTGAAATGTTAACGAAACAATTAAATGGGTTAAAAAATGAAAAATTATAAACGAATACGTTCACTTTGGACTGAAAACGCACCTCATCTTTGGTGGGGTGATCCTCTGGATGTCCGGTTCTTTTTGTGCGAAGAGTTATCTCGCTTTAAAAATAAGAACGTATTGGATGTGGCATGTAATGCAGGTATTGTTTCCTCATTGATGACTCATTGTGATGTTACTGGAGTGGACATTAATAAGGATGCCATTGACGTTGCCCGCCGGATTAATCCTTCCTTCAAATATTTTGTTGCTGACATATTTAAATTAAATAATCTTTTTGAAAACGAGTCATTTGATATAATTATTCTATCACATGTTTTACCAAAAGACAATTTTCCTTCAGAAAAATTTCCGATTGAATTAATGGATGTTATTTTTCCTTTATTAAAAAAAGGAGGTATATTGTTTATTACTACCCCCAATCCAGCTCGTGCATTCAACGGGAAAAACAAGTTTATTAATGATGTTTATTTAACTCATTTGCTTAATAGGTATAATTTGCGTTATGACTTAAGGTATTGGTGTAAATGGAACATACATTTAAATCATCTATTCAAGTTTATACCTAACATTTGGAATTTGCTAATAAGTATGAGTTTTAAAAAAGGAAGGAGTGTAAGTTTTTATGTTAAAGCAATTAAAAAATAATCTAATATGGTTTATTAACTTATTAGACAAGAATTTTCACTTACACATATTTCCAAGAGATCGAATTTTTTCTCTAGACTCTAATGATTTGGTTATTTTTAAGAATAGAAAACTTGTTTTAAACACGAACCGTTATGGATTTGACATGTTCTATTTTTGTTGTTCTTTTGATTACTTAAATGAACATTATTTTTGTTTTCAAGCATCCAAGTTGAATAAAGATCTTTCTCACTCTTCGTTTATTTGTATCATTGATTCAAAAAATAACCTTGTTAAAAAAATATCTGCTAAAGAATTAGGTTTTTCATCATTTTCTTCGTTACAGGTGTTAGTTGATGATAAACCAATCTTATATTTCTGTGCAGACAATAACAAACAATTTTCATTATATTCTTTGATTTTGGAAGATATTGGTTTATATTCAAAACCTACTTTGTTACGAAGGGATATTTTTCAGTTCAGTATTTTTAGCTTTAAAAATAAATTTATAATAATTTACAAAAAATCTAATGATACTTCTTTGAATGCCGTGAAAACTGCCGACTTTTTACATTTTTCAGATTGGAAACTAAATTTAATAACTGCTGAAGATTTTGTTTTTATTGATAATCCATCCATTGTACAAAATGATTCAACTATACATTTATTTTGTAGAATTTCTCATCATAGTGCCTTAGAATCTAATATAATATCTTTCACTTCTTCAGATGCGCATACTTTTAATCAGTCATCTGTTAGATTGTTACCTTTACACAATCGTTATGAACGACATTCTACCGCTTTTCCATTTGTTACAACTTTTGATGGTAAATTTCGTCTATATTATACAGCTTATTGGGGATTTCATTTGTTGAATAAATTAACAATAAAGAGATGGGTTAATAATAAACGTTCTTCAGGTAAATAAAATGGTAATTAAAAAATTAAAGATTTATGGTAAGTTGGCTAATCGCGAGAGTTTGAAAGATTACATTTCTAAAATAAAAAACAATCCTAACACTCTAAAATTGCGTGTATTAAAGCATGTTGCTTCTAATATGGCTGATGTTCATTTTTTAGATGTTGGTGCCCAAATGGGTGCTTACCTTTTTCATCTAAGCAAAGAGAATAATTTCAAACAGCTTGATGGTATTGATATTGAACCAGAATTTATTTCTCTTGGGAATAAATATTTAGTCAATGGGCTTGATAATGTAAACTTGTCTTTGACAAATCTATTTGATATTAATAATAAGAAATATGATTTAATTTTTATGTCCGAAGTTATTGAGCATGTTGATAATCCTTTAGCTTTTATTACGAAAATATATTCTTTACTTGAGGCAGGGGGACACTTTGTAATAACCACGCCTTCAGGTAATAGTCTAACAAATATACTTTTGAATATTAAGCATTTTAAAGATTTATCTTATATTGAGAATGAAAAAAGAGGTTTTGGCACGGAAACAGACCATTATTATTGTTGGGACAAATTGACTTTATTCCGTCTTTGTAATAGTGTTGGTTTTAAGTATGTTGACCATCGCATCTCAAATCGTTTCAGACCTATAAAAGGTCAATCAATCATCTTAATTGTTAAGAAATAAATTTTGATTTTAATTCTTTTATTTCTTTAACTGTAACTGTTTTGGTTGTTATTAATATTGAACAGTAAATTATAGCAAGAACCAAAACAAATAATGCTCCAGAAATTAAATTATTAATTTTGAACTGTGAATTAATTATGATTCCTATTGCTGTGGTTATTGCTCCGATAAAAATTACTAGAAAATGACCTTTATTAAATGTAACTTTTGTTTTGCTTTTAACGTGAATAAAACCAAGTACAAACATTAATGTGTACCCAATTACTGTTGTAATTGCAGCTCCTTTAAGCCCTAATGCAGGTATTAACAAAAGATTTAGCAAAAAGTTTATTGCTCCTCCGAAAAGAGTGTACTGAGCAATTTTTTTTGTTTCACCTATTGCAAACAAAACATTGAAATTGGTCGTTGATAAAAGACCCATTAATCCTGCAAAAATTAATATTTTTAATACGGCACCTCCTGCGATATATTGTTTACCGAAAAGAAGGATTACTATTTCCTTTGATAGTATTGTTATTATTCCAACCAATGGTAATGTTACCAACAATAAGTATTTGTAGATTTGTTCAATTCCTTCCTTGAGATGTGTATACATTTTTTTTGCCCACAACTCAGATGTCATAGGTATCATAACTGTGCTAACTGCGGTACTGACATATATTAGAATACTTGATATTGGAACTGCAGAATTATATATTCCAACGTCTGACGTTGTTTTTAGTATTGAAATCATAAATGTATCTATGTTTTGCAGAAGTAATCCGCCTAATGATGCAAATATTGTTGGAAGTCCAAAAGTCCAAAGTTGTTTTGTTATTGATTTATTTTTGTTTATTCTTTTTATTTTTGGAATTAATTTTTTTCCAAACCATGAAAAATAGAGAACTAACAAAGTCAATGAAGTTATTATATATGAGAATATAGGTGCTTGGATTTTAAGACCAAATTTTAACAATGGTATGACTATTATCAGTGACAAAATTTGTCTGATGAATTGAAATGAGGCATACTTAAAATGTTTTTGAAATGCAGTTAATATTTGTGCCATTGTTTGATCAATTCCTTGAAACAAAAACAACAAACTGAACAATCTAACTTCAAAAACAAGTTCCACTGAGTGAAGATAGTGTATTGCAATATATTTGGATAATATCAATGCTGAGGTAGCCAAAACAACACTGGTGGCACCAATAATTTTGACGCAATAATTAAACACAATTTTAGCTTCAGATAATTTTTCATTCGCAATATATTTAGAGATATAAGTGACCAACGCTTGACCCATGCCAAGTCCTCTAAATAAAAACAATAATGACATAAATGCATAAAGTGAATAAAATAATCCATACTCTTCAACGGTTAAATTTCTTGCTAAGACCATTCTATAAACATAACCTATAACTGCACCTAGCATAGTCATTAAGAATACCCAGAAAAATCCTTTAACTGCTCTTTGAGTATAGTTTGTCATTTCATTCCTCTATAATATTTTCAAACTTCTCAATAGTTTTTGTCCAATCAAAGTTGTTCTTCACTTTCTCTTTTATTTTTTTAGAAAATTCGCTTCTTAGTTTTTTATTTTCTAATTTTTTCAATGCTTTTTTTATTTCATCAACACTTTTAGACTTAATTAATATTCCATTGATACCATCATCTATTATTTCATTTGTTCCACCAACGTCTGTTGCTATTATTGGCAAACCTATCGCCCCTGCTTCTAGTACGCTTGTCGGTAGTCCTTCTGAGTATGATGGGTTTACGAAAATATCTGACTCGCTTAGAATTTTAATTATTTCTTTTTGATTTTTTTGTCCTAAGAAATTAACTTTAACTTTTAACTTGAAACTTAACTTTTCTAATTCTTTTTTATATGGTCCTTCGCCAACAACATTCAACACATAATCTTTTCCTTTTACTGCTTCTATTATGTGTTGTATTCCTTTGGCATATATTAATCTTCCAACATATGTTATTGTAGTTTTCTTATTCTTTTCACTTTTTATTTTACTAAATTGACTTGTATGTATTGAATTATGTATTGTTGTTGTTTTTTTAGCTCCTAGTTTTTTTGAGAAAGAAACGCATTTTTTTGAAATTCCAACAACCAAATTTGCTTTGCTAATAACAAAACGTCCTAATGTCTGATCATATATCCATGCAGCTATTGTTACAATAGGGTTTTTATGTGTTACAAACTTATTTCCATGCTCTATGTGTATAAATTTAGATTTCATTTTTTGAGCTAATTTAAGCCCAATAAATGTGCTTGTAAAGAAGCGAGTGTTGGTTATAACAACATCATATTTTTCATTTAATATTTTTTTTCTTAATTTTTTATATTCAAAACTAAACACTTTAGGAATTGAGTATGTGTCCCCAAGAATTTCAAAACAAGGAAGGCGGATTATGTTTATATTGTTTTTTTTCTCAAATTCTTTTAGTTGTTTGTATTGAAATGTGAGAACATCAACTTTGTTACCTTTCTTGGCAAGTCCGTTTGATAGTTCTAATGCAAACTTTTCTAGTCCTCCAACGTATGGATAAAAATGATTAGCAACAATCAGTATTTTTTTCAATTTTGTTTTCCCCTAAGGTTCATTTCTTTTTTTCTTTCTTATCAACTTCTTTGTATGCGATTGTTCTTACTAATTTTTCTAGTTTGTTTTCCGTTTTGTTTACTTTTTGATGTAAATAAAACATTAAAACCAAGAAGAACGCAAAGCCAATTAGTGTTAGAAAGTCTATTGTTCCTGTGACGCTTAGTTTACCGCCCACTCCTGATATTATTTGAGGAAATATTGATAAAATAATCACTATCAGCCATATTCCTCCCCAGAGTGCTAATCCTTGTTTGCTAGTTTGGTTTCTTTTAAACCCATGAAATGTTAGGTAAAACATTGCTAATGCAAATAATATTCCCAAAATTTGTATTCCAAGTACCATTTTTTTAGTTTTACTTTCCTCCTAGTAGTTGTATTGCTTTCCATTTGATCATTTGAATTAATATTTTGATTCCGTGTATTGGGGTAGTTCCTTTGTAATTATCTAAGTATATTGTTTTTATTGGTATCTCTTTATATTTTAATCCCTTTGCGTTGACTATCATTTCTGTTTCCATACCATATAGCTTAGATTCCCATCGCAACTGTTTGTACACGTTTCTTCTAAATGTTCTAAAACCTGATTGTGTGTCTCTAATTTTTGCTCCAAACATTATACGAACCAACCACGTTAATCCCCAGTTTCCAACACTCATTAGAAATGGAGATTTTCCTTCAGAAGTCCTATATCCATACACTATGTCTGTGTTTTTTAGCGCTTCTAGAAATCTTGGTATATCTTCTGGTTCGTGTTGTCCGTCCGAATCCATCAGAATAAAGATATTGTATTTTTCTTTGTAAGCAAAGTCACAACCTGTTCTTGCCGCGTTACCTTTTCCAAGATTTATTATGTGTCGCAAGACAACGTCTGCTTTTGATTCTTTTGCAATCTTTGAGGTATTATCTGCACTTCCATCATCGATAACTATGATTTCTAGGTCTAATTTATTTTTTAGAGAAACATGTTTTATTCTTTTTATTACTTCAGAAATGTGTTTTTCTTCATTCCATGCAGGCATAATAACTGCTATTTTCTTTGCCATGACAACCACATAACTAGACTTACTTAATAATTCTTTTAAAAATAAAATGAAGGTAACTTCTAGAATCTGTTACCTTTGTTTTTGTATTTAATTATTGTTCACTACTTAAATTTACTTTGTAAACAATTATTCTTTGACCTGTAAAGTCTGTTATGTCGCTTAGTACTTCATAACCTTTCATCCCAACACCTTCAAAGAAGAACAATCTTGTAAACGCTCCCGTTCCCATTACAGTATCGCTGATTATTGCTTTTACTCCTTTTGGAGTATTCGCAACCGCTAATTCGTAGTCAAGTGTACTGCTTGGTATTTGGTATGTTTTTGTTTCTTCTTCAGTTATTATGCTAACTTCTTTTGGTACTAAAGAATCACCACTACCAACTTTTTGGTTGCCGTTATATAGTCCAATACTGATTTTTGTGTTTAGAGGATTATTCTTTGGAATTGTCGCTGTTTCCATAACGACTTGTCCGCCTTGTTGTTGTCCTATGACTTGGTTAATTGAACAAGTATACTCTGTTGCTGTTTCTTTACATGATTTTGCATTTGCGGTCACGTAATTTGGCCAAGGGCTAATCCAGCTATCAACCGATCTACTATCTGCAAGAGTATTGATTTCATAGTACATATTGTTTAAAGTATCTTCATCATATGGGCTTTGTTCTAATAATATTTGAAGTGCTTTGTCGTACGGTTTATTTTTGAATGTGTTGTATACGAACGCTTTATCAAAATCCCAACTTCCAAAGTGGGCCCAAACGCCTGCTTTTCCTACCATGTCTTGAGATGTGATGTAGTATTGATCTAAAAGTTCACTATCATCGCAATGAGTCTTTTCTAACACGCTGTTTGCTTCGCTTTCGCTAAGACCTATTCCCAAAAGATTTGCTTTTGCTTCATCTTTTGTTTGGTAGATTATTTCATTTATTTTTTTACTTGCTAAATAACTGTTATTTGTATATTCAAATATTCTCTCATATCCTTTGTTTTGACCGCAGTTAAGCATTCGAAGAATTGCTTTGTTTTCAGTTAGATTTTCAGTCATTAAACTTTTTCCAACCCAATATATTCTCTTGCCTTGGTCTCCACCATCAAATGTTACTCTTGTTTCTGCAACATTAACAAACCAATGTCCAAAATCCCACCAACTAGTTATTATTCCGTCATTAGTGTCATTTTTAATTGTTGTCAGACTGTTATACCATGCATCGTTCATACTTGGAACTTCACCTATTGCTACTGCATTAGCAGATTTTATTGGTGCGATAAATAATATTAAAATCAAAACAATTAGTGTTATTTGAGTTGCGATTTTTGGTATTTGCATACTTTTTTTTATCCACACACTTCCTTTTGTCCATAGTATTCCAAAGAATACTCCAAATGCAATTGCGAAAGGTGCTGCAAGTAATGCTATGAATCTTGATGCAATAACTCCCATTATTGCAATTCCAATAAACCAAAATGTTAACAATGCTGCATATCTTATTTCTGGTTTTCCACTTTCTGTTTTTATGAAAAAAGTTAGTAACACTCCAAGAAGACCTATGGTGAATAATACTTTACCACCAACTGAGGCGATAACTTGCGCCCAGCTTCCTGCATTTAGCTCTGCCACTGTTGTTAAAACGTTTGGCCAGATGTTGCTTCCTGTTGCAACGTTTTTTATGTGGAGGGCCATTATAGGTCCTGCAAGCATTTGTTTTGTCGGTTCAAATATGTTTTGAACGAATGAATTGTTACTAACTGATGTCAGTCCTACAATTGCCAGTATCAATCCTGATATTAATAGGAACGAGATACCAACTATTATTGCTTGTCCACCACTTGTTTTTGTTATTTCTTTGAAGTTTTTACTGTTGTATTTATTCCATTCTTTATTGATGATTAATGAGTATATGAAATGAACTCCTAAGACTCCTAGTAATAAACTTCCGATGTACCACCAGTATGACCAACTGTATCTAAATAAAACAATCCCTATTGCTGATATGCTTGTCCAGATCATTTTTTGTTTTATGTCTTTTGCTGTCATTGCTTCAAGGGCTGTCCAGGCAATTAGAAGTGGGAACATTATTATGTATGAATCCGTATCTGAAAATCCTGCAGGTGTCCTGCCAAGTAGTGCGGTGTTAAGTGCGATTGCTAATCCTGCTACAAATCCTGCTACATTCCCGCCTATTTTTCTTGCTAAGAAAAAAGCAAAAATAATTGCTAGTGATATAAGAATTACAGGCAAGATGAACATTGCTCTTTGTAGTGTGAAATCTTTATTGAATATTGATCCTATTTTATGTACTAATACTCCTAATGCTGGATGAATACTAAATCCTGTTGGTCTTGCTTCTCGGCCGTTTCTTAGACTAAAGCTTTGTTTTCCATCTACTATTTCATCTCCTTGAAATCCGTTTGCTTCTATGTTTTTTGCTTGTGAATACCATAAATATGGGTCTATTGCCAGAAGATATGTGTTGTCGTTTTCATCTTGTAATTGTGATTTAAAATATTTTGACGTTTGTTCTACTTGTTTGTTATAATCTTCCTTCTGGGCGGTTATAACTTTGTCTACTTCTTCGTTGATTAGTTGCTGTTTTTGTGCTGTTGGGAGATTTGGATATTGGCTGCTTACTTGACTACTTACTTGGCTTGATATTTGATTTTTTATGCTATCCTCGGCCCATTTATCTGTTGCTGGTAAGTCTGACGGGTACATCCTAAAAAATGTACTAAGTCCTATTGCAACAAGGATTAATACTACAATTAACCATTTCTCGTTTTGTTTGTTTTTAAAGAAATTAACTTTTCCTGTTTTGCTTTCTTCAGTAGAATTGTTTGTTTTTTGTTTTTTTTCGTGCTTTGTATGTCTCTTTGCCACGTTTTACCACCCATTATGAGCATTATTTTATACTTCCTTTGCTATTTGCTTTCCATTTATATCTTTTTGGTGTTTTTTTGATTTTTTGAGTTGTATTTTTTCTTTCTTGATTTTCTAATTAGGCACTATTTTTCATTTCCGTGATTCTCTTTGAAATGTCTGATTTGGCCAGTTTCAGAAGTTGTGTTTATTAATTTTGCGTTAGCTTTTTATCTTTTCTTTGTTTTTCACTATTTTTCCTGTTGGTGTTTATCTTTGTATTTATAAATAGGACTTCGTTCGTGTTGTCCTAGCACGGTAGTTACATACAGAAAGATTTAAATATTAGTTGTATCTACTATATAGTAGTGTTCGATATTCTTATCGAGTATTTCATAAAAAGAGGGTTGAAATCAAAATGGAAAAAAATTATCTTGCGCTAGATGCGCAGTCTAAAAAAATGGCTAAATTAAAGACATATCTTATTGGCGGCGCTATTGCTCTAGGTACTGCTGGAATCATGTATTTCGCAATGAAAAACAATTCTAAAGAAACGCCTGTAAATTACAACAATAATATTCCTGCTGTTATCATTAATGGTAGTAATATTGATGTTAATGCTCCTATCACTGTAATTCAAAATCAAACAACTGTCTCTGATGGTAGTGCTTTAGTAATTACTGCTCCGTATCATGTTGGAAATTCTTCCTGTGATTCTTGTTATACTTTAACTAATCCTGTTGATACTCTTCCAGCTGATGATCTTACTAAAAAAGTAATAATTAACACTGAAAAAAAAGAAGAAAAAAAGAAAGAGAATAAGAAAAAAGAAACTAAAATTATTTCTTCAATCGACGATTGTGTTGGCGGAAAAGATCTCTTTCAAGATTCAATTTTGTTAAATGATCTTCAAAAATCTCTTTACGAGAATCAAATTAATTAATGGGGAAATTAAAATGAAACACGATAAAAATTCAAAACAAAATTATTTTACTAGATATGTTTTACCTATTGCAGGCGGTCTTGCAGTTGGTGGTGCAATTGTTTTTGGTGCTATGAAATATAATCAAAAAAATGTTACTGATTCATACACTCCTTCTGTTGAATTAGGTCACACTATTGATGCACCTATGATTAGTTCTCCTGTAAATCAATTTTATGTTGATAAAACTTCTAATGTTGTAATTACAGGAAATTTTAATGTTGGTAATAATTCAGGTAATGCTGAAAAAAACGTTCCAACTTCTAGCAACGTCAAAATAACTAATGGCTCTCTTGATGTTGTTGTTAATGATTCTTTAGTAATGGTGAAAAAATGAAAAAATCAAACAAATTCAGAAATGCTGTTCTTGGAACTGCTGCAGGTTTAGGTATGCTACTTGCTACTTCATGTAGTACTCAAAAAATGACTTCCACTTATGGTCTTCCAACAACTCCGATTGTTGATAATGTTCAAACAGAACAAGTTTCACAACTAGATACTCTTCCAGTATCTAATGGTGTTAATTACTTTACTGATGCTGTTGTTGAAGAAGAAAATAATAATGCTGAAACTTCTGAATTTGGTACACGTCTAAATGCAAGAAAAGTTATGAACGAACAAGAATTAAGAGATTTAAGAAAAACTCTTTATCCTGTTAATACTAATCTTAATTTAGGTGCACAAAATTTATATCTTAAACCAGTTCTAGCTGCAAATGGTGACACATTAAATTTTGTTCTTGGTGCTGTTTCACCAGATTACAAATGCACTCAAATTTCTAAAGAAGAAGGAGTTGATTTACTTAACAGAAACAAAAAAACACCTTCTAAGAAAGTGGTTACTAGTAATACTTTCACTGGTGAGCCAGTTAAAGTTAACTATGACAATAATAAATTTGGTGTTGGTATAAATCCAAAATTTGCTTTTGGCAATGGTTTTGGTCTAGCTGCTGATGCAAACATTTTCAACTTTTTAGTGTCTGTTGAATCTCCTTTATACAGTACTGATTTTTCTAGTAAAATAAATTCTTTAGATTCTTACGAAAATCAAACTGAAAGAAGACAAAATGGAGATATGAATCTTACTTATGTTATTACTACAACTGATCACAAAGGATTAGCAACTCAAGATTTTGGTTGGGGTTTTGGCGCTGGTTATCAATTACCTATTGGCAATTGGAGATTAGGTCTAACTGCAAACGGAAAAAAATCTACTGTTAACATTTCCGAATCTTCAGAAGAACTTTCAAAAGAAGTTTTCTCAACTATTGGTGATGTTCCGCAAGGTCCTGAAGATGCAACTCTTTGGTCTGAGTCTAACTCTACATCCCATTCTGGTTGGTACTTGGGTGGAACAGCAAGAGTTTCTTATGTTCTTAAAAATGGTTTAGAATTTGGTGTTAATGGAAGTTTATTAGCTCCTTTGAAAGGGGTTAAAGAATTTGACTTTAATAGCGCAAAAATTCAAACTGATAATTTAACCAATCTTGGTTTTATGGTGAGATATAACTTTTAGGGGAACTAAAAAATGAAAAAATTACTACTTTCAATGTTTTTTCTTTTTGTTCTAACTTTATCTTTAGCTTCAGCTATTACTGTAAGCATGGTCTGGGATGACAATGGTGTTTACGGTACTGATCCTATTAATTTAGAACAAGGGGAAACAGCTCAATATATTGTTGATGCGTACACTACTGCAGGTCCAAATGCAGGTTACGACCACTTAATTGGAGTGGACTTGTATGTTCTTGAAGCAGATGATTTAACTCAGATTGTTCAAGTTATTTCTCAAGAGACCCATCTTTATAGTCTTGGCTATGCTAATACTTTAGATACTTCAAGTTTACCTGTTGGTGACTACACTCTTGCTGCTATTGCAACTGATTATGATGATACTTATCCAAATGGTGGTAATAGACAAGATACTGCAATTCTGAATTTTAGTGTTCTTATGCCAACATATGCTCCTGTAATGCAAGAAGTAGTAATTAATCCTGCTAATCCAACAATTGCAGATAATTTAACTGGAACTTGTATTGCTACAGATGCTGATTCAACTAATGTTATGTATGAATATCAATGGGTTCAAGTAATTCCTATTAGTGCTGTAGAAACAACTTCTTATTATCCACAAAATACTGTTGTTCCTGTTAATGGAATTGATTCTTCTCAAACAAGTTTAAATCAAGTTTGGGAACTTAGATGTAGAGCTTTTGATGGTGCTCTTTATAGTAGCTGGATGAGTACATCTGTTACTATTGCTGATCTTCCACCACAAAACAATGCACCTGTAACTCTTTTTTCATTCATCTTACCAAACACACCTGGAGACGATGATATGCTTAGTGGTTACTGTTCTGCTTTTGATGCTGATGCTGATGCTGTTGCATTCAATTGGGCTTGGTATCAAAATGGTGCTGTGGTTTCACAAGGTATTTCAAATTATTTCACTGATTTGTCTGGACCAATACAAGTTTCTAATTATAGTGAAACTTTCACTAATGTTGGTGATGATTTCATCTTTGCTTGTCAAGCATATGATGGTCAAGATGCTGGTGCATGGCTTAACAGTTCAAACGTAACTATTTCAGGTGGTTCAACTGGTAATGTTGCTCCTGTTAATTTAACTGTTTCAGTTCCTTCACAATTAAACAGTACTCAAGATCTTCTAGGGACTTGTGTTGCTGATGATGCTGATGGAGATTTATTATATTACAACGCTAGATGGTACTTAAATGGAGCTTTCTTCTCAGGAACAAGTTCTATTCCTTTAGCACCTGGAGTTGCTTTTAGTGCATCCATGCCTGCATCTTACACTTCTGTTGGTGATGTTTGGACTTTAAGTTGTGATGTTACTGATGGTCAAGTTACTGTTGGTCCTGTTTCTGGTTCAACTTTGATTGTTGATGGGACTGGTAATAACAACGCTCCTGTTAATTTAACTGTTTCAGTTCCACCTCAAGTTAATGATGCACAAAATGTCATTGCTACTTGTGTTGCTGATGATGTTGATGGTGATTTGCTTCATTATGGTGTTGAATGGTATCAAAACGGCGTTTACCTTATTGGTTCTAGCTCCGGTTGGATTGCCTCTGGAGTTGACTTTACTGCTACTCTTTCATCTGCTTTCACTTCTGTTGGTGATAATATTACTATTAGTTGTGAAGTTACAGATGGTCAAGATATTGTTGGTCCTGTTAATGCTTCAACTAGTATTGTAAGTAACGGTGGTTGTTTAACTAATCCTGTTGCAATTATAGCTGGCCCTACAACTGTTGACGCTAACACTTTAGCAAGTTTTGATGCAAGTGGTTCTGTCGCTTCGAATTGTGGAACTATTGTTTCCTATGATTGGAATGTGACTTGTGGCTTACAATCTGTTGTTTTTAGCGGTGTTACTTTCAACTATACTTTTGCTACTTTAGGTGATTGTTCTGTTGAGTTAACTGTTACTGATGATAGTAATTTAACTGCATCCGACGTGCTAAATGTTACGGTTGTTAACCCTTTTGCACAAGGACCTACTGCAATAATAAAAGCACCTCAATTTGTTAACAAAGGTGAAGAGTTTGTAGTTCATGGATTTGATTCAATTGCACCTGCTGGTGAAGAAATTGTTTCATATCAATGGGTAGTTACTAACAGTTTAGGAGTTGTTGTTGCAACTTACTCTGGTAAAATGCAATATCCTTTATTTGATGTAGCTGACCAATATACTTTCACATTAACTGTAGAAGATACATCTGGAGACTTAGACTCTGCAAGTAAAATTGTTACTGTAAAAGAGCCTGAAGCTGCTGATGAAGACGATACTTTTAAAATAAAAGACAAATTACAAGTTAGTTCAATCCACTTGGAAGGCTCTGCTTTCGAACAGGTTTCTCCAGATGGTTTGCTATATGTAAGTGTTGTTGTTAAGAACAATTTCGACGAAAGAGTTGATGACGTTCAAGTAACTTTCTTGTTACCTGAGCTTGGTCGATTCAAAAGTTCAACAAGTTCAATATCTTCTGGAGATAGTAAACGATTCACTGTTTTAGTGGATATTCCTTATGATTTTGAGGAAGGTTACTATTACCCTGAAATTATTGTAGATGCTGATCAAGTCGATAAGAGAGTTAAAATCTCTTATTTCGAGGTTGTTAACTAATCAAGAGGGACGTTTTGTCTCCACTTGAAAATGGTTAATATTCGAAACATTTAAATAAGCCTATATGTTCTTTGGACATAACTAAGGCTTGATATTAATAAATAAACGCAAGTAAAAGTTTAGGGAGGATTTAAAATGAATACAAAATTATTAACAATTTTGTTTGCGGTCTTCACTCTAGTATCTATGGGTGTTGTAGTGGCTGCTCCAAGCAATGCGACTGTTGATTTAGAAGTTTTATCTTTAGATATTAACGGTCATGAACAAGGTCTTTTCGGCAACGATCTAAATTTAGAAGTAGCTCGTGGTGAAAAATTAGATCTTGAATTAGAACTAGGAACATTAGCAGATGTTTCTGACGTACAAGTTTCCGCTATGATTGGTGGTTATGAATACAGTAATTATGAATTTGACAAAGTCTTTGACATGTCAAGAACATTTAACTTACAAGCAGGAGACAAAAAATTTGTTTCACTAGAACTTGAAGTTCCAGTAAACATTGATCCTGATTACGCAAAACTGTACATTGAAGTACACAGTCGAGATGAACTTCGACAATCTTATTACTATGAACTTAACATTGTTAATGTAGAAAATGGTAATGAAGTTCTTATTAAAGATGCATACCTATCTCCATCCAGTGAAGTAATGGCTGGACGAGCATTAACTGCTACTGTTCGAGTAGAAAACATCGGTCAACAAGACTTTGATGATGCAACTCTTTTAGTAAAAGTTCCAGCACTTAACATTCAAGCTGTTGAAACTATTGAGAATCTAGAAGTTGGCGAAAAAGAAACTTTTGAAGAATTAGTTTTACGTTTCCCAAAAGATGCTCAACCTGGAGATTATGTTGTTGAATATACTGTTAAATACGATGAATATGAATCCGTAACTAAAACTGCTGTTGTTCACGTTTCTGAATGTGCAGATGTAACTTGCGGTGCTGCTGTAAAAGAAAATGATGTTGTAACTCAACTATTCTTTGACAGTGAAAAAATCGTAGATGCAAAATCCGGTGCAACATTCCCAATTATGATTCAAAATACTGGAAACAGCCAAAAAAGTTATACTTTAGCTGTATCAGGTGTTGATTCATGGGGAACTGCTACTCTTAGTGAAGGCTCTTTAGTTGTAGTACCTGCAGGTGCAATGGTTCCTGTTTACGTACATGTTGTTGCTAACGACAACGCTGCAGCTGGTGAACATTCATTCTCAGTAACTGTTGCAAGTGATGGTGCACAAGATGTACTTCCTATGAAAGCAGTTGTTACCGAAGACGGTAGCAAAGACCGAAGCGGTCTACAAAAAGCATTAGAAATTGGTCTAATTGTTTTAGTTGTTATCTTAATCCTTATTGGATTAATCATTGGCTTCAACAAGCTACGTGGTTCTGATGACGACGAAGACGCAAAGACTTACTACTAAGCTTTCCGTTAGGGCTTCTAAGATTTAATCTTAGTTGCTTTTTTCTTTTACTTGCGCTTTTTTCTTTATCATAAAAAATCGCAATCTTTACTTTTTGTTTAGGGGGAGAAAACACGATGAAGAAACAAGTATTAATTCTATTTACAATTCTTCTATTCACACTATCATTCTCATCATTAGCTTTAGCTGCTGACGTTTTTGTTCAGTTTCCATCAAGTTCAATTGAAAGTTTTTACATATCTTCTGCTAGTACAGAATTATCGATGTGTTCATGTTCAACAGGCACTGACGTTGTTCAGGTTGTAAATGATGGTAGTATGCCTATTAAAATTGATTTATCTTCAAATCTTGATTATGTATCTTTTTCGCAAAATTCTGTCAATTTAGTTCCTGGATCTTCGCAGATGGTTTACATGTATGTTCATGCTCCTTGCGGTGTTTCAAAAGATAATTTAGAAATAACTGGAACTTCTGTTTATGGAGAATCTCAAGTTTTGCAAAGAAAATTGTCTTTTTCTTCTTGTGATAATCTTGTTGTTCTTCCAGGGGATGATAAACAAACTTCAGTTTGTACTTCCTTTAAAGATAATTTTACTATTTTAAACACTGGGTCTTTTGCTGAAGATTATGAAGTTGAAATAAAAAACTTTCAATCATATTCCTCTGTTGCAAAAAAAATAGTTACTATTCCTGCTCAAACAAAATTTGATTATGTTGTGTCTTATAATATTCCTTGTGATATTTCAGGAGAACAAACTCTTGATTACAAAGTTACTGCATTAAAGAACAGTAGGGAAATTGATTTTTCAAAAAATCTTAATATTTCTCCTGATTACAATTTTGATGTTGCAGGTCCAACTGAAATGATTGTTTGTGACGGTACTCAACAATCTTATAATATTACTATACGAAATCAAAATCACTTTGAAGATGAATTTTTAGTAAAGCTTTATGGTCCTTCTTTTGCGGATTTAAAATTACCTAGTGCTATTTTAGGTATTGAAAGTAATACTTTAATTCTTAACTCTTCAACATATACTGATATTCCTTTAGTTATTTCTCCAAATGGTGCAAAGCATGATGGAGATTATAATGTTACTGTTGAAGTTTCTTCTTTAACTGGCAGGGTTGTTGAAGAATTAGTTATGCCTTTATCTGTAAAACATTGTTATGATTTCTCAAATCTTCTTAGTGTGCCTGAGAAAGACGTTAACGTTTGTGCTGGTGAAACTAAATCATTGGATTTAGTTATGGAACACAAAGGTGTTTCCCCTGCTGTTGTTCAGCTAAATATAACTGGTCCGGATTACGTTAAACTATCCTCTGACTTCGTTATTTTTGATGGTAAAGAAGGAAAAAAATCATCTATTATTATTGATGACGCGCCTAATAGAAACGAAGTTTCTACAGTTAATGTTGATGCTTACTTTAATAATGAATTGGTTGATAGTGATTCTTTTGATATTGTATTAAATAATAAAACAAAATGTTATGGTATTTATGCAACTAAGTCTAATTTAGATGTTCGTTACGATTCTGAGAATGTTTATGTTAATGTTAAAAATCTTGGAATTCAAGATGGTTTTTACACTCCAACTGCTTTTAGTCTACCATCTTATTTAACATTAAAATCTGGTCCTCAAATGATTAATTCATCCGATGATTTGTATCTTGAATTCAGCATTGATAGGGATGCATTAGTTGCTTACGCTCAAATGGCTAACAACGGATCAATTGTTGGTGTAGAAAACTCTTTCCTACTAAGTATGGAACATTCTTCTGGTGCAGAGTTTTATTCTAAAATAACTGTTAAGTTTGTTGATAAACCTTGGTATGAATGGATGATTATAAACATCTCCACATGGTGGAATTCCTTATCATTATGTTTGCAAGTCTTTTTTGTGTTGTCTTTTTTGGCTGCAATATTTTTAATTGTTCTTGTAGTTAAATTGTTTTTAGGCAGACACTTTTTTGCTGCTAAAGTTTTAGGAATTGTTTTACTAGTGCTGTTTATTTTAGCAACTATTGTTGTTTTATCTTGGAAAGGAGTTCCAACAAAATCTATGTTTTATACTTCTTATGATTTAGAAACTAATTCAACAATTTATCTAAAACTAGAAGAAGACTCCACGCGATCTTTTGACTTAAATGAGTTTTTCTTTGATCCTGATTATAATATTGTTGACTATGAAGTCACTTTAGGTGATGATTCTCATTTATCTGCTGTTGTTAAACGAAGCAAATTAAAAATCACTCCTGATAAAGATTGGAATGGTTTGACTAAATTGGAATTAACTGCAATTGATAGTGCTGGTGAATCCGCTTCTAGCGGTGATATTTATGTTGATGTTCTGCCTGTAGAGGATTATTCCATTGGAGGTTTCTTTTCGTTGGCTTGTAGTTATTTTAACTTGGTAATGTTTGCAATTGTTTGTTTGTTACTTTATTTAGTTGTTTCATTCAAACGAGGTTTTAGAGAGGTTAAAGATGAAAAGCAATTAACTCTTATGGAGACTGTAATTGTTAAAAAAGAAAAATCTCCAAAGCAGGATGTTATTATCCAAGTAGATAAACCTGTCAAAAAAAGCTCAACAAAAAAAGCCTCTACTAAAAAAGCTTCTAAAAAGTCAGCTAAGAAATCTTCTAAAAAAGTTGCTAAGAAAGCAAAAAGTGCAGGTACTGTTTCCTCTAAAGTCGATGTCTCAAACTTTAAGGTTGAAAACCCTTAAATTTATTTTTTTAATTCTTTATTCTCTAGAAATCTTTATAAATTGACTTCGGTTGCTGTTTTTATAGTGTTTTTAGGGGGCGTAGTATAACCCGGTAGAATAGCCGGCTCCAGACGTTTTTGGAGCGATGAGCCATTCTTTGGCAATGATTATCCATTCGGTAGACACCGGCTGATTGGGGTTCAAATCCCCACGCCCTCACTTTCTTTATGTATTGTTATATGTGTATTTGTGATTTTTCTTATCTTAGTCACTTATCTAACGATATCACAGAAACACTTATAAATGGTGGATTGTATGTATTATATATCTTATTTTAATATTGGCAAGGGTGGTTTTAATTAGTAGAAAACAACGTGATTTTAATGATGATATGGGGGCGTATCTAGCTAACCGTAATTCTAGGTCTGATTCTGAATCGGGTTCTTTCTTCAAGAAAGTTGACTCTTTGATTCCCATTAAGAAAGTTTTTTCTCCTTCTTCAGATAAAGATGTTCCTCATTTAAGCAATGCAATTGAATCTACTGTTTACGAGCAGGACGAGAATCCTTCTTTTTTCAGTCGAATCATTGCCATGTTTAGCTCTTCCTCTTCTCCACGAGATTTGGATGAAGAAATTGATGATTTTCCTGAAGATATACAAGAAGAAATTCATGAAATTGAAGATGAACTTGATGATGTTGAGCACGAAGTTGAAGAACTTGAAGAAAAACGAGAGAGTCTTATCAAACGATTCTTTTCTATATTCAGATCTAATCGATCTAGTGTTGAGGAAGAAATGCCTGATTTTGAACATTCGCACGATGTTGAGCTTGACCCTGCTGAGGTTCTAAAAGCTGAAACTCGTCAGACTCTTAAAATAATTCATAAGTGGATTTCAAGACTTCCTCCTGAACAAATTGATGCATTCAAGCGAAGTCCTGACTTTAATCGATATAAAGAGCTTCTTGAGAAATATAATCTTCTTAAGTGATTTTTTTTACTTTATTCTTCTTTTATTACTAAACTGTTATAGAGAACTCTTTCTGATTCGCTCATGTTTTTCATTGGGACAAAAAATGCTATTTGTTCATCATTTATTTTCACATTCCATCCATTTGATTGACATTTGGTTTGGAAGTATGATTGGTTTATTTCTATGTTGATTCCGTTTATTGTGTTGTTTTGTTTTTGAAAATATATTTTGCCTTGTTTTCCATTTAGTTCTTTAAGTGTTACTTCTAAATTTCCTTCTTGGTTTGTTTTCCTATTCTTGTATATTCCATTAATTTTTCTGTTATTTTTTAGGGCATCATATTCATTATCTTCTAAGAATACAAATGCATCGTTTTCTTTTAGATTAGTTCCTATCATTTTGTTGCCATAATTTCCACTATGTCTAAATGGTTTAATGGGTGGTCTTTTCCAATTGGTAGTTTGGTTCTTACATTGACTGCTTTTACAAAGTTTTTACCAAAGTCAGTGTGCAGAGCATACGCAAAATCAAGTGCTGTTGCATCTCCTTTCATCAAGAAACAATCCGGGAGTGTATTGCCATTACTATCTTCTAGTTTACCCACTCCTCCTGGATGTATTGCTTTTCTTTTCAAAAGGTCAAACACGACAGTGTTTAGAATTTTTTGTATTCCTGTTCCTTCTTCATATCCTTTTAACACGTTTGCTTTGATGAATTCTAGTGCTTTTTGTTGTTGTTCAGAAAGTGTTTGTTCTCCTTTTTCTGTGATTGTAAAATCTTGTTCTCCTGGAATGTAGTTGATAAGTTCTTTTTTTCCTGCTTCTCTAAGTGCTAGTTCTGCTTCTGCGCTCGTTGGGATAATTGTGTATTTTGGGAATTGTTCTTTTAGTTTTGTTAAATTTTCTTTTCCAGCTGGATGGTCACATTTGTTTGCCGCAATAACCATTGGTTTTGTTTGCTGTCTAAGTTCGCTTGCGAGTTTTAGTAATTGCTCTTCGCTCCAGTCTTTTACTGCGATTGTTTCTAGTTCTGATTTTCTGACTGCTTGCTTTGCTATTTCTTCGTTAACTCCAACTCCACTCATTTGGGCGTGTATTGCTTTGTAAATTTCTTTTTTTTCTTGTTGTGCTTGTCGAGCTAGTTTTTCCCATCCTTTTTTTATTATGTCAAGATACCAGTAATCTAGTTCAATTTCTAAGAATTTTATATCGTTTGCAGGGTCATAACTTCCAGGTTCTACTGGTTCACCT
>JAFGOT010000036.1 GCA_016926395.1 Candidatus Woesearchaeota archaeon
AAAAAGCTGAAGAATATTTTAATAAAGAAGTTAAGAATATTTTTAGTAAATACAAATCTTTAGAAGAAGAATTTGGATTTACAAGTAAAGACATCGAACGTGTTATAATGACAACTGCAACTGAACTCGAGTTTTGGGTAAAAACTCCTGATTATAAGACAAATACAGAAAAACTCTCTACTTCTCAAACATTAAAAGAACAATACTGGAAAAGAACTGTTGGTCCTGTAAGAACAGCACTTGAAGAAGTAATGATTTTGCTTACAAACTATGACTATGAACCAGAAATGGCTCATAAGGAAGTTGGAGGTGTTCCTTCTAAACTTAAAGGAGGAAATATTTATTCTGGCATCATGGAGCAAGTTGAGGTTGACTGGAAATACGACGAAGCAATGCAATCTGCAGATAATGAATTGTTAGCAAGAGATAGAATTAGCGATGTATTCCATAAAAATGGACTCGAGATCACTTTCCAAGCAAAACCTATCGACGGCGTTGCTGGTTCTGGAGAACATCACCATATAGGCTTGGCAGTAAAACTTAAGAATGGTAAAACCGTTAACTTATTTGCTCCAAATGAAATGAAAAAGCATTACTTAAGTAGTCTTGGCTGGGGAGCTTTTATGGGAATGCTTAAAAACTATGAAGTTATTAACCCATTTGTTACTTCTACTAATGATGCTTTCAACAGACTAAAACCTGGATTTGAAGCACCTGTTTGCATCGTAGGTTCTTTGGGACATTGCGTTGAAGTTGCTTCAAGAAATAGAACAGTACTTGCAGGTCTAGTTCGAGATTTATCAAACCCACTTGCAACTCGCTTTGAATTACGTGCACCAAACCCAACTACTAATACTTATCTTGTAACATCAGCTGTTTACCTAGGAATGCTCGATGGTATGAAGGCAGTTATTGCAAGTGGAAAAACTAACGAAGCACTAGAGGCAGATTTTAGCAAGAAAGCTGGAGAAGAGAGTTTCTACTTAGAAACCGATCGTGTTTATAGAAGTGAAGAAGATGTGTTTGATGACTTTACTCAAGAAGAAAGAGATATGTTGTTTGGAATTCCACCAAAAACTGTATGGGAAAACATTTCATCATTTAAAAACAATCCTGATAAGATTAAAGTTCTTTTAAAAGGAAATGTTTTTACAGAAGCAATTCTTGAGTCATATGAACTTACAATACTAAATACTTGGACTACTGAATTAGCAAATAGAATAATAGTTAAAAACTCAGGAATTGTTAGAGAATCTATTAAACTTCACTATAACGATACTGAGAACGTAACAGATTTAGATGTGGTAAATTGGGAAAAGATTAATTCATTAAGAATTGAGCTTATGAAAGATAGTTTAAATCATAAATCATTATTCACTCAAATCAGAAATGCTATCGAGTGCGGAAACTACGATTTAGTATCAGATTTACAGGTAGAAATGATGGAAAAAATCAACGCTCTTAACGATTTATATATCATCTACAAGCGTAACTTATTTGTATTATAGTCAGCTTAGAAACAGCTGAAAAGAAGCTAAAAAGGGTTCTATAATTTTTGGTGTTGGTGAAAAACTAACACCTTTTTTATTGAAATAAAAAAGACAAGAGAAAGCCGCTGAATTATAATGTAATCACCACAAAAACATTCATAAGGAAGCGAGGATTCTCATGTCTCATACAAATTCTATACTAAATCTCTTAAATATTAAAGATGAAAATATTACTTTTGGAGAAAACTGGCTTACCGAAGAGCAAATCGGGGTAACTTTTGTGAAGGTTTTTCATGGAACTCTAACTTACATTCCCGACGCGTGTCATAATTGTGGAACTATATTTGATTCAAACATTATCAAATATGGCTTTAAAATTTCACGTATCAAGCTACCAAGTGTTTCTAGATTTAGCTCTTATCTTTCGCTTAAGAAACAGAGATACCTTTGCAAGCATTGTTCATCCACATTCGTTTTACCTACATCACTAGTTCGCAAGAATTGCTTCATCTCAAACAATACTAAGTTAGCTATAGCTATTGATATTAAAGAAAAAGTTTCCGAGAAAGATTTAGCATTAAGACATAATGTTTCTCATTCCACCGTTTCCAGAATTGTAGATCGTTCCTTTTATGATTACAAACCTAACTTTAATCATTTACCTGAAAATTTATGTTTTGATGAATTTAAATCTGTAAAATCTGCTGCTGGTGCTATGTCTTTTATTTTCTGCAATGCTGATACACACTCTATAATTGATATTGTTGAAGACAGAAGACTTCACGTTCTTAAAAAATATTTTCAAAACTACAAGTTAGAGACTCGTAATCAAGTTAAACGAATTGTCATTGATATGTACAGTCCATATATGACACTGATTAAAGAATTATTTCCAAAGGCACTTATTATTATTGATAAATTTCACATGGTGCAATTATTGTCACGTGCATTTAACAAAACTCGAATCAAAATTATGAATAATGACCAAAAAAATTACAACAAACTTAAACGATATTGGCGACTTTTATTAAAGAATTCATCCGAAATAAACCACCAGGATTATTTTTATCGTAGATGTTTTAAAAGAAGAATGACTGATTTTCA
>JAFGOT010000003.1 GCA_016926395.1 Candidatus Woesearchaeota archaeon
AAGTTTCTATTTATTGAATTTTTGCAGAAGAGCCTTTTTACTTATTGAACGGTCTCCAAATGAAATTAAGGGGTAAGAGGGTTATTTTGTATTTGTATTCACTGCTCAATGGTTAAATTTTCGAAATGTTTATAAGTCTTGTAATTATTTCTATATGTATTAAGTTTACAAAAGAGGTTTTATTGATTAAATATTGTTAATCAATTAATATCATAAACCGAGGTAGTACAACAATGATTATGCAAAAAGAATTCATCGAGAAACTCAAAATTTTTGGTCTTAACAGTTATGAAGCAAAAATTTGGGTTGCCTTGTTATCTCGAGGCGTCTCCAGTGCAGGGGAATTATCAGATATTTCTAATGTTCCACGATCACGGAGCTATGATGTTTTAGAATCTTTAGAAAAAAAAGGTTTTATTGTAATGAAAATTGGAAAACCAATAAAATACATTGCAGTACCTCCAAATGAAGTTCTAGAACGTGTTAAAGGAAAAATAAAAGAAGATGCTGATGCACAAGCAAGAAATTTAGAAAATCTAAGAGAAAGTGATGTTTTAGGAGAATTATCTTCTCTTCATAATAAAGGCGTAGAACTTGTTGAACCAACAGAACTAACTGCTAGTTTTAGGGGACGAAACAAAGTGTATGAACAAATTCTTTTAATGTTAAAAGAAGCAGAAGAAGAATTTATTTTAGTATCAACTGAAGAAGGTTTAGTTCGAAAATTAGATTTCTTATCACGAGCATTCAAAAAAGCACACGAAAGAGGAGTTAAAATAAAAATTGCGGCTCCAATAACTAAGAAAGAAACAAAAGAAGCAATAAAATTAATTGAAGATTTTGCAGAAGTTCGAAAAGTTAAAGATTTAAGAGCTCGATTTGCAATTGCTGATGGAGAAGAAATTGCATTCTTATTATTTGATGATGATGCAGTACATCCAACATATGATGTTGGCGTGTGGGTTAATACTCCTTTTTTTGCAAGCGCAGTACAACAATTATTTGATCTTGCATGGAATGAATTAGAAATTGTTGTTAAAGTTCAAAATTAATTTTTTCTTTTTTACTTTTTTTATTAATATATACTCCTGTTATCTTTTTAAATTAGAACTTCTTTCTATATATTTATGACCTCTTGGCTTAAAATAGTTGGAACAAATCACATATCTAAAGATTCTATTGATGAAATAAAATCTGTTTTTCTAGATTATAAACCTGATGTTATTGCTGTTGAATTAGATAAAGGTCGTCTTGATGGTTTATTATATGAAGAAAATAATCCTAATAAAAAACAAAGCATGAATTTTTCATCCATAAGAAAAGTGGGTGTGAAAGGGTTTTTATTTTTATTTTTTGGAAAATTGATGCAGCAAAAAATGGGAAAGCTTGTTGGAATGAAACCAGGAAGTGAAATGTTATTTGCAGTTAAGTTAGCTAAAAATAATAATTTAAATTTGGCGCTTATTGATAGACCAATAACAATAACAATCAAACGACTTTTTAAAAATTTAACATTCAAAGAAAAAATGCGTTTTTTAGGTGATCTGGTTTTTGCACCTTTTAAACAAAAACAAGCCAAAGAGCTTCAAGAAAAAACAGGCCTTGACAAAAGATCGATGAGTTCTTTATTCTCTAAAGTTCCTGACTCTGAATTAATTGATAAGTTGATGTTTGCATTAAAAGGACGTTATCCAACTTTTTATACTGTGTTGGTTGATGAGCGGAATCATTATATGGCAAGAAAATTAGTTATTCTTCACAAAAAAAATCCAAATCAGAAATTTTTAGTTGTTGTTGGAGCAGGTCATGCTAAAGAAATGATTGAACTTGTAAAACACTATTCTTTTGCTATTGAATTGGTTTAATTCTTTATAAATAATTTCTATAAGAAATGCAGGGGTGAGGGTTGCCAAATTGAAGCTCTGAAAACCGCTTTTAACGATGTTTTATTTTTTAGATTTATATATGGAGATGAAATCAAGGTATGTGTTGTTTTTAAATGTTTTCTTTTTAAATGTTTATAAATGGAAAAACGAACATTTATAAATAAGCTTTGATTTAGATGGTTTATAAAGAGGCTTGGGTTTGAACGACTCGAATCTTAGAGTCACATTATTTGGGGGGAAAATAAATGGCTGAAAGTCTAGAAGAATTAAAAAAAGGACTCGATGTAAAAATCGTAAATATTGTTGTTTCAACAAGTCTTGAACACGATATTCCGCTTGAGAAAATGGCGGCAACACTTTCTAACACAGAATATAATCCAGAACAGTTTCCTGGTCTAGTTATAAGAATTAAAGAACCAAAAACATCTGCTTTAATTTTTAGCTCTGGTAAGGTTGTTTGTACAGGAGGAAAAAGCATACTTGAAGTAGAACAATCTCTTGAAAAAATCAAAGAAACTTTAACCAAAATCAACATAAAAATTGATATTAAGCCAGAAATTAACATTCAAAACATGGTAGCGAGTGGAAGTATTGGAATGGACCTAAACTTAAACACTTTAGCTATGAAGTTGGATAACACAGAGTATGAGCCTGAACAGTTTCCTGGTCTAGTTTACAAATTAGATGCAGCGAAAGCAACATTCTTGTTATTTAGTAACGGAAAAATTGTTTGTACAGGAACAAAATCTGAAGCAGAAGTTTACAAAGCAGTTCACATGCTTATAGATGTCCTTAAAAATTTAAAATAATTTTTCAGGGCTTGAAATAAGAAATTATTTCACTGTCTTAAAAATCTTAAATAAGATACACAAGACAACCAAAGCGAACGCTTAAAAATCTATATTGCTTAGTCCTTAAAACCTTATTAAGGACATTTACTTTCCTTTTCATAAAGGGGAGAGATTGAACATCTCTAGAGGTTAGACTAATGGATATACTGCCACCATCATATCAACAAAAGCCGATTGACATTAATGAGCAGATTAACCTCTTTCAACAATTTATAGAAATTAATTATTATGACAAACTAGTTGAATCAATTCAAAAAGGACACACACACCTGGTGATTGATTTTGGAATTCTTTCAATGTTTAACATTGATTTGGCACAACAATTTCTTGATAAGCCTGAAGAAATGTTTGAGATAGGACAAATAGCTATAGAACGTTTTGGTTTAAAGAAGAATCAAAAACAATTTTTTGTAAGAGTAAAGAACTTACCTTCTTCTCAAGAAATATTAATTAGGAACATTCGAAGCGAACATATTGGAAGATTGATTCAAATAATTGGGGTGGTAAGACAAAAAGGAGATGTAAGGCCACATGTTACAAATGCTAAGTTTGAATGTCCTGGTTGTGGAAATATTGCAAATATACTTCAAAATGACCAAAAATTCAAAGAACCACCAAGTTGTGCTTGTGGTAGAAAAGGCGGTTTTAAATTATTAGAAAAAGATTTAGTTGATGTTCAAAAGATAGTCCTCGAAGAAGCAACAGACGAGCTTGATGGAGGAGAACAACCTAAAAGATTCAATTTACTTCTAAGACATGATTTAGTAACACCAATAAGTGAAAAGAAAACAAATCCAGGAAATAAAATAATTGTAACAGGGATTGTTAATGACGTTCAAATAAATCTTCATAGTGGCGGGAAAAGTGTAGAATTTGATTTAATGCTTGAAAGTAATTATGTAGAACCACTACAAGAAGAGTTTAGTGCAGTAAAAGTTTCAAAAGAACAAGAAGAAGAATTTTTAGAATTTGCAAAAAATTCAACAAATCCTCTTAGAAGAATAGCAAATAGTTTCGCACCAACAATTTATGGTTATGAAAAATTAAAAGAAGGTCTGGTTCTTCAAATGATGGGCGGGGTTATGAAACCACGTAGTGATGGGGTTAAAACAAGAGGAGACATACACGTTTTACTTATTGGGGATCCCGGTGCAGCAAAATCTCAATTACTAAAAAGAGTTTCAAAAATTGCACCAAAAGCACGTTTTGTTTCAGGTAAAGGAGCAAGCGGAGCAGGTTTAACGGCAAGTGTGGTGAGAGATGACTTTCTAAAAGGTTGGGCTTTAGAAGCCGGAACATTAGTATTGGCAAACCAAGGAATTGCATGTATTGATGAGCTTGATAAAATGACTGACGAAGATCGAAGCGCAATGCATGAAGCTTTAGAGCAGCAAACAATTACAATTAGCAAAGCTAACATTCAAGCGACGTTACGTTCAGAGACAACAGTTCTTGCCGCAGCAAACCCAAAGTTTGGAAGATTTGATCCATATGAATCATTAGGAAAGCAAATTGATTTACCGCCTGCATTGATTAGTCGTTTTGATTTAATATTTCCTGTAAGGGACATTCCAAATAAAGATAAAGATGATAAAATTGCGGAGTTTATTTTAAGATTACACCAAGACGTAAAAAGAGCAGATGACGTTGAATTATCAACCGACTTTATTAAAACATATATTGCATACGCAAAAAGAAACATAAATCCAAAATTAACAGATGATGCATTGGATGAACTAAAAAAATATTATGTTAACATCAGAAACTCGGCCGGGGATGGAAGCGAAGGAATAAAAGCAGTTCCAATAACAGCAAGGCAACTTGAAGCCTTGGTGCGTCTTTCGGAAGCTAGTGCGAGAGTAAGATTATCAAAAACAGTAGAAATAGAAGATGCGAAAAAAGCAGTAGAACTATTACATTATGCATTAGCACAAATTGGTTCTGATCCAGAGACAGGAAAGTTTGATATCGACAGAATAACAACAGGAATAACTGCTTCACAAAGAAACCACATATCTGTTGTAAGAGACATTATTAACCAGCTAGCAAAAGAAAAAGGAGAAGAAATTCCTGAAGACGAATTAATAATTGAATGTGAAGCAAAAGGAATAGAAGAATCTAAAGTAGAAGAAGTTCTTGAAAAATTAAAACGAACAGGCGATATTTATCAACCAAAAAGAGGATTTTGGGGAAAAGTAGAGAGGAGAGGCTAGATGGAAACAACATTTCAACGACAAACCGCTAAAATAGCATCGGTTGAAGAATTACTCGCGGGCGACTATATTGTACAAGAAGGTTGGAAACCAAATTATATTCAAACCGAATCACGAAGACTAACGAGAGTAAATATTGTTGGAATAATAATTGAAAAACCAAGTCCTTATGAAATAATTCTAGATGATGGAACAGGCACTATGCTGATAAGTGATTTCAATCATTCTAAATCAACTTCTAATTCAAAAGTTGGACAAGGAGTTCTAATTATAGGACGACCAAGAAAAGCAAATGATGAAGTCTTTATTGCAGCTGAAGCAGTACAAACAAAACAAATAAAAGAAAATCCACTGTGGCTTGTGAAACGAAAGGAAGAACTAGAAGAAATAAAAAACACAAAGGAACTTGATGATGAATACAAATCTGTAAGTGTTGAAGAGTTTCAAGAAGACGAAGAACTAGAAGATACCGAAGAAGAAATCATTCCTGAATTAACAGATGATGAGCTAATAAAATTCATAAAACAAAATGATGCAGGCGAAGGGTGCGCGATAGAAGAAATTATCGAGCATTTTGGTCAAGAAGCTGATAATACTATACTAACTTTAATTGCGATGGGTGAGGTTTACGAAATACGACCTGGAAAAATTAAAGTGTTAGAATGAAACCCCTAAAAATTAATGTAGATGTTGATTCTTCTTTAAGAGATACTCCTCAAGCCATTTGTGATGTTTACAAACAATATTTTGATTCTAACTCATTATTAACGCCTGATGATATAACTTCTTATGATTTAAAGGAAACTTTTCCTTTAATACATTCTGTATCTAATTTTTTTAATACCTATGCTATAGATCTGTTTCTTAAAGCAAAACCTTATCCTGGAGCTTCAAAATTATTGCAACAGTTATATCAAAACCATTTTGTTTA
Source organism: Candidatus Woesearchaeota archaeon (assembly GCA_016926395.1). Classification (GTDB taxonomy): domain Archaea; phylum Nanobdellota; class Nanobdellia; order Woesearchaeales; family SKGA01; genus SKGA01. The sequence continues at coordinate 5,882 of JAFGOT010000003.1, forward strand.
TTTGGTAACTGATCAGCCAGAAGGCAAAGAGAAATTAACTGAGCTATGGGCGAGAGCTAACGGTATTCCCTATTATGAAATACATTGTACACCTCATAAAGAATTGTTAGAAGCAGATGTTATAATAGATGATAAACCGTCCACGATAAATAACTATAAAAAAGTTTTTCCAAACGCAACGACAATACTGATAAAACAAAGATATAATTCTCTAGAAGGAGATTTTCAAATAAGTCCTGACTGTTTGGAAGACATATTGCCAATAATAACAAGCATATCTAGAAGATAAGAGGTGTTATCCACACTTCTAATATTGCCGCAACAAAAATTAGCGCAAGACTTAACAAAAGAAGATCAGCAGCATCAAGAACGATATGTTCAAATTTTCTACCCTCAAAATCGTGTTTAATTACAGCAACAGATATAATTCCACCCGCAAGAGCAGCTACAAAATAAGCAAGAATTTCAGGGATTCCGTGAATCACATATCTAAAAATTCCAAAAGTAATTGTTCCAAAATATTCTGAAGCTTTATCCATTCCAACAAGATGTGCTACGCTTGAAAGTCCCGAACGAATATAATTTCCCATCGCCACACCAATAACAGAAGCATTCCAGGTAAGAATAAAAATTGCGCCTGCACCATAAATGAATGAGAATAACACACAGAAAATTAAAACTTTAACATTGTTAAAAAATATTGTAGAAAAAGCATTAAGCGATCCACTGGCATGACCTGTCGATTGACTTCCACCAGAAATTCCATTGAATGTTTGAATTTGTGTTTCAAAAATACTTTGAACTTTATTTTCCATACCTGAACTGTGGGTGACTAAAGCAACTAAAACACCCAAAACTGTAAAAACAATTATTTTTGTTGTCAAGTTTTTTGGATTTTGTAAATATAAAAGATACCCTACAGCTAAGGATGTTAGAAAAACAGCAATTGGCGGATAGATATACCAAGCAGTTACTGCTAAAGTAATTCCAATAAATAATGACATAAATGCTTTAAGAGCTTTCCAATGTTCTTTTAGAAGAGTAACTTCTTCAAAATCACCAACATCTTTTTTTTCTTCAAGTTTAATCACGTGATACATTATAGGAATAGAACCCATAACAATTAAGAACAAAAACACCATGCTTGCTTCATCAGCAAAGATCCATAGCGAGAAAAAAATAGCAAGAATGCTTAACGCAAAACCAAAAAGAACTAACATCCAAGGATGTCTTTCGGCTTCTATACCTGATATAATGGATTCAACAACCATACACTCACCAATAACAGCTACCAGAGATTTGGAAGCGGAATATCAGTGTTGTAAAGATTATTCTTTAATAAGGTTTCTATTTAGAAATGTTGATACTCTCAAATTCCCACGTGTCAAGATTGACTCGAAAAAGTCCTTTTGAGATGTTTTTCTTAAGTAAAATTTTGATAACTAGACTTGCTTGAAGCGAGCTAATAACATTTGTTGTTGTAGCAATAACACCTTCGCAAAATTCGTCAACATTTTTTCCTTTATAGATATCTTCATATGATTTTAGAGAATAATCAGGACCAAAAACACAAACAACACCTTGTTCTCTGATTGCTGCGCCATGAACCCAAGGAATGTTTTTTTCTAAACAAAAAGAGTCAATAATTCGTCTTGATTCATGTCTGTCTGTGCAATCAACAATACATGAAATGTTTTTTATTGAATCTAAAACGTCCTTATCTGCAAATTTTTCAATGATTTCAACAGAGATATTTGGGTTTATCTCTAAAAGATGAGCTTTACATGCACTTACTTTAGATTTGTTAACATCATTTATTGTATATAGTTGTTGTCTTGATAAATTATGTTCTTGAACAACATCATTATCAACTAGAACAATCTCACCAACTCCCATTCGTCCTAAAATTTGAGCAACACCACTACCAAGGCCTCCAAGCCCAACAATAATCACTTTAGATTCTTTTAATTTTTTTGTGCCTTTTTCACCTATTTGGGCATTTTGTCTTAAGTAATATGTGCTCATAAATGACAAAAAGACCGTTTGATTTAAAAAGATAATGTGAGTTTAGGCATTTAAGATGAAAATCTATATCGAACGTAATAAAGAAAATAAGGAATTTGACTTTAAAGGCTCTGTTCAGGATCTTTTAGACACTCTTAATATTCTTAGTGAAACTGTTTTGGTCGTTAAGAACGGAACAATAATTACTGAAGATGAAGAATTAATCAATGATGATGAAATAAAAATACTTTCAGTAGTGAGTGGTGGTTAAGATGCAGGCTGTTTTTTTAGCATGCTGATGGTTTGTGAACAAGAAAAATATTTAGTATAAAAAAGGTTGTTGATTTGAAAGATGAAATGTGAGAAGTGTGAAAACAAAGCGATTATTGGAAACCCAATTCTTTGTAGTGAGCACTTTGAAGAGTATATTTTGAAAACTGTTCAGGACACGATTACTCAATTTAATTTATTTACAAAAGAAACGAAAATATGTGTGGCTGTTAGTGGTGGAAAAGATTCTCTTGCTCTAATTGATATACTAATAAGGTTAGGATATTCTGTTGAGGGGTTGTTTGTTAATGAAGGAATAAGCAATTATAGAGAATATAGTAATGAAGATCTTGAAAAATTTATGCGTAAAAATAAACTCCTTTTGAGAACTACTTCTTTTCAAGATTTGGTAGGACATTCTCTTGATGAAATTATGAATACAGAAAAATTTCACGCGTGTAGCGTTTGTGGAACATTAAGACGATATCTTCTAAATAAATTTTCAAAAGAATATGATGTGATTGCAACAGGCCACAACTTAGATGATGAAGCACAAACAGTTCTTATTAATTTGGCCAGAGGAAACACTGATTTAATGTTTCGAGGAGGACCCAAATCTAAACCAACAAACCAATTTACACAAAAAGTCAAACCATTAATTTTTGTAAGTGAAAAACAACTTTTAACTTATGCAATAATAAGAAAAATAAAAACTGGTTTTGAAGAATGTCCTTATGCACAAACATCTTATAGAGCACATCTTAGAGATTTGCTAAATGAAGAAGAATCGAAGAACCCTAGCACAAAATTAAACATATTAAAATCTTATTTAAATTTAGAAAAAAACATTATTAAATGCGATGTCAAAGAAAAAGAATTGTGTGTTTGTAGTGTTTGTGGTGAAGCTAGTCAAGAAGGAATTTGTAAGGCTTGTAAATTAAAGGAAGAAATAATTAATTTACTACATTAATTTTCAAGGAATGTTGCTTTTGTAATTTTTGGTTTGGTAAAAATTAATTTTTTATCTTCTTCTGTTAATTCTCTCCATTCGCCTTTGTCAAGATCCAAAGCAAGAGAGCCGATATGTGTTCGATGAAGAGTTCTGACATAATAGCCAGACATTTTGAATAATCTTTTTACAACTTTATGAATTCCAACGTGTAACGTAATTGCAACAGTATTTTTTTCAAGTAGAATGACTTTTGCTTTAACAATGTCTTTTTCGATTCTAATTCCTTCTTTGAATTTTTTAATATCAAATGTGGAGAATGGTTTGTCGAGAATTGCAATATATGTTTTTTCAACTTCTTTGCTTGGATGAGCAATATTTTGAGCAAAATCACCATCGTTTGTTAAAATAAGAATTCCTGTAGCATCTCTATCTAAACGACCCACACTAAAAACACGAGGTGATCTTGGAACAAGGTCGGTTACTTTTTTTCTATTAAACATATCGTCGCTTGTTGTAATATAGCCTTTAGGTTTGTTAAGAACATAATATTTCTTCTCTTCAATTTTAATTTGTTTGCCGTTAACAAGAATTATATCTGTTTGAGAGTCTGCTTTATCTCCAAGAGAGACTACCACATTATTTACTTTAACATGTCCTTCTTCAATTAATTCTTCAGCTTTACGTCTAGAGCAAAGGCCTGATGAAGCAATTATTTTTTGAACACGTTCTTGCATATTTTTAGCAAATATCGGTGCCTTTATAAATGATTGTTTATGACAGAAGAACAAGGGTTTAGACTAAGAACAATTGTTTTTAGTGTGGTGAAAAGGACTTATTGTGTTTCTGGGGAGAAACAAAATGTCCGTTAAAACTTCAAAAAGAACTATGAGAGACTTTGTATCTGTAAAAATAGGAGAAGAAACCTCTTTTTTTAACTCTGCAAAGGTTCTTGGTTATGATGAATTAGTTCTTTGTTATTCTAAATCTGAAGAAAAAAAATTTACAAAAGAACACAAAAAACAGCTTGTGGAAAATAGTGGTTTGAAACTATATTTTGCATTATGTTGTGTTGAAAAATCTCTTTCTGTCAAAAACCCCTTATTTGATATGCTGATTGGGTTAGGCACTATTTTAAATTCGGATTTTTTGGGAATAACGCACGTACTAAATAATGAATTTAGCAAGGAGAAAGACGCTATTCACCAAAGACGATCTGGTTTGAATCACACAATTTTAACAACATTTAGGGAAAAAAACATAGAAATATTGGTTTCTTTAAGTGATTTCAATGAATTAGATATCAACGAAAAAGCAATTGTTTTTGGAAGAATGAAGCAAAATGCAAAAGCCTGCAAACAAGCAAAAGTAACTTATTCTTTAGTAAGTATGGCAGACTCACCAAAAAAGATGAAGTCGACAAAAGACATGCAATCACTAAGAAATCAACTTGAACAAAGACTAAACTAATCTTCTTTAATAAAGAAAGCTTTATATATGAAAACTCCGAGATTCTAGTTTATAAATATTTATAGAGTGGGTGTGCGTATAAGTGAAAGGTAGTCGTGTGAGTTTATTCTTGGTTGTTTTATCCTTGTTGTTAGTTTTAGGAAGCAGTGTTGTTTTAGCCGATGGTGAAAAAGTAAATAATCTAGAAAGTTGTGATTCTCATCCAACTTACTTGATGGTTTTTAATAAAGATAAACAAGATGGTTATTTACAACACACAAACAGATTTCATGACGTCGATGGCATTGGTGTTGATACTGTTAATGCCTTTGATACTGCCTTTCAAGAGTCTATTTCTGGAGGTGCAACCTCAAAATGCGTTTCCTCATTTAATCTTGAAACTGAATCTTGGGGGACTGGAAGTTCTTCCTTTGGGGCATTCTTATATGTTAAACAACCAATATATTCTGTAACTGCAAAAGTGAAAGGCTGGTATTCTAGCGACCATGATCACAACATTGACTCTTATTTTCATGTATCTATAACGTCTGTTGATCCGTCAACTCAAAGCATGGATGGTTTATCTTTTGATGGTGGAGAAGAAGGTTCTAATCATTATCTTTTTTTCAAGAATCTCTACGAAGATGGTCAATGGAGATCTTCTTCTAAAAACATGGACTTAAAACCTGGTTTATATTATGTTGCAGTTGGTTTTGATATTGATGATCGGGATGATGAAGATAAACTATCAGACATGGCGGCAGCAGAGTTAGTTATTGGGAGTTACTCCACTACAAACCCTGATAATTCTCAATATTTGCTCCGAACGAATCCCCTTAAACCAGAAGAATTAATTTCTAAATTGGGTGTGGATTTGTTTGACCAACAAGAAACTTATTGTGTTGATTTTTTGAACGGTGATAAAGCTTGGTTAAATGAACCTGAAAGAACCGAGGGCGTAACATATGATTTAAACAATCTATGTTGTGGCAATGATTATAATGAAATAAATGCTGATTTTAACTCCCCAATTTATAATGGAGATTATGTTTGTTATGGCGGTCAAGGTTGGTTTAAATTTTTAGCAGAAGAGGATACTTGGCAAAATCGTAATGAGGAGACTGATTCTTATTGTTCAACAGGTAATGGTCTTAATTCTTTACCGAGTTATTCTTCAGATGAACTAAATTTTATTTCTTCTGATGGTGCTGACGGTTGTTGTGGAGATGATATTAAATTACCTGCTTCCTGTCAGTTTAAATCTGGTTTTGGTTGTGATGACTTATCTGTAGATAAATGTAGTTCCGTTTCTGGTTGTTTTAGAGACGGTACCTGTAAAAAAGCAGGAACTTCTTTTCCTAGTTCTTGTTCCAGTTTGTCTGAATCAGAGTGTTCTAGTGTTCCTGGTTGTAGGGCGGACTATACTTATCCTTGTGGTAATGTTGCAATTGCAGGTCAAACTAACACGCCTTCAATACCTTTAGTAAGTGGTTTTACTTATACCGATTGTGGCGGTAATAATCCTCCTCCGCCTGTTTATAATGGTTGTTCTGGGACACCAAGCTGTTCAGCATTAAGTTCATCATCTTGTGGTTATTATCCTAGTTACTGTTCTTGGCAACCCGATAACTTTTGTTCCGGAACTCCCAAATCTTATGTTTGTGAAAATAAGCAAACGGCTGACGGTTGCTTAGCTGTAAATGAAAACGCTGGAGAAAATGTTTGTTTATGGAATAGTTTATCTATTGGAGCGGATGTGGGTTACGTAACGGGTTCAAAAAGTAGCAGTGGTTATTGTAAACTAAAAGAGGAGCTAGGTATCTGTTTTGTTGAACCCGAGCCGTGTAATACTTATACTGGTTCTTTGTTAGGTTGGTCGGGTTGTACTTTGGCTGGTTGTTCTGTTGAATTTCAAACTTCTTCCAGTACATTTGTTTGTTCCGGAACTCCAACTGAACAAGTTGGTTCCATTAAGTCCAAATCTGATTGCGATTCAATCAATGGTGTTTGGAAGTCCTCTTCTGATTTATCTACTGGTGTTTGTTCGGATTTTATTGGGTTTGAATTTTCAACAATGCCAAAGTCTGATTGTGAAAGTTTAACAAGTCCGGGTTTATTTTCTACTAATCAAGATGGTTTTTGGATAAAGCCTTCAACGTCTAGTTGTGTAAGTTCTACAAAATCTTATACTGATCTAATGGGCACTACATCAACGCCAGTAAATTCTGTCTGCTTAGCAACGCCTATTTCAGCTTGCGAGTCAAAACAAGTTGGTTATTATACTTGTGGTGTTCTCTCCTTAGGAGATAAGCTAACGCCTGATTGTGCTTCACGTTCTGAAACATTTTGTTTGGGATCTTGTGAATGGACACAATCATCTTCTTCCACTGTTTCTTCTAACGAAGGTAGATATTTTTGCAGTAAAGATTTGTCTTATTATGATAATAATGCACAAGGTTTAACCTTTTTTGATTTAAGTAATGACGAATCTGTTTGGAAATGGTGGGATGCAAAAGAGAACAACGTTCCATTTAAAATTCATAATATTAACAATGTTGATTTTATTAGTAATGCAAAAGAATGGTATTACTGTGCTGCAGGCGGAGAAATTCCAAATTCTAATGCAAAACCCATTCCTGAAGGGGGCTCTTTTGAACTCTCCGCTAGTTCAGGTTCATTTAGATGTGTTGATACTTTAAATTCTTTAACTGATTTTTTTGAAAGTCACGCAGGCGAAGATGGTTATTTTTTAGATACGTTTAGTGATAAAGGCTACTTTAGTACTTGTCAAAGTAGCAGCGACCAAGCTTATTGTTGTGTAAGTGGAACGAAATATGGTGAAGATGTTTATTATAAACAAGGAAAATTTAATGAAAAATGTTTGGGAGCTTGTTATATAGATAAACCTAAAAAAATATCTTCTGTTTGGACTTCAAGTGATGATTCAATGATAAGTTTCAAAGAAACTTTTTGTGAACGATTTCCCTGGGATGGTTTATGTGTGGGGAGTTTAGACGGTGATTGGTCTTTTGGTTTAGAATCCGATTATACTTCTGATTTTGTACTTAAATCTGATTGTGGATTTGGTATGATGGGTTGTTTTGCAAAAGGGATAGATGTTGATGGTGATTGTGAAGACATACAAAATCAACCTGTTGAGCATTATGAGTATATAGGACCTGACGGGGATACCTCTAACAAATACGAAGGAATCAAATGCGACTATGGTTCGATGGAAGATGGATTTAAATATTGTTCAACAGGATTATATGCATTAACAGGAGACACTAGTCGAGAGGATAAAACATTCTGTTGTCTTGCACCTCAAGGACAATACACAAAAGATACTGCTTGTATTCCTGTAGACGGGGATATGACTCCTGCTATATGTGCTGCAATCGAAGGAGATTATTATTCGGATTGGGAATCTGGTGTAGATAAAGCACAATGTATGACGCCTATTGGTAGTTATGATGGTTGTTGTATTGGTGGTAAATGGGTTTATAATTGGAATCAAATGGCCTTTGAAGGATTAGTGCAAAATGATTCTTTTATTTGTTATCAACATGGTGATGAACAAAGAATTGCGGAATGTTGTACTGAATTTTCTACATGTAATAATTATAACTACAAGTACACTTCTGACTCTATTTTTGGACTGGAACGTCAAGATAATGGTTATTTCACTAGTGGTGGAACAATACACAATTTAGAAAATTTTGATGATTGGATGGATGTTGATAATTTACTTTCGTTAAAAGATAAAATCAGAGTTGATGGTGGAGTTAAAAAAGACGATCCTTTAATTGTAGATTTTACAAACATAATAAGAGATAATTATGATTGGTCGACTTTCAAATACTTAGAATTTGATATTGCATATAACTTACCAAAAACCCTTAACATTACTCTAATTTCTGAATACGATGATACTAACACTTGTGTTTTTCCATTGGATGATTATTTAGTTAATGGAAATTCGACAATGAGGTGGCATCATGCAGTGATTGATATATTAAACAAAGATAATAACCCTGCTTGTACTTCTAACTTTGATTGGTCTAATGTCACTTCAATCCACGTTGTTACAGATTATAGAGGTGGAATGAGTATAGCTCTAGATGCAATTTATCTTTCTGAAGGGGGGGATAATACAGATGATTATTATTGTACCGGAAACTTTGGTTCTTGGATTAAAAACCTGGATGGTCCAAATGGTGATAAAGGATTTTTAGATAATGCAGATATGGTTTTTGAAGATTATGGACCATACTGGTACGCTTGTGAAAGTCAGGCAAGTTTTGATTGGTCTGGACATTTATGTTGTGGTGATGATACATACATTCCATATAACAAAGCTCAAGGACAAGAATTAGGTGAATACTATTATGATTCTACGATGGGTTGTTTTGGTGGAAATCCTGTATATGAAAATTGGAGATTGGGAGATACATTAAATGACCCTAGATTTAATGGCATATTATATTATACTGGAGAATTCCATGAGTGTATAGATGATAATTCTTACATGGACTACAAAGTATCTTTTGATGGTTTAACTCAAGAACCAAATATGCCTTTAATAACAAATACAAGTACATCATATACTATAATGGGTAGCTTCATTTGTAGTCCAAATGGGGATTGGGTTTCTCTTGATGAAATACCTCGATCGAAAATTATTGCTTCAAAGCTTTATGACTTGGTAACTGGTGAAAATGCTAAAAATAATTATGATTTAGTTTGTGATTCTTTTGATCAAGCATCTCCATATTACAATAATAGTGCTTCTAGCAGACCGGATTTATTATATTTTAATCCAACAGACGGTAGTCCATCGTTGGTGGCTGACTTTTGTACTTTGTCATATACTGAAAGCGGAAAACAAAAAGTTCTTATGGGTTTGTCTTTGAGACAACCTGCGGGTGCATTCTTAAGAGAGATGACAAATCATTTAAGACTTATTTCTGGTGAAGAAATTGATGAAGATGCATTTGCGGATTCTTGTACAAATAACAATTTAGGCTATTCAACAAATGATAAATTTTTCAAAGTGTGTGATATTGACTCTCAATTTAGTGGGTTAAATCTTAGAATGGCATATAATCCTGACTTCAAGATACTTTTCATAACTTATGAGAATAACGAAAATGAGTTTAATGAATTGTTTGAGCCTGGGGAAAGTAAAATTGAAAGTTTCTATGAAAATTTTGTTGATGCTCTTACAAAGTTATTCACAAAATTATTTAGAAGTGCGAAGCCAAATGATGAATTTGTAATTACAACAGAAAACAACTTGCCTAGAGTTCTAAACGACTCTGCAACATACGACCATATTTATTTATCAAAAGACGGTTCAAAACAAATTCAAGCATTCAAGACAAAATATGCATATCAAAATACTGATGTGGAAACAATAAACATAGAATACTACAACTTTAACACCATAGTCAAACCGCTTGCTCTAAATTATTACAACACACGAGATTACTCTATCAATTATATGCGGGGAGTCAACAAACAAATAATTAATATTGACAAACCAATTAAACTGAATTCTTTTGAACAAGACTTTGATTGGAGAACACTGACAACTCAATTAAAAGTTGATGCAACGGATTTCGGTTCTAAAATAACTTCTCCTTCACAACATCGAAATGATGGTTTGGTTGATGAAGATGAACTTTGTGACTTTATGAATGATAATTCAGGAGGGTTAGTTTTCAAGTATCCTCGAACAGATTGTTACTTCTGGAACAGTTCTTACAAAGAAAACTGCGGAACAGTAGGTTGTGATTCTATTGGTAGAATAAAGTTCGATGATTGTAATGCTAATTGCATATCTTTAGAAGTCGTTGATGATGGATTTGTTGTTGGTGATGAGGAGGATACAACTGGGGGAACTGGTGATACACAAGCTGATTGTGGCGATGGTATTTGTAATGGTGATGAAACTTGTAGCACGTGTTCTCAAGATTGTGGAGACTGTGGTTCTAGTTCTTCTTGTGGTGATGGTCATATAGATGATGGTGAAGATTGTGATGATTTATCAAACCCAACACTTTGCGATGAAACTTGTCATTACACTTTAGGAATTTGTAGGCCTGCTTCGGGTTGTATAGATTACACTAATGGATATGATTGTGAAGAAGTACCTAATTGCAATTGGTTACCTGCCCAATAAATAACTTTTATTTTTTCTTCTTTTTTTCGCAATGTTTATTAAGAGTATTTAGTACTATAATTTTATCATGAGAAATCCAATAGCTAACAAAACACATTATCCAAACGGAATTACACTTCTAGATAAAAAATTCGAAGATTTATTTGAAGGACCTAGAGGTCCGGGCTCACTTCCTCTAAAAAAATCATTCGAAGAAAATACCAAACCAGTCAAAGCAATCATCGTTCCACACGCACCATATGACTTAGCAGGTTCTGCAATGGCATGGGGATATAAATCTCTGGCGGAAGAAGGAATCGATTCCAATCTTTACATAATATTTGCTCAAAGTCAAACCAGTCAAGAAGAAGGTGTAACGATGCAAACTTTTCAAACACCTTATGGTGAAGTTAGAACCGATCAAACATTCATCAGATCTTTGATGGAGAAGGGGCATTTAAAGGCTAACGACAGGCTTCATGAAGAAGAGTCGACTATTGAAATACAACTTCCGTTTTTACAATATATTAACAAATTTTCTATGGAAAAAGTAAAGATAGTTCCAATAATAGTAAACTCTCAAACAGATTTTGGAGAATTAGCAGTTGATATAAAAGAAACATTAGTAGAACAGGGCAAAGAAGCAACATTTATTTTTGTTTCAAACTTAACTTCTTATGGACGAAATTTCAAATACGTTCCTTTTACAGAACAGATACCTGAAAACATTGCTCATGTTGATAAACAATTTATTCAAGCGATTCAAGAAACAAACAAAGACAAATTTGAATTAGCACTAAAAGATACTTTAGCACCAATATCTGGATATTACGCTCTCTTGATGTTTTTCTCTATATGCAAGGGAGATGAGGTTCTTTTAGAACAAAATTATTTGTCCGGGGATATAAATAATAATTATTTAACAACCGTAAGTTATGCAAGCTTTGTTGTGAGGTAAGCTTTATATATTGAGTTTCTTCATCAATACATGAGTTGAATAAAAGAGCACATTCTCAAAAAAAACCGGTCTTTTTTGGTCTTTCTTTTTTACAAAGTAAAAAAGCACAAGTTACCATATTTGTTATACTTGGCATTGTTTTCTTATTTTTAGCTTCATTCATTATGTATTTGACTCAACTTTCTGCTCAAAATAAATTAGAAGACCAAGCTCAAGAAATGATAAGTGAATTTACTGATTTACGAGACGTTCAAGATTATACTCTTTTAGCTTTAGCAAATGCTGGAAATGATGCAATTGAAAAAATATTGCTTGAAGGAGGGTACTTAACAGACGATCTTCCACCTTCTATGGAAGGAAGGAGATATTTACCATATACTTACACACAACTATTGCACGATGGCCGTGTTGTAACTACTTCATCTAAAGTTTATTATGGTGTTGTAGAACAAGTTCCTTGTCTTTTGTTTACTGCTCCAGCACCAAATATTTTAATTGAAAATACTAGTTTTTATCCAGTAAAATATGAGTGGCTTGAAAATTACTATTCTCGTTATAATTCTTTAATTTCACAATCTGGTTGTATTCCTTATCAATTAAATAATGCTGTTTATAGTGGTTTTATGGGTGGTTATGAATTACCTGCTCTTTGTTCATATGACGGACCAAATGCAAATAATAATGCTGCATTTTGCGGGGCATATCAATATGATTACTATTATAATCAAAATGCTATACAACGACAATTAGAAGAATATATTCAAACGAATTTACATAGATACATCAACGTAACATACTTTGAAAGAAGAGGAACAAATCTGAGTTTTGATTTTAATCAATCAAATATAACTGTTTTTTACAAAAATCCAACGGGCGTAGTTATAACACTAAAATTTTTAGCAGGAGTAGATGTTGGTGGTCATATGGTGGAGCGAGAGGTGTCGTTTAGTTCCGAAATCGATGGTTCTTTTAGACAACTCCATGCTTATGTACAAGAATTACTTATGAAAGCATTAAAAGATCCTTACTTTAATATATCTAGAGATTGGAACAACACTGCTGTTCTTTTAAATTATAATCCAACATTTAGAATGTATATTAATGAACATGTTTGTATGCAACAAGACAACTGTTTGTTTGGTCAGTCAATGGATGATGACATATACACTTTTGTTGATTCTATTCATTTGGTAAATAACCGTCCATTAACATTAAATGTGGCAGTTCAAAACAGAAGACCAATTCTTGATTTTATCCATGATACTGGTTATGATAATGCAATTGCAGGATACCAACTCGATAAACAATATTACACAAACGCGACTTTACTAATCGATCCATATGCAATAGATCCTGACTTAGATAACATAACTTATACTTATTATGGTTGGAAACAAAATTACAATCAATATTTAAACGAAACTTGTTGTGAAGATATTGGCGGATGTAACATAACAAACCATGTTAGGTGTTACCTACCAACAGAGTTAATTCTTGATGATAATCCTGTTGCATTGATGAATTCTGAACTTTATAGGGCAACAAATAAATCTGTAAGTTATCAACTAAATGAAACAGACACGGGATTTCACAATATAACTTTAGTTGTACAAGATGAACATGGTTTGATGGATTTTCAAATAATAAAAATATTGGTTTTTGATCTGCCAAAAGCAATACTCAATTTTACAAATGGTTTTATAGATATTAATGATGGTTTCGCTTCAATAGAAGATTTTTTTATTCTAAACGCGAGCGGTTCTCAAGCGTCTTCTTTTATTGGTGGAGGATTTTCAAAAATAATGTTTTTAGATGATGATGAACCTTTTCAACCTCCAATTATTATTCAAGATTTAGAGTACGAATTGCCTGGTGAGGGATATGATATTACAAACATAACGAGGGGATATTTTAATTTTAGTTCTCTTGAAGGAGAAACATCAAAACGACACAATGTACGATTGATAGTTGCTCAACAAGTAGAGGACGGACAAGAAATTCAAAGTCCACCAGATATAAAAGAACTAAATGTGTCGGAATGTTTACCTCATGGATTGACAGTTATGAACGTTGGTTCTGATTCTTTAAGAAATCAACTTCAAAGGTACAGTTTTGATGAAGACATTTCTAACACTTGGCCATATCCGTATAAAACAACAGGTAAACCATCACACATTTGTTGTGTTCCAACAGATACAACTCGTCCTTTAAATAATCTATCCGGTGGAGAATTTGCTCGTAATGATCAAATTTGTTTTGAAAAATCTTTTACAACTGTTTATCCATTTGCGCAGTATGGTGAGATGAAATATTTAAGAGATGCTGTAGTTGAAGAATCTGATGGAGTTTTAGATGCTGATTTTGATTCTAGACTCTTAGGCCAATATCCGGGACGAAATTTGCCTATACTGCCAACAAATCCAAAATTTAATGATATATACAACATGAAAATAACTCAAAGTTGTAGTGGAAACAGAGGAAATGTCTGTAGTGGTGAGATTAGACTAAGCTATCCTCAAACGCCTTGTGCTGATATAACTCATCCAACATATCAATTTGCAAGATGTCAAATGCCCGGTTATTATGGTTATGTTCACGATTATGATCAAGCAGGAGAAGAAGTTAACGATGCCTCTATGTGTATGAATTTAAATCAAAACACTTTCGAATTAAATTTTTATAATTCCTTGCCTGATGATATGAAACGTGATTTTTTAGATGCGATAGATAATGTTCCGCATTTTGATGAAGAATTATTTTTAGGTGGTTATTGCGGAACGAGTGATGAATTTAATCTAAATGAAAATGCAGAGCTAGAACCTGCTAATGATGGTGTTTTTGAGTGCAAAGCGACTTGCTTTGGAACACAAGGTTGTTCATATACTCAAAATGATGAATGTGAATGTAATGATAATGGAGACGAGGAATGTGTTGGTGAAAATCCAATAAGTGCAAACCAATTTTTTAATAGTGATGGAAAGGAGTATTATGTTTGTAAAGATGATGGTGCGTGTGATAGAACGTGTGGTTTTAATTCAGTTTTCACTAATTTTAATGTTGGTAATTTTAATCCTACAAAGGGTGCTTGTTTTTGTGCCATTGAACAAACAAACAGAGTTCCTAAGAATCCAGGCTCTAGCTATGATCCTCCAAATACAGATTTGACTCGTGCACAAATTGAATACTATTTTGTAGGTCCTTGGAAAGCATATTCCATTGAAGGAAATAAGCCTGAAATAAACACTCGTTGTTGTATGGAAGGGGTGTTGATTCGTTCTCAAGCTCCTCATCGTCCTCTTTGTTATGATGGCGTCGAATACTCAACAGGTGCTCGTCTTCCAGAACCAAATTTATTGTTCTGCAATAGTCAACTATATTTTTGTAGAACTGACTCTCAAACACCGCCTTATGATGCAATTCCTATGCAAGAAAGTGATGATATTCTTTGTGGTCACAAATGTTCTGCGAATTACTGGTTTGATGTGACTTAAACGATTTTTTTAAGGAAAAGATTTATAAATGAATTCTGGCTGAATCAAGGTTGAACTAGCTCTAATGCTAGAAGGGTGTGTTAAGGGGTGCTTATATCGTGAAAAAATCAATATTATTCTTATTTTTGGCTTTATTATTGCTTGTAGGAGTTGCTAGCGCGGCTTATTCTGAAAAATGTTGTGTTAAATCTTATATTCCACCTGGAGACGCTGCACCCATCTTAGTTACAGACCCTTGCCCAGTTGGTTATTATAATTATGTGAGCTGTTTTGATCCTAGTATTCAAAAATATAAAGACGATGCTGATGATGTAGGTTGTTGTTGTCTTGACGGAACAGTTTATAATGTTGAAGGTGGCAACCCGTCATTTCCACAATACACTTCAGTAAAATATTGTGAAGCTTTAGGATATATTTCTAAGCCTGTTGAAGATAGTAATTGTGCAGAAGTTTGTAGCACAGCAACAGAAACAAACATCAACCTTAATGATTATTATGTAACTGTTACTGGTTATGTTTATGTTGACTTACCTGATCAAGAACCTTATCTATATGAAGACGGAGCAATCATAGCTTCGATGTATGATTATGCAGAGGTTACAACTGATTCGAACGGCCATTATAGTTTAGGAAGAACCCCTGGAGATCCTATGGGTTCAAATGAATTTAGAGCTAACATTCCATATGGAAGAGAAATAGGTTGTACTCCGGCTGTCGTTAACAAAGTTTTAACTGAAAACACCGAAATTAATTTTACTTTAACATGTTGGGAACAAACACCTGATTGTACGCCAACTTGGATTTATTCACAATGGAGTGAGTGTTATCCTTTTGATGGGTATTTTTATCAAATAAGAACTGCTACGGACGAGGCTAACAACGGTCTAGGCTGCGGTAATACTATTGGACTTTTACCTCTAAAAAAAGTTTGTGAAGGAACAATAAGTTATGGAGATTGTGGAAATAATGTTTTTGATGAGGGAACAACAGAACAATGTGACATTGTAAATGATCAAGAAAAATTTTTACATCCAACAGAAAAAACAGTTCTTAATGAATTATCTTGTAAAGAAGTTGACGATGCATATCAAGCAGGAAATGTAGGTTGTAGTTCTACTTGTACTTATGATTATTCAGAATGTGAGCTAACTTGTAACCCTAATGTTTGTAGAAATAAAGTTGATTGTGATAATGAATGTGGTGCTTGTGAAGGAAATACTGTTGTTTGTGGAGATCCTTGCGATGATGCAAAACCAGAGTTTTTAGATTTGTGGAGAAATGAAACAGAAAATCCTTTGTTTAGCGAATCAAGAAATGTTTATGATTTGTACGATTTAATGGAACCAACTTTAACTCCTGCTCCAGTGTTATACAACGAAACAACATCTAATGTGAGATTACAATGGTATTATGATGGTCAATGTACGGCATCTATTTATGGTTTTAAATTGATAGTTTGTGAAGAATCTGCAGAGGGTTCTAATACGTGTAAAGCAAACACTAAGCAAGAAATTTTAGTAACTACTCCTGGAAAAACCGAAGAATGGATAAATGGTGTTCTAAAGCCACAAACTTCTTTTTGTTATAATGTATGTGCATTAAATGAAGATGGATCATCTTCCTGTGCAATAAATAATACTGAACTTTGGCCTTGCTTTATGACTGGTGATGAAGAATGTATGACTGACACTCACGAACCAGGATTAAATTGTAAGTACGATGCAACTTTGGATCAAATAGTTCCTCAAGGTTGTAGCAGACATCCAGATTATGGTTATACTAATTTAACATTAAAAGCTCCAAGCACTATTGAATGCTCAGGAAAAATATGTGTAGAAACAACATATGATAATACTGCAGGTCCTAATTATGTTGGTGCTACTTGCGTTACCCCAGCTGTTTGTGGAACATGTAATGGTCTGTTTGGAATATATGCGGGTTATGATTTATTTACAAAAATAGAAATCTCTAATGAAAATGGAGTTGCAAATTATGAATCAGTCGGGTGTTCAGAATTACAATATAGTTTTATGAATGCTCCTGAAGATGTTCCTGAAGTCGGAACAAATTATGTTGGTTTATGCTACAAAGATTCGACAAGAACTTCTTTTGATCAATTTGATACTTGTGAAGCAGTGACTTCTTGTTATAATTACAAAAGTAAAGCTGCATGTGAGAATGATCCTTGCTTTAAATTTACTGATATGCGTGGAGAATCTCCAGTTAATGGTTGTGAGTGGAATCCACTAACAACAAAAGATTCTAACGGAAATGATGTTGATGAATTAAGTCTTGGTGTTTGCGCACCCGTAAAAGAAGAACTGCAAGTATGTGGATTATGTGATACTGTGGCTCCAACAAATTTTTGTACCAATCAAGAATGCGGATTATATGGTTCTTGTTACTTTAAAGATGAAGAATATCATGGCCGAGGATTGTTTGAACCTCTAAAAGAGATTGTTTTAGGCGATACAAGAAACAGTTATGTTGATTTAGTTCCTACGTGTTTACGAGAGGATGATGTTGCTTGTTATTTTTATGATTCTCAAGAAGAGTGCGAAGGAGAAAATCATCCTGTATCTGTAGATGTAATTTATGATGATACTGGAATTGTTGGTCATCAAGCAACCAGAGTGTTTGGTTCAAATGCCGTAACAAGATCAGCCGACTTACTAAACATAGGTCTTTGTAGATGGAATGCAGATTCAACGGAAGAAAGATTAATCGGTTGTGTAAAAGATGCTGATGGTTCGCAACAAGTAGAACTTGCAGAATTAAAAGATGATTGTGCAAGTAGTACTTTGGCTACAAAAGGACTTGATTGTTTAAAAGATAAAACACCACCTACCACAGACATAATATTTAAAGAACCAGAGCAAGCATCAGAAATAAATGGAAATATGATTCCAGTGTATGGTCTTGGTGAAACTGCAGAAATGGATTTCCCAGCGAGCGACGATGTTTCAACATCAGAAGAAGTTATAACCCGAGCAGCATTTTTGAATCTAGATGTTTGTGGTGGTTGTATACCTGACTTTGTTATTGGGAATTTATCCTTGCCGAGTAGCTTACAAATACCAAATAAAAACATAGACACAATACGAGCTTGCTATGAAAAAGGATGTGAATTATATCCTCAAAGAAAAATAGAACCAACAAATCCTTGGTTTAAAAAATTTAATGATTTGGAAAGCGGAGAATATGCTCTTCTTTATTATTCAGAAGACAAATCACATAATTTAGAAGTTATGAAAATGAAACACCTTTACGTTGATAACTCTTCTCCAATCATAACTATTGATGAACCTGTAATAAAATCATTTAAACAAAGCGAAGATGATTACAAAAGCGATATGAATGTGACTTTCCACACTGACGAAGATAGTGTTTGTGAAGGTAGATTATATGATGTATCAAATCCAGGATGGTCTTTTTCATCAGGTGACATTATTGCAGAAGGAATGGATTTCCAAACAAGTTACTTAAAACTTCTTGATGGTTATTATACTTTTGTTGTGGCTTGCGTTGATGAATATCAAAATGTCGGAATTGCAAGTCGAGAAATAGAAGTTCAAGGCGACATGAGCATAAGAGACCCAAGACCGCGAGGAAAAGTTTTCAACCTTCCATCTGATGTTGTATTATCGATCAATACAAGCACAGAAGCTACTGCTTGCTATTACTCGATGGACAGATATGATTACCCTGAAGAACAAAAATTTGTTTCAATGCCTTTTGATAGTTCAAAGAATAATCAGTATCATACGCAATCTTTTAGTCAATTCGATTTGAGTCAAGTTGGAACTTGGCTTGGAAATTATGAATTCACACTATTCACTGCTTGTGACTTTGCTGATGGAAATAGAACAGAAGGAAATTTTGGAGATGTTATTTCTTTTAGTATAGATAATAGATCTCCTGAAACAATGGTTCAAGTTAAGGAAGGAAATAATTGGGTTGAATTAACAGAAAACCTAAACTTTACTGATGAACGATTGGTGAGAATAACTTGTAGTGATAGAAATGAACTAACTCCTAATTTATATTTTGGTTGTGATAAAATAAGATATTGCTTTGCAGATCACGTTGACAACTTAGATACTTTCACAGTAAATGACTGTGATGGAAACGAATGGCTAGAATTAGATAAGGCTACTAGAACAGAAGGAGTAAATGGTACTGTTTATCAAGACATGTTAATTAAAGATGATGATATTGGTGGAGGAAAACGAATTTACTATTATTCGATTGACAAAGGCGGAAATGTTGAAAGTATAAATCGTAAAAATTTACGAATTAGAGACATAGAATTTGTTGATCCTGAATTTAGATTATCAACACTCCAAGAATAAAAAGAGGTGTATTTTTGCGACTGACGAATATTTTTTTATTTTTATTAGTTTTTATCTTGCTTAGCGTAAGCCAGTCAATCGCAGCTGATAATTCTTTTACTTGTTCTGATTATTCAGGCCCTTTCGTTTGCGAAGAAACAAACAACCCTATACCTGTAATAACTGCAGAATATGGCGAAGAGCCAGTAGATATTTCTAATGATAACTTTGCACTCTACGAAGGATTTGATAAAGTTAGAGTCATACCAACCTCCATGATTAATTCTTTTCAAAGAGTTGAATATAATTTTTCTCCTGATGTAATTATTCTTGATGGTTTTTATCATTTTGTTGTTTTAGCAGAAGATGATGATGGAAACATGAAAACAAGCAATCTTGTTTTAGCAGTGGATGTTGCAGACATGGGAATTTGGGTATCAAGTCCTAGAGTTTCCTACATGCCTATCGAAGATCAAAACATCGCCATAGGTAAATCTTTACCATTTACAATGACTGTCGGAACTAAGTATGATGCCGAATGTAGAATAAGACCTTATGATAATTACATAAATCCAGATATGGCATTTGAATTTGCAAGCGCATATTATGAATTTAATGGCGGTAGTGATATTCCTTCAACAAGTCACAGTATTGAAATAGTTGCTCAGGGACAAAATCCTACAAATGATCGATCTAAAATTGAACTAACTGATCGTTTTAATTATTTGAACCCTGAAGAAGACGATTACGTTGTAATTTGTAGACAAGGAATAGATGGTGAGTACACATATTCTTTTGAAAAAATTTATGTTGGTTATGATGATACTCCTTTTACGTTTCAAGCAAATATTGATCCTAAAATAATAATTGATAATGCACAAGCACAAACAGAAGTTAGTATCTCTTCATATGGTGAATTGTTACATTGCGAGTATGATTTTTCAAAAAACCAAGAACCAGAATTAAATTTTGAGAATAACGTTGGAACAGATAGTGGTTTGATAAACCCAACAATAAGAAACTTTGAAGATTTCAAATCAAGTTATTCTAAGAATTTTTCATTTCAAGATAAGATTCTATATTTCTCACCTGCAGTAACATATCCTTATGAAATTAATGTTACTTGTTACAATCCTGCGATGTGGTCGGCTAGTAAGCTACTTCCTTTTGACATAAATATAAGTTCAGATTTTGATATCTTGTTTGATAAAGATGGTGATTATTTTTCCACTAACACTCCAAAACTAACCGTTGAGACAACTAATCTGGCAACTTGTAGATATAGAATTGGTGATGAAGGTGATTTTAAAGCAATAACATCTCAACCACAAAAGGAACACACTTTTACTCCAACAAAATTAGAAGAAGGAACCCACGAACTTCAAGTAAGATGTTTAGCGGCGACAACTAGACAAAAGTCTTTTACTTTTTCAACAGACATTGGTCAACCAGCAAAACCAAATGTTTCGATGAGTCAGTATCATTGTGGTGGAGATTTTAAAGTTAATATACGTCCAAGCGCAGGTGATGGTCTTGTAGCTTATAATGTTAGTTTGTATAATAGTTCTCCTGTTAAAGCAGAGAATATTGTTTTTGGTCCATACTTAACTTCCTTTTCACAAGATGAAGATCAAACGGTGCCTGCAAAAATATCTAATCCAAAAAATAAGTCCATTTATGTCTGGAGAATAAATGCGATAGATAAAGCTGGTAATGTGGGTAATTCTCAAGACTTTGCAACAACAGTGGAAGATCCAGATAGCATATTTTGTGACTTTACAAACCCTGAAGTCGAAATATCTGTTAATGTTGCAGCAGTAGGTTATCAAGTGGATCTTACTTGTAAAGATATTCTAAGTGGTTGTATGCCTGAATATACTTATTCGTTTACAGGACTTGATGGTGATTGTATAACCACGCCCCCAACAATAAAACAAGCTTATTCTGCAAATCCCTTAAGCTTTGCAACTGATGGAAAATTATGTTATTCTGTAAGTGATAAGGCAGGAAATACCGTAAATGGTTCAAGATTAATAACTCCTGACATGTCAATTGATATTGTTGAACCAAGATTTGGATTAGGAACTTCTAAAACATTTTTATTAGAAGCTAAAACATCAAGAGATGTGGTTTGTAAACATGGTTATAGAGGGGAACAACACCCTCAAAATCTAAATGATTGGTATAATTCACTAAAGTATTCTTTTAGTGAAGAATCAAAAACAAAAACACACAGAACAGAAATAAAAGCATCTGAAATTGTTCAATTAGACGAAAATAAAGCAGAAGAAGAACAACCTTGGATAATAATTTGTAAAGATGGAGACTTTTTGCAAACAAAAGAATTTAATCTTGGTTATGACACATCTAAACCAATAATAACTGTTAAAGCAACGCCAAATCCAATAGTTGATCCTGGAGATATAACAACAACACTAACAGTAGAAAGTGACGATCCTGTTGTATGTACTTATCTTGATGAGGATGGCGTTCCAATAGGATTTGAAGGTTATGATCCTTCAGACATAACTTCTTATTCTCAAAAGTTTAGTACAAAACTATCTTATTGGGGTATTTCTGATGGGGCGAGCAAACAGATGGTTGCTTGTAAAAACGTAGCACAAAACCCTGCAGAAAAGGAATATGAAATAAAAATAAAACTAAAAGATGAAGTTGGTATTCATGTTCAAACACCACAATATTTTAACAAAGTTCCAGCAAAACTAATATTAACAACCGATCATGTGGCGACTTGTTCGTATAGATTTGATAAAGATGAAAGTTTTCTACCATTAGGTCAAACAGGAGATAGAGAACACAGTCAATTATTTAACAAGCAAGACGGAACATACAAAATAGAGGTTAAGTGTACGTCAAAAAGCAGCGGTTTATCAGGAACAAAATTTGTTGATTTGATTATAGATAGTAAAGTTCCAATACTTGAAATAATGTCAAAAGAAGAAATTTGTTCTCTTAGTAAAATTGATTTCACTGTTCTTGCAAACGGAACTGGCTCACCAATAGATTATATTGAGTACATTTTGAAAAATTCAACTGGAGAATTAAAAACCGGAAATTCAACAAATTTAGAAATAAGTCTTGGAGAGGAACTAGTTGAAGGAGTAGCGTACACAATTGACGTTACTGCTTATGATAAAGCAGGAAACAAAGGAACAAAATCTAAGGATGTTGTTGCCTCACAGTTTAATTCTCAAAAATGTGATGTGACTCCGCCAAAGGCAACAATAAGGTCAAACTTGCTTTGGGGCGGAACAAACAACTATATTGATTGTGAAGATTCAGGTCTTGGATGTTCAACATCTTTTAACTATTATTGGTCTGATGAA
>JAFGOT010000037.1 GCA_016926395.1 Candidatus Woesearchaeota archaeon
ACATTACATCCAACACAATCTTCTGTATATACTTGAACTTTGAAATGTAATTGTTCATCGTTCTTTGCATTTGATTCGAGTGTTGCAAATTGTTTTGGAGCATGAACTAAATCACTTTGTCTTATTTGTTTAGTTCTAATAGCTGCATGAGGACATGAGAATGAACAAAGACCACATTGTATACATTCTTCTGGAACCCATTCTGGAACTTCAACAGCAACACCTCTTTTTTCAAGTTTAGTTGTTGCAATTGGAATTGCTCCATCAAGTGTCATTGCTGATACAGGAATGTTATCGCCGTGTTTTCTTGCAATTGGTTTGATTACTTCTTGAACAAACTTATCGTTGTTATTTTCGAACTTTTCAATTTCAGGAACAAAACTTACGTTTTCCATGATTGGAACTTCTTCTATTTGACTTACTGTTGCATCAATTGCTTTGAAGTTATCGTCGATTATTTCTTGTCCTTTAGATTTAAATTGTTCCGATACGTGTTCTTTGATTAAATCTAATGCTTGGTCAAATGGGATTATGTTTGCAACTTTAAAAAATGCTGTTTGCATTATGGTGCTTATTTTATTTCTAAGTCCTGCTTCTCTTGCAATTTTAAATGCATTTATTGCCCAAACTTTAACGTGTTTATTTTTTATTATTTCTTGCATATCTTTTGTGAAACTTGCAAAAATTTCTTCTTTTGGAAGGTGTGTGTTAATTAAGAAATTTCCATTTTCTTTAATCCCTTCAAGAACATCGTATTGACCGATATATGATGGTTTGTGAAGCGCAATGAAATCTGCTTCATGAACTTCATAAGTTGATTTTATTGGTTTATCTCCAAATCTAAGATGGGAAATAGTTACTCCACCGGATTTTTTTGAATCATACGCAAAGTATGCTTGAACTTGTTTGTCTGTTTTTTCACCAATTATTTTTATGCTGTTCTTGTTTGCGCTGACAGTTCCATCACTTCCATATCCCCAGAATTTACATTGAGTAACATCATCGCTTACTGTATCTATGTGTTCGTTCATAGGTATTGATAAGAATGTAACATCATCATTAATTCCAACTGTGAAATTATGGGTGCATTTTCCATCCAAATGATTAAAAACTGATTTTACCATTGTTGGAGTAAATTCTTTAGAAGATAATCCATATCTTCCACCAATTATTTTTATGTGTCCTTTTCCTTTTTGACTAAGTGCTGTTAATACGTCTAAGTATACTGGTTCGCCCACACTTCCTGATTCTTTTGTTCGATCAAGAACTGCAATCTTTTGAACACTTTCTGGAATAAATCTAATAAAATCTTCAACACTAAATGGTCTGTAAAGATGAACTCTAAGGATTCCAACTTTTTCTCCTTTGTTAACAAGATAGTTTACTGCCTCTTCTGCAGTTTGTGTTGACGATCCCATTGCAATAATTATTTTCTCTGCTTCTGGATGTCCTATATAGTTAAATAAATCATATCTTCTTCCTGTTTTTTCCGCAAATAAATCCATGCATGCTTTTACAACTCCAGGTGTTGCATCGTAATATTTGTTAACTGTTTCTCTTCCTTGAAAATAAACGTCTGGATTTTCAGCTCCGACTTTTGCGTATGGATTTTCAGGTTTTATTCCTCTTGCTTTAAACCGAGCTATTGCATCTTTGTCAACAAATTCTTTTAGTGTTTCTTCAGGAATAAGTTCTATTTTTTGGATTTCGTGACTTGTTCTAAATCCATCAAAGAAATGCATAAATGGTATGCTTGATTTTAATGTTGCCATATGAGCAATTACTGCCATATCCTGTGCTTCTTGAACGCTACTAGAACTTAATAGTGCAAAGCCTGTTGCTCTTGTTGACATCACATCGCTGTGATCTGCATAAATTGAAAGTGCTTGATATGCAAGTGATCTTGATGCTACATGAAATACTGTTGGTAGCATTTCACCTGCAATTTTATACATATTTGGAAGCATTAATAGAATCCCTTGAGATGCTGTAAATGTTGTTGTTAGAGCTCCCGCTGTAAGTGATCCATGAATAGCTCCTGCAGCTCCTCCTTCGGATTGCATTTCTTGAACTTTTACAACTTGTCCAAAAATATTATTTTTCTTGGTAACGCTCCATGCGTCCGCCATTTCACCCATTGGGCTGCTTGGTGTAATAGGAAATATTGCTGCTACTTCGCTAAATGCGTATGCTATGTTTGTTGCGGCCGTGTTACCGTCGCATGTTTTATACTTTTTTTTCATTTATTTGCTCACCTTATGCTCATGATTTTTTCTGTGTGTCTAGCTTTTATTTTTGGTTTTATTTAGTAAGTGAGCAATTCCTATTGCCACTCCACCACCAGCCAAAGCGGTTATAATTTGTATTGCTCCCATAGCAATTAAAAATGGTTTTGGAACAATATTTGTAGATACTAAAACGAATGCCGTGCCAAACAATATTGCTGATTTTACAATGCTTGCACTAGCTATTGCACCTAGTTTACTAGGTTGACTTATTTTCTTTATGAATGTTGTGAAAAGATGTTTGTTTTTTTCACTTCTCTCGCCGTTGTTTAATCTGATTATTGCCATATATACAAAGTTGGAAATCC
Organism: Candidatus Woesearchaeota archaeon; assembly: GCA_016926395.1. Lineage (GTDB taxonomy): Archaea > Nanobdellota > Nanobdellia > Woesearchaeales > SKGA01 > SKGA01. The sequence goes on from JAFGOT010000037.1 coordinate 2,594, forward strand.
AAATTGCAGGTAAGAAATATATTAAGAATTTTGTTAAACTTCCAAACAAAACACCGTGCATTACAGCCCCTATGCTGGGTGTTAATGCCAAAGCAATTGCTTTAGTTGTGTTAACTTTCCTAAATGCACTCACTGCTAGAATTGCATTGACAACAATTCCCACTAAATATTGTGGGTGTCCTATAAATAGAGGCGCTACAAACCCTATTGTCAAATAAATTATTAATTCGACATTCTTATATGCAAAATTAAATGAGAATTTGTTTTCATTGTTGTATTTCATCATTGTTTTTATTTCAAATTTATTTATATGTCTTTATAGTCACTGTAGAGTTTAAACAAGTTTTTCTCTTTATTTTAAAGGATTGTTTTCTTAGATGTGCATTTTTTTACAGAAATATTTTTAAATGGTCTTTTATAAAATAAGTGCATGGTGTTTTTGAGACGGGTGAGTTTGGGTAAGCGTGAGTACTATTACTTGTTTCACACCGAAAAAATTAACGGGATTCTAGAAAAATTTAACCTTTTTGTCGGTGAAGTTGAGCCAACACCCAAGAAATTAGAATCTCTAAAAGCAAATTTTCTAAAATCTATTCAAAAGAATCCTCAAAAGTTAATTCCTCCAAAACATCCAAATGTTCTAGCGACTCTGCAAGAGATACAGGAAAGACAAGGTTATATTGGTGAACTTGATTTTGTTAAAGCTTCAAAAGAACTTGGAATACCTGCTATTGATTTAGTTGGTGTTGCTACTTTTTATTCTCAGTTTAAATTAGCTCCTCCTGCAAAATACAAAATAAAAATTTGTGATGGGACTGCTTGTCACGTTCAAGGTTCATTATCTCTCCTTGATATTTTGGAAAAAGAGTTAGGATTAAAACCTGGTGAAACAACTGCTGATGGTCTGTTTTCTTTAGAAGTGGTGCGTTGTCTTGGTATTTGTGCAAGTGCGCCAGTCATGCTTATCAATGAGCAGTTACATTCAAAATTAACAATCGCAAAACTTAATGAACTTGTTTCGGAGCTAAAGACTAGAAAATGAACTTTCATGATAAAATAATTATTTCTGTTTGTAATGGGGGTAGTTGTAAGTCTATGGGTTCTTCTAAAATAATCCAGACTTTTAATGAATTGATTCACAAGAAAAAACTTCATAATAATATTCAAGTAACAACTAA
>JAFGOT010000038.1 GCA_016926395.1 Candidatus Woesearchaeota archaeon
GCGCAGTACAATGCAAAACGTAGGCGCGCTTGACTTCCGAGTTCGAAATGGGTTCGGGTAGGACCACGCCGCTTTGACCGTCCAAGATTAGTGAATCCACTTCTCTTTATAAAGCTTAGCTCTTTTTCTCTCTGTTGTTCGAAAAATGTTCGTGTTTTTCAAACCTGTAAATTTGCCTTTTTTAAGAGGTAAATTTCCGGTTAAATTTATAAAGCAGGCTCAGTTCTTTTTATTTATGTCTGAGAAGAAAACCGCAACTAAAAAGGCCTCTACTAAGAAAACAGCGAAAAAAGTTAGTTCTGATATTGTATCTTTACAACCTGAAGTGAATATTGGTCTTGTTGGTCATGTTGATCACGGTAAAACAACTCTTACTCAGCAGTTATCTGGAAAATGGACTGATACTCATTCTGAAGAACTAAAACGAGGTATTACTATTCGTTTAGGTTACGCTGATACTATTATTAGAAAAGATCCTTCTCTTCCTGAACCTGATTGTTATACTACTAAAGAAAAACATCCTGTGACTGGTAATGATACTGAAGCTATTCGAAAAGTATCTTTTGTCGATGCTCCAGGTCATGAGAGTCTTATGGCTACTATGCTTTCAGGAGCTACTATCATGGATGGTGCTTTTTTGCTTGTTGCAGCAAATGAAACCTGTCCTCAACCTCAAACTCAAGAACATTTAATGGCTCTTGAATTATCTGGTATTAGAAAAGTTATTATCGTTCAAAACAAGATAGATATTGTTTCTGAAGACAGAGCTCTTAGAAATTATGAAGAAATTAAAAAATTCTTAAAAGGCACTTCTTTCGAAGATTCTCCTGTTGTTCCTATTAGTGCACAACATGGTATTAATATTGATTTACTTCTTGATACTGTTCAAAAAGTTATTACAACGCCTGAAAGAAACAATTCTGATGATCCAACTTTTTTTATTGCACGTTCATTTGATGTTAATAAACCCGGTACTAAAGCGGGAAAATTGGTTGGTGGTATTCTTGGTGGTAGTGTTCAATCCGGTCAGTTTACTGTTGGTGATGAAATTGAACTTCGACCTGGACGTCTTGTTGAAGAAGCTAATAAGTTAGTTTCTAAACCTATTCGAACTACCATTCGTGGTTTGATGACTGGTGGCTCTTCTGTTGACTCTTTAACTCCTGGAGGTAGTGCTAGTATTCTAACTGGTCTTGACCCTTCAATTGTAAAGGGGGATCATTTAACTGGTAATATTGTTGGTTATCCTGATAAACTCCCGCCTGTTTGGTATGAGTTTAAACTTAAAACCACTATTCTTGAACGTGTTGTTAATGTTGGTGAAGATTTCAAAATCGACCCTCTTAGAAAACAAGAGATGCTTATGCTTAATGTTAATAGTGCTAAGACTGTTGGTATAGTTACTGATCTAAAAAAAGGTATTGCAACTTGTAATCTTCGTCTTCCAGTTTGTGCTGCTGTTGGTGATAAAGTTACTATTTCTAGACGAGTTGGAAACCGATTCCGATTGATTGGTTATGGTTTGATTACTGAGTAAGTTGGTAATCGATTCAAATAGTTGATATTTTGTAAGTGTTTCATTTATTACAGATATTCTATTTGTGCCAAGAATTTAGAATAACTTGTTGAGTGTTGTTATTGAGTGATTTTTCTTATTTCTTTATTTTATAGGGCAAGGTTTAAATATTGATTAAGGCAAATTACTTACTATTATGGTGAGAAAAGGTCAAGCTTCAGTAGAATTCTTAACCACTTATGGTTGGATGTTTTTAGTTGTTATTGTTGTTGCAATTGGGTTTGCTTATTTTGGTGTATTTGATGCTAATACCTACCTTTCTTCATCTTGTTCTTTTGATTCTTCTATTACTTGTCCTGTTTTTAATGTTCAATATGATTCCATTAATGATCTTTACGTTGTTCAAATGGAAGTTGAGAATTTGTTAAATCAAAACATTAATGCTGTTGATTTGCTTTTTGGTTCTTATGTTAGTGATATTACTTGTCAAGCTTCTAGGGTAAAATTATCTACTGATGCTAATTATGTTTGTAATTATGGTGGTGGAAATACTTATGCCACTCCTGCTTGTCAATTGGCAGTTGCAACTTATGGATCTACACAAATAGATTTTATGTTTGAAAATGGTGTTAATGGATGTAATTTTACTGATGCGGGTATCGCAATGCCTCAGTTAAATGAGAAATATTCTTTTAAAGTTGGTTTGACATATCTTCCTCAACAATCAAGTAAACCTTCTTTAACCTTTGGTCAAATGATTGCTTTGGTGAATCCAATTTAAAAAAATTGATATTTTATTTTTCCTTTAGGACCTAGTTCTAAGATTGTGAATCGTCCTTTACTTCCTTCGCCGCTGTTTATTCTAACATCACTTAGCCATTGATTAGGATTTATTTCGGATTCTTTTTTGTTTATTGCTTTAGGTCCTGCTTCATGTATGTGGCCGCAGATTATTTTATTAATTTTGAATTTATTCATTAGGGTGGTTATATCTTTTGAACCAACATTTTTATTCATCACTTTTACAGGATATTTGTATTTTTTTAGAACTTTCACTTCATCCATTGTAAGAACTGAACCTTTTTCAAAAAGTTCATCCGTAGTGATTGTTTTGAATTCTTTTTTACGTAAGTCTTCTTTTTTTATAGAAAATGTTTTTGTTATAATCCCAAATTCTGCTAAGTCTATTCCATTCTTTGTTTTGCACAGTGGTGGATTGTGGCTTAATATTATTTTTTTTGAACCTGGTAGTGGGCTTAGATTTTTTTCTACTGTTTTGTAAATGTCATCCATAAATACAAGAGTTCCTTTTCTTGCTATTCCTTTTTCTTTTAATTTTTTATTTGCTTCTTTTTGAACTTTGGTTTTGTCTCTTCCTCTTTCTATTTGCCAATAGGATCCGCCTCTATAATTAGGAATTCCTGAGACAACAGACGAACTTCCACTGATTACGATAATTTCATACATGCCAATTTTTAGATAATTGTGTTTATAGCCGTCGATTAGTTTTTTATTTTTTATTTTTTTTATTATTTCATCATATACTTCGTAGTTTTCATGACTTCCAGGTATTAGCAAAGTGTATATATCAAGTTTCATAAATGCATTGACCACTTTTAATGTTCCAGGCATAGTGTAATCTGTGAAATCTCCACCTAGAACTATTAATGAGATATCGCCTTGTTTTTTTATTGTAGAAATTATTTCTTTAACATTATTAAATCCGTGTAAATCGCTGATAAATGCTATTTTTGGAAGTTTATCTTCGCAAGGTATTTTTCCTTCGCAAGGTACTTTTTTCATAATTCTTTACTTCGCACGTAGTATTTATAAATGTATTAGTTCAATAATTATTGAACTTATGTTGCTTGTATATTAAGAAGTATTACTTTATAGTTTATGACCTTTGGTTTTATGTAACAATTTGATTCAAATTGTTGCTTATGTAGGTGAAATAAAATGAAACAAATTTATGTTATATTTTCAATCCTTTTGTTAGTAGTTACACTATCTGCCTGTTCTGTGCAGCCTGATCCTTATTCTCCAAGTGGGACTTATATTGAATCTAATATTGATTTAGGCAATCCTAGCGATATTAAACCATTTACGAGTGAAGATGATTATCAAGAATTTTTTTCTTCATTATCTTCTTCTAATAGCTATTATTATGGTGGTCTAGCTCGTGGTGGAGATTTGATGGTGGAATCGGTCGCTATGGATGGTATGGCGCCGATGGTTAAAACTACTGCAACTAATTCAAATGTAGGTGTTTCTGATGATTTTTCTGGTACTAATAATCAAGTTCAAGGAGTTGATGAAGCTGATCTTTTAAAAACTGACGGGGAGTTTATTTACACAATTACCGATAATACTATTTTTGTAATTAAAGCAACTCCTGGAGAAGATTCTAAAGTTCTTTCTCAAGTAACTCTAAAAGATGTTTATCCAAGTGAAATGTTGCTTAAAGGTGATAAGCTTGTTGTTATAGGTCGAGTTGATGTTTACAAGTTTAGAGATGAGCTTGATGTGGTTCCTGAAAATGGAATGTCTTTTGCTTATGTTTATGATGTTAGTGATAAAGAAAGTCCTAAGCTGGTTAAAGAACTTCTTTTTGAAGGTTGGTATGATACTGCTCGTCTTTATGACGAAGCATATGTTGTAACTAGAGTGAGACCTGAAATAAGGGATGTTTATCCTTTGCCTATGGTTGTAACAGATGGTGTTGTATCTACTTTAAGACCAGCAGATATGTTTTATATTCCTTATCAATACAATTCTCCAGAATTGGCTATTGTTCACAAAATTGATTTGGATACTTACAATGTTGATTCGACTGCTGTAACTGTTGATAATCTGCAAACTGTTTACATGTCTTATGATAATATTTATGTTGTCGGTCATGAATCTATTTCAGAATATAGACTTGAACAAATAATTCTTCAAGAATTAATTGAACCTAAGTTATCTGTTAAAGATTTAGATTTAATAAAAAAAATAAAAGAAACTGATAATGCAGTTTTATCTCAATACGAAAAAGAACAGAAAATTCAGTCTATCTACATGAAACGACTTTACTCTATGAGTTCTGATGAACAGGATGATTTACAAGATGAGGCTGAAAATCTAATGGTCGAAAAAGTTAAAGACATGCAATATCTTGATTATGTTTTGATTCATAAGATTGATATTGATCGTTTAAAAGTTCAAGCTAGTAACAAAGTTCCTGGTCAAGTGGTTAATCAATTTTCTTTAGATGAATATGATGGTTATTTACGTATTGCAACAACCATCCCTCAAAGATGGAGTAACTTGATTGAATCACAAAAAGATGAATCTAACAACATCTATGTTTTGAATAAAGATTTAGAAACTGTTGGAAGTTTAACTGGTTTAGCTGAGAATGAAAGAATTTATTCCACTCGATTTGTTGGCGATCGTCTTTACATGGTAACTTTTAGACAAGTTGATCCTTTCTTTGTAATTGATTTAAGTAATCCTAAAAAGCCTACTTCTTTAGGTGAACTTAAAATTCCGGGATTTAGCAGATACTTACATCCTTATGATGCAACTCACATAATTGGCATTGGTCAAGATGCAACTGAAACCGGTCGAACAAGTGGTCTTAAAATTTCTTTGTTTGACGTAGAAGATGTTGCTAATCCAAAAGAAGTAGCTAAGTATGTGACTGAAGCAAAGTATGCTTCTTCAACAGCTCTTTATGAACATAAAGCTTTCTTGTTTTCTAAGGAGAAGAACTTGCTTGTGATTCCTGCTTATAGTTATGAGTGGAAAGATAATCAGCAGTCTGGTTATGCTGGTGCTTTCGTGTTTAACATTGACGAGTCTAATATTGAACTTCGTGGTTTAATTGATCATACCAAAGGAAGTAATAATATTTGGAACTCCCAAGTTGAGAGATCTTTGTACATTGGTGACTTGCTTTACACTAAGTCAAGAAATCTTCTTAGAATTAATGCTCTTGAAGATTTAAGCAGTGTTAAAGATGTATCTTTAGAAGTTAAACAAACAGGCGACATACCTATCTATTAGGCTGTTTATTTTTTTTCTTTTTCTTTTTAATTTTCTTCAGGTGTTTTCTTTAATGGCATTCTTTTACCAAAAAGCATTTTCGAAAATATTATTACTGGTAAAAATATGAAAAAACCGTATAATAAGAATATTTTTACTCCAAGGATTCCAAGTAAAAAACCTCCTAATGCAAAACTTATTGTTATGGTTATTCTTGAAATAGAGCTATAGCTTCCAACAACTTTTCCTTCAATGTTGTTCGCCTCTGCAATGTCTGACATATATGACCACATTGAGATATTAAATAATGATCCGCCTACTGCTTTAACAAACAGCGCAACTAATATTATTTCATATGTTGGTGCTAAAAACAGTCCAAATAGGCCTATTGACGAGATTGTTAGTCCTATTGCTATTGTTCTTCTCTTGCCAATTTTATCTGCTACTTGTCCTGCGAATAATTGAAGAATGTGTGCTGCACCCATCATAAAGACAGCTACACTTAATTGTGCATTTGTTAGTCCCATTTTTTCTATTATAACAAAAGGAATAACTAAAATCATAAGGGGTGTTGTGATGTTTGCTAAAGCCCCAATAAATGCTAATTTTCTAAGCTTTGGATATGATAACATTTCTTTTACATCGGTAAATGGATTAAGATCTTTTTTTCTTAATTTGTCTTTTTTTTCTGTGCGGTCTATTATCGTCATAAAATATTGTGTCAAATAGAAGTAATCCAAGCATTATTACAACAATAACTACTAATGCTATGCTAAATACAGCTGTGTATCCATAATAATCTGCAATAAAACCTCCAATTAGTGGTGCTGTTATTGCTGAAACTGAAAGTATTGATTGAAAAATGCCATTTATTCTTGATCTTTTAGAGCTGTCTTCTATAGTATCATTAACTCTTGATATTGCTGTGACTGTAACTGCATTGAATGCTATTGCTGAAATTATTCTAATTGCAAACAGGTATGGTGTTGATTTAATTGTTATGTATCCTATCAAAGCTATTGTTTCCAAAAATAAACCGAGTATTATTACTTTATATCTTCCAATTTTATCTGATATTGTTCCCATTATTGGGGCTGCAAAAATTCCAATGAATGCGAATAATGAGAAAAAATATCCTTTTAGTGCTTCAGACCAACCTAGTGTTGAAAAGTATGGTGATAAAAAAGAAAGATACATATAAATTACAAAGTAAAGCAAAGCATCAAGGGCTGTTGTTTTCACAAATTTGTTAAATAAAAAGTGGTCTTTGTAATAGCTCATATTTATTTAATTCAATATTTTTATTTATAAACTCATCGCTATTTAATAAAATTCACAAGCCTTATAAATCGAGTTTTGGTTTGGTTCTACTAATGAATCAAAAACAAATAGGAATTGCACTAATGATATTTGGTATTCTTGTAATGCTTATGGTTTTTATGTTTAAATCTCAAATGGATTTATCTGCTCATCAAACAATGGCTTTATCTGGTACTTGTTTTACTCCCGAAGGGGTTTGTATTCATGAAAGAAATATTGTTTACTTGTCTATTGGATGGTCATTATCTGCTATAATTTTTATTCTTGGTTTATACCTGTTCTTTTTTGATAAAACACAAGAAAAATTAGCTGCGCAACAGCTTACAATATCTAAAGCTTTAGAGGCGGCTAGTTTACATGAGTCAAAGAAATCTAAATTTGAATCTTTCTTGGCTGGTTTTAATAGTGAAGAAAAATTAGTTTTGCAAGCTATTCATGACCAAGATGGAATTAAACAATCCACTCTTAGATTTAAGACTGGTATCTCAAAAACTTCCCTTTCCTTGATTTTAAACTCTCTTGAGAAACGAGAAATTGTTTCTAGAAAAGAGGCTGGGAAAACAAAGGAAGTATATCTTAGAAAAAAGTTTTAAAAATAGCTCGTAAACGTTCTGGAACAATAATTTTGCATTTACAGGCTTTATTGTTTATTTTTTTTAATCGAATGGTTATAATATATCTTAATCTAAACAAACTTATCGAAAGGTGATTAAATGAAAACACAATATATTTTTGGAATTTTTGGAATCGCAATTGTTTTAGCCTTTGCAATAATTGGATTTATGGGCGTACCTGCAAATGCAGATGAGTTAACTGGTGATGTTGTTGCTAGTGCTTCTTCTGTTGATACTTGTCCTTTAGCTAATAGTGGAACTTGTCCTATGGCCGATGGTAATTTTGATGATTGCCCTGCTTTACATGGTGGAAATTGTCCTTTAGCTAATTCAGGAGTTTGTCCTATGGCTGATGGGGATGACTTTGGAGAAGGCTGTCCAATGAGAAATAATAAGGTAGTTGGCTCTTGTCACGGTTAGTTTTTTTTCTTTTTAATTTTCATTTATTGTTTTGATTGCTTTTGCACACGTCATACATTCAAAATTTTTAACATCTTCAAATGATTTTATTTCTTTCTGGCTTAATGTTTCGAGCATATTATTTAGAATTCCATGTGTTGCTTGAACATCACTCATTGCTCGGTGTGCGTTTTCATTAATTAATCCGTAATATTCACAAATCATCCCTAATCTTTTGGATGGAAGATCGCTGTGTATTCTTCTTGCTAGTTTCATCGTACAGAGGGTGTCGTTTGTTAATAGAAAATTTTCATGTCTCCAAAAATTTTCTTGTAAGAAATTATAATCAAAAGAAATGTTGTGTCCTACTATTAAGCTATTTCCAATAAATTGTTTTAATGAAGGTAAAACTTCTTTGATTTTTGGCTGATCTCTAACCATATCGTTCGTTATTCCTGTTAGTTTTGTTATAAATCTTGGAATTGGCGTTTCAGGATTTACTAGTGTTTGAAACTCATCCACAATTTCGTTATTAAGAATTTTTACTGCTGCAATTTCAGTTATTTTGTGTCTGTGTGGGCTTAAACCCGTTGTTTCCAAGTCAATGATGATTATTGGTCTTTCACGCATGAACTTTTAGCAAGTTTCTTGGTTTTAAAAAACTTATTGTATTCTTTCTATTGTTCTTAAATCTTCAATCCTTTTTTTAGCATCTACACTTCCTGAAAATAGGTGCCAGAATACTTTAATTATCCAATCTAGCCATAAATCATCTAATATGTCGTAGAATATGAATAGATTTTTTTTATTCGTTTTATCGGCAAAATGATTTGCTCTTGTTTCTTTAAACCGAACAATATTGTTGTCTATTACAAATGCTCTAAATGGTTGATTTCGATGTCTTATCTCGATAGCTTCTCTTTTTGAATAATCATTTATTGCGAGAGTTTCTTCTATTTGTTTTATGTTGTTTATTTCAACTGAAGCAATAACTTTGATGCTTATTCCTTTATCTGCTAGTTCTTCAAAAATTTTTCTTAGCCTTGTTTTACCTTGTTTAGCTTGACTCCATGAAAAATCTCCTGAAAAAATAAGAACTTGTTTTTTTGCGCTCCTAAGAAGCGAAACTAAATCTTGTTTTAGAGTTATTTTATATTCTTCTTGTTCCTCAAGAAATGCTCTTCTTTTGTCTTTATCTACATATTGATATATGTCGAATGGAGAAAGATCATTTTTTTCTTTTGCTAGTTCTATTTGTTTTAAAAGTTGTTCTTGAAACGTGTTGGATGTGATTTGTTTAACGCTCTGATGATAGACTATTTTTAGAGCTCCTCTTGTTCCTTCTCTGAATATTCTTGTCTGAATGCTACCATCTTCTTTTGATATTTTATCAACATATGAGTCTGCTGTTCGCCAATTCTTTTTAATGTGGTTTGCTATTTCTTGAATGCTTCTTGGCTTTATAGCGACATAAGTTATTATTTTTCTTGTTGTTTTCGAATCTAGAACCACTTTGCTTATTTTATCTATCTTCTGATTTAAAAATTTTTGTAAAAATACAACACTAATACATTTTTATCATCAGAAATTATGAAATAAACTACAAGTCTATGTAAATAACATACTTTATAGTGTGAGGTTTTAATGATGGAAATAAAGAATGTAAAAGTATATGATCTAGAAGAAAGTATCAAAGCTTCTTCTTATCCTATGTCTATAGGTAATACTCCCGAGGAAGTTTCTTTTTCGGATTTGATGGATTGTGATTTTAAAAGAGCTAGTAAATTAGGTTCTGTAAGGTCTGGTTCTGGGCATGATAATTTTCTAAAGGGAATTGTTGTTAATTTTGACATTTCAGCTCCTCAGTACTGGTGGCCTCAGTTTCAAAGATATCATTTTGCTGATATTGTTTCCAGTCAGAGTAAAATGCATCGTTTAACTAAAATGGACTTGGATGCGCAGTATAATGAATGGGTTCTTCCTGAAGCTAAACTTATTGTTAAAGACTTAATTTCTGAATATGATCAAAATCCTTCTAAAGATAATTTTCAAAGACTGGTTAGTAATGTGCCTATGGGTCTAAATTTATCTGCCAGGATTACAACTAATTATTTGCAACTAAAAGGGATTCATTCTCAACGTAGAAGTCACAAACTTAATGAGTGGCAATACTTTTGTGATTGGGTAGAAACATTGCCTTATTTCACTGATTTCGTAAAAGCTGTTGGAGGTAAATGAAAATGGTTTTTGTAGTTATAGATGGTATTGATGGAACTGGAAAAGGAACACAATCCCTAATGCTTATGAAACGTCTTATTGCCGAGGGTTATTCTGTGAAACTCATGGATTTTCCAAGACATTCTAATCCTTCAGCTTATTTTGTTGATGCGTATTTGAATGGAGAATTTTCTGATAAGGCAGAAGATGTTCATCCCAAAACAGCTTCCTTGTTTTATGCACTTGATAGATTTGCAGCTAAGAAAGAAATGGTTAGTCATTTATCTTCTGGTGGTATAATTATTTCAAATCGTTATGTCTCATCTAATAAAGGTCATCAACTTGGAAAGATTAAAGATTCTACTGGGCGTGATGAATTTCTTTATTGGCTTGATGACTTGGAGTATGGTATTTTAGGTCTTCCTCGCGAAGATGTTAATATTCTTCTAAACGCAAGTCCTAAAGTTTCACAAATAAATGTTGATAAAAAATCTACTCGATCTTATACTTCCAAAAAGAGGGATTTGCATGAGTTTGATTTAGAACATTTAGCGAGTGCTCGTGAAGCTTATTCTTATGTTGCACAAAAAGAGAATTGGCATGTTATTGATTGTGCTCCCAAACATGTGATGAGGCCGGTTGAAGACATTCATGAAGAAATATACTCTATTGTTAAGCCTTTGATTTAGCTTTTGTTTTTTTATTTTTTCATACCATAACTTTTAAATACTCTTTTCCTTGTAATATTGTTTATGAGATATACAAAAATTGTTGCAACCATTGGTCCTGCATGCGATACTAAAATTGATCAACTAATTAAACACGGTGTGGATGTAGCTCGTTTGAATTTTTCTCATGGTAATTATGATTATTTTAAAAAAGTAATTAAGCAAATTAGGAATGTTAACTCTTTAATTCCTATTCTTCTTGATACTAAAGGGCCTGAAGTTAGAATTGGAGATATTAAGCCTACTCAAATTGAGAAGAATTCTTTTGTTAATCTTGTTCCTTTTGGTGCTAAACTTGATCTTGGTTCCATTCCTCTTTCATATACTAACTTATCTGCTGATGTGAAGAAAGGAGACAAATTGATGATTGATGATGGAAAATTAATTCTTAGAGTTGAACGTTTTGATGGAAAAACTGTTGTTTGTAAAGCTCTTGATTCTCACGTTCTTCTTCCAAGAAAATCTGTTGATGTTTTAGGAGGAAGTGTTAGTCTTCCCGATTTAACACTTCAAGACAAAAAAGACATTTCCTTTGGTGTTAAACAAGGAGTTGATATTATTGCAGTCTCTTTAGTGCGTAATGCGAAAACAATAACGCAAGTTAGAAAACTTGCTCCAAAACAATTTATTGTTGCAAAAATTGAACATCCTGAAGCTGTTAAAAACTTTGATGCGATTTTATCTGTTTCTGATGGTATTATGATTGCAAGAGGAGATTTAGGTTTAACTGTTCCGACCGAAAAAGTTCCAACTCTTCAAAAAAAAATGATTGACAAGTGCAATTTAGCAGGAAAGCCTGTTATTGTCGCAACTCAAATGCTTGATTCAATGACTACAGAACCTATTCCTACGCGTGCCGAAGCTAGTGATGTTGCAAATGCAGTTTTTGATGGTGTTGATGCTTTAATGCTTAGTGGTGAGACTGCTAGCGGTGATTATCCTATTGAATCTGTTAAGATGATGGAAAAAATTGCTCATGAAGCTGATGCGCATTTAAAAGAAAAATCTGTTCATATTCATAAATCAAAAGAAACAATGGTTGAGAGTATGTGTGTTCTGATAACTGAAGCTGCTCATGAGATGAATGTTAAAGCTATTATTACTCCGACGGTGACTGGATACACTTCTCGTCTTTTGGCAAAATATCGTCCTAAAATACCTATTGTGGGCATAACTAGAAATTTAGTCGTTGGTCGAACTTTAAATCTTTCAAAAGGCGTTCGTAGTTTTGTAATAAATAAACCAACTGCTCATTCTCAAATTAAAGAATGTATTGATGAGATTGTTGATTTACATAATCTTAAAAAATCTGATCTTGTTATTGTGGCTTATAATAACAGTCAAAATGTTTCTGGCACTACTAATGTTTTTGAAATTCGAGAAGTTAAAGAGTTGATGTAATTCGTTTTATTCGTGTTTTTCTTATTTTTATAGAAATATTTATAAATCAATAATGTTTATCTATTGATAATAATTCCTATTAAGTGATTTTCATGGTTGACAAACGCCTAACAATTCAGAAAATAAAAATTCTTGAATATTTACATAGTGTTCATTCTCATCCAACTGCTGATGTTGTTTATGAAGCGGTAAAAAAACACATTCCAAACATTTCGTTAGCTACTGTTTACAGGAATTTAAACCAGATGGTTGATTCCGGTGATGTTCTGCGTTTGGAAATAAATGGGGAGTATCATTTTGATGGTGATGTTTCAAAACATCTACATTGTTACTGCTCTAGATGTGGTAAATTGGTTGATGTTTTTAATAAAAAAATAACTGACTATGCAATAAAAAATGTTGACCTGCCAGGGTTTGAAGTATCTAACGTTCAAGTCCTATTCAAAGGTTTGTGTACAAAGTGTAGTTAATGTGAGGTAATATAAGATGAAAATAAATAGTGAAGCTCCAGATTTTGAAGCTGAAAGTTTTGTAGATGATCAAATTAAAAAAATAAGTTTGTCTGACTATCAAGGTAAGTGGGTTGTATTATTTTTCTACCCTGCAGATTTTACATTTGTATGTCCAACCGAACTTGGAGAACTAGCAGATCATTATGATGAATTCAAAAAGCTAAACACTGAAATTCTTTCTGTTAGTACTGATACTGCTTTTGTTCATAAAGCATGGCATGATAATTCAGAAACAATTGCTAAGATTAAGTTTCCTATGATTGCAGATCCAACAAGAAAGATTTGTACTGAATATGGTACTTTAATTGAAGAAGAAGGATTATCTTTAAGAGCAACAATTTTGATTAATCCTGAAGGAAAAGTTAAAGCTTTCGAATTCCATGATAATAGTATTGGACGAAGCATTGAAGAATTATTAAGAAAAATTCAAGCTGCACAATATGTTGAAGAACATGGTGGAGAAGTTTGTCCAATGAATTGGAAGCCTGGAGAAAAGACTCTAAAACCAGGACTTGACTTAGTTGGTAAAATATAGGCAACTAATAAATCAATCTAACCAAAAACCACATAACTGGTACCCAAGGAAAGATTCGTTCTATCTTGGGTGCCTTTTTTTAATTCTAAAATGGACTTGATAGCTAAGGTAAATGAACTTAAAGGTTCTTCAGTTTCTAAAATTGTAGATTCAAAAATAAAATCTTTTAGTAATCTTGGCAAGAAAGGAAATGAGGCGTGGTTTTCTGAACTTTGTTTTTGTATTTTAACTTCTAATTCTAAAGCACAAACGGCAATCAATATTCAAAATGAATTGGGTTATGTTGGCTTTGCAACTTTTACCAAAGAACAACTTAGTGAATCAATAAGACGAAATAAACATCGTTTTCATAATAATAAATCTGATTTTATAATTTTGGCAAGAGAATATATTGATATCAAATCACGTCTAAAAAAAGAAAGAGATCCTCGTGCTTGGCTTGTAAGAAATATTAAAGGAATTGCTTGGAAAGAAAGTAGCCCCTTTCTTAGAAATGTGGGTTATACAGATTATGCTATTCTTGATAGACACATAATTAATCTTCTTCATGAAATGGGTTACTTAAAAGAAAAGCCTAAAACTCTAAATGAAAAAACTTATCTTAAGATAGAATTGGTTTTTAAGAAACTTGCTTCTGACTTAAACTTAAACTGTTCAGAATTAGATCTTTATATGTGGAATATTAAAACTGGAACCATTTTGAAATAATTACATCAACCTATTCTTTTTATGTTTGTAATGTAATGTTCCGCCAACAACTATTCCTGCAGATATAAGAACAAGATTCTTGAATATGTATTGTCCTTCCATTGATAATACAAATGGGAATTTGACAAAAACTACTTGTGGTAGAAGAACTAATGGTAAAAATGTTCCTATCATTTGTGCAAATAATAATATTATTCCTATTGGGAGTGTTTTTCTAAATAATAGTGTTATACCGATTATCACTTCCCACCAACCAACAATAAGTAGGAATGTATGTGGAGAGAACCAGAATGCTGTTGCATAAACCAAATCTGCTGCAGGGCTAAGACCAAGCGGTTTTAATATCCCAAACCAGAAAAAAACTATTGCAAGAGAGATTCTTAAAAATAATAGACCATGATTATCCATCCAAGTTTCTATTTTAGATTCAATATTTTGGATGGTTTTCTTGTTCATATTCAAATTATTATTTTTTTAGTTTATAAAAATTGTCTTTATATGTTTCAAATTCTTGATTCAAGATTTAGTCTATAGCTTTTATTATATTTTAATTCTTTTTTTATTTGGGTGTTTTCATCCATTATTTTTTGAACTCTTCTTGTTATTGCCCAGACGTGGTTTGCAGATTCAAATGGTATTGGAATTTTAATTGTACTTGTTTTTTTTAGTGGCATTTCTGCGTTTGTTGGAATGTACTTGTTCATTATTGAATCATAACTTGTTTTACCTTGTTTTGTTATGAGTTCTGAAGTATATTTTGGACCCCAATTATATGCTAGTAATGCTAATTTTTCATCTTCAAATTTGTTAAGTAAATAATCCCAATAAATAATTCCTGCTTTTATATTTTCTTTTGTCGACTCATCTGTATCGCCCAGTGCTAATTCTTTATCTATTGGCAAGATTTTTGAGTATCTTGTTCCAAATATTGTTGTATCTGATAAATTATTATTCATCCAATCAATTGTGTTTGGCATTAATTGCATAATTCCTTTAGCACCTGATTCTGATATTATTGTATTATTTTTTCTTTTTTGTAAATATCTTGATTCTTGATATGCTTTTGAAAGTATATATGCTATTGTTCTAGAACTATCAACTTCAAAACCTTTATTTATCATTTCTTTTAAAACAATATCTGCAAGAACAATGTTTTTACTTCTCTCTTCGAGTTGTGGCCAATTTTTATTTGCCAAATCGAGTATATATGAATTTACTATTCCATCATAGTTTAATATTTTTTTATCTTCTAAAATTATTTCTATATTTTCTTTATTTCTTGTGGTTACTCCTGAGCTAGTTTGTTGAGGTACCATCTCCAATCCTAGCATTAAAGTAACAGTTGCAATTGCGGCTTTTTGAACAGGGGTTAATCTTCTTATTTTTTCATCTTCAAATATTACTGTTGGATCTAATTTGTTGTTATTTTCATCTAATCCTAAATTTATTAGTTCTAACATGAATCCAGAATTAACATAATTTTTATCAAGTGTCGTGGTAGATATTCTATGTTGAAATTTTTTTGAAACTTTTTCTGCAGTTTCTGTTAGTTTTTTATATTTAATACTTTGATTTGAGTTTTGAAACTTATCTTGTACAAATCTTAGAACTTCGTATTTATTGACATGTGTTGAATCCCAAATTCCTATGATTATTGATGTGTTAAGTAGTGACCCTAAATAAACCGCCTCATATGCTCTTGATTTTGAACGTATTTCAGGGTGTATTTGTTTATTTAGCGTTGCTTCTAGTGCTAATCGATGTTTTGTTGCAAAGTTTAATGATTTTTGTTGTTTATTTAATTTATTAATTTCTTTTTTGTATTGTTTAGCAGCTTTAAGTATTATTGACTCGAACTGTTTTATTGATTTTTTACTTTCTGGAAGTTGATTAAGAATTGTATCTGCCAAGCTTTCCAAACTACTTGCTTTGTATTGGTTATTTTTAAATATTAATGCTCCTCTTCTAAAGAAAAATTCTCTAAGAATATCATATTCTCTACCATACTCTTTTTCCAATATTTCTTTAGCACTTTTTACTTCTTCTTCATTTAAAAGTGTTTGAAGTGTGGATTGTTTCATCAGAACCCAAAATATGTTTAAAATAATAAATATTATGTTTTCTTTTTATAAATCGCTTTTATTTATTTAAAAGCAGAAGCTTTTTATTCTGTTGTGTTTTTTTCACCAACTATGTCTGATTTACCTGTTATTAACTCAAAAATCTCTCAATCCATTATTGACAGAGAGTTTCTAATAATTGAAAATGTTCCTTTTTGTCTTTGTCCTATTGAGCACTGTTCTTATCTTTATTTCGGAACAGGAAAAGGTCAAAAACCATATGGCTGTTCTTCTTGCAAATTAAAATATTGGTGTGATTATGATAAATCTCAAGATTTAGAAATTGTTTCTTTGACTGATTGTGACCCTGATTTATTAAAATTCTTGGAGGAAAGAGATGAAAATATTAATGATTGGTTTTAATATTCAAACTTCTATTTTTCCACTAGGCTTGAATTATCTTAAATCTTATGCTAAAAAGTTTCATCCAGATATTAATTTTAAAATTCAAGAGTTTGCTTTTGGTAATAAATTAAATCATGATATTAATAAGAATTTAGAGCTTCAAGTTATCAGTTATATTTTGGTTGAAAAACCTGATGCTGTTTGTTTTAGTACTTATATTTGGAGCGCAGAGTTAGTTAGAACTATTTGTTTGTCCTTAAAGAAAATATCTTCTATAAAAATAATTCTTGGAGGTCCTGAAATTGATAATTCCTACTTTGATTTCGCAGATTACTTAGTTATTGGTGATGGTGAAGAAAAGTTTGTAGACGTTCTTGACAACCTAACAAATTCTAAAACAAACCATTCTTTGGTAAATTTAGATGATATTCCTTTTCCATATAGATTTCACGAAGGACCAAAAGACTATGCTGCAATTCGTATAGAAACCGCTCGTGGTTGTCCTTTTACTTGTGCTTACTGTAATTATGCATCTCGTGCTTATAAAGAATTTTCATTATTATATCTTGAAGAGAATATTAAATACCTTTTTGAGAATTATACTTTTAGAAACTTAACAATTTTGGATGCTAATTTCAATCTTAAGAAGAATAGGATGAAAGACGTGCTAGGTATTATATCTAGATATTCAAAAGATCACAAAATTAATTTTGAACTAAAACCTGAGTTGATAGATGAGGATGTTATTAAAATAATTAAAGACTCAAAATTAAACATTTTCTGTGAGCTTGGTCTGCAATCAATATCTGAGAGTGTGTTGCATGACACAACTCGATCATATGATTTGGAGAAAGTAAAAAATGGTCTTGATTTACTAAATAAAAATAATATTCCTTACAAAATAGATTTAATGTATGGTCTTCCCAAAGATAACTTTTTTAGATTCTTAAGAACTATTAATTTCATAAAAAAATATTCTAGACAAAAAGGAGTTCCAGCTCATCATTACATGTTGCTTAATAATACTTCTAATTCTAATTGTGTTCGTATGTTTGAAAATAATAGCAGCATGGTTATCAAAACAGACACGCAAGATGTTTTAGATTTGTATAAACAAAAATTGTTTATTGATTTAATTAATAAAAAATAATTTTTATTTCTTCTTTGTTATTTTTTTTACTGTGTTTTCGATAAATGCCATGCTACTAGTTGCGCTACTTACTGCAAATCCTAATGGTCTATGAACTAAAATTTCGTAAAATAATCTTCTATCTTCTACTTTTTCATGGTTTTGTATTTCTTTGACTTTCGGCGTTGCTGTTATTGCAATTATTAGTCTTAGTATTCCTGATGTTGTTATTACTATTATTAATGCTGTGAGTATGTTGGTTTGCTTTGTTAGTATCATAACTGAAAAACTTCCTATTAAACCACCTAATAATATTAAAAAATTAAATATCACATTATAATATGCAAACAATTTTACTCTTCGCTTTGGACTTGAGGCATCTAACATATAATTAAATGTAGTTAGTTCCATCCCTGCCCACGAAAATCCACTGGTCATTTCAATAATTAAGATTGCGATGAATAAAGTGTTATTTTTAAAAAGCAATGTTGCAATCAACCAATTAATAGGTATTATGCCGATTAATATTGCCGTTACTCTTAGTATATTTTTATTTCCAAAATGATGACTAAGTCTTCCCCAATAAGTCATTGTCAGTGCTTTAATTATCATTGGTGCTAGAACAATTACGCTAAACTGCAAATATGTAAAATTAAAAACCTTCAACATTAATACAGCAAAAAATGGGGATGCAATCATCACTGCAAATGATAGTGATGAACGAAAAATAACAAATCTTCCAAACGCATTTTTTCTCAGTTCTAAAACAAAATCTTTAAAACCGTTGTTACTAAATATTTCGCTTTGATACGTTGGCTCTTTGTGTTTAAAAAAAAGAATGAATGATATGAATCGACCTATAAATGCCATTAAAAATAGTATTCCAAATCCGACCCAGATATTATCTTCTAAAAAATTAAGTATTAATCCACTAATTAAAACTGATGAGAACAAAAATATTATTGTTATTCTGTTTCTTAAACTGAAATATTTGCTTCTTTCATTCATTGGTATTACATCACCTAGCCATGAACTCCATGCAGGAGCTGCGATGTTTCCAAATGAAAGATATATTGTGAAAATTATTGCTAATACCCAAAAGTTTTTTGTTATGACGGGTAGAATAAATAATGGTATGAATGTTAATGCTTGCAATAAAACGAATGTTAAAACTATTCTTTTTCTATTTTCATACTTGTCTGTAATCTTAGCACTCAGTAGTTGAAATAATGATCCTAAAAATGAAGGTATTGAGGAAAGTAATCCTATTTGTCCGCTACTAGCTCCCAATCTAAGTGCAAACGGAACAACATACTGTTCTCCAAATCCAAGCATTAAGCTAGCAGCAGAACCTTCTGCTATTGATGCTTTTTTAGTTTGGTCAATTTCCTTATGGTTTAGTTCATTTTTCAAGAAGCAATCGGTGAAAATATTTTGTTTATAAGCTTATTCTTTTCGTGTTATTTTCGATTTTTGCATCTAAATTTATTTTAAATGATTTTGTTAATTTAATTTTATGTTCTTTCAACTAATTTTAGCTGTGGTTCTGGGTATTCTCTCAGGGGTTTTTACAGGCTTCTTGAACTCAATGTGCGAGTTTTTTCTTGTGTTTGTGTAAACCGCTAATCGATTGATATTATGCGGTTTTTAGGCGTTTTTCTGTATTTTGGGGTTGGAGGCTAATAAGATGCGAGAAAACCCGACACACGCCTTTTTTCAAAGGCTAAAAGGTATATTTTTTTGTAGTGAGCATTATTCACTGCCAGTTTTTTCTTTTTTTGTATTGCAAAGTCCGACGTTTTGTTTTTGTTTATCGGAGCCTATTGTTTTAGTATGGGGGCAAAGAAAATGAGTTACGATCGTCTTGGGCAAACTAAAGTTAGATCTAACGGTCGTAAGATTTCTATTTTTGATAAAGTCAATGATATCAAGGCAGATCTTAAGGAAATTATTCCTGAAGTTAAGGATGAACAGCTCATTCAATTATTTAGTAAAGTTAGAAGTTATTACCTTAACAAGAAAAAAGGTGTGCCTTTAGGTAGAAGAAGCAACATTAAGGGAGTAAGGCCATTAACTGAGATTGAAGAATTATTATTCAATTATTTAATGAGAAATAACCTTAATCCCGGAACAACTTATCGATGGTTCATTGCAACAAGACTTCCGCCCGATATTAAAGATCGTTTAGCAAGGGGCTTGATTAATCAGAAAGTTGCAATGCATATTAGTGCTAATAGGCGAAGAACAAAGAATAGTGTTGAAGGACTAATTATGATGGAGGAAATTAGAACCATCATTCAAAAACTTGATTGGAAGTGAATAAAATGGAACCAGAATTTAACTCATCAACAAACGCCCTTATTGAAGAGATTAATATTTTACTTTCAAAAAAGCGTTTGTTTCAAAAGGAAATTTATGAGAACTTGATAGCTCAAGGAATGATGAAGCCTAACACTGAAAAAGAATTTAAGAAACTTTACGAGTGGGCTATTAGTCAGAAACTTATTGATCAAACAAAAGTTCGTAATTGGAATAAGAAGAAAGGAAAACTTCCCCACTATTTTACTAAAGCACAACTCATCAAAATATTTGATGCTATTGATAGGCCAAAAGATGGTATTGCTTGTTTCTTAGCATTAATGTGTGGTTTGCGAGTAAGGGAAGTTTGTTGGCTTAAAATTAAGGACATTGATTTTGAGGATCAAAAGATTTTCATACGTAACAGTAAGAATCCTAACAGAAGCAGACAAGGTTATGGTAAAGATCGTATCGTTCGCTTCGATAAAGCAATTGAAGGTGCTTTAAGAAAATGGATTGACATAATAGGAGATAGTAGTGAATGGTTTTTACCTTCAGATAAAAGTCCTGACACGCATCTTAGGCCTAAGAGTTTACACGAACGATTTAGAAGTTACTTAAAACAATCAAACTTGTTAGAAGTAGATTACGTACTAAACATTCGACAAAGAGTTAATGGAGAATACAGAGATAAAAAAGTTCACAGACACAAATTCTACTTTCACTGCTTAAGACATACAATGGCTTCAATAATCTACAATAAGACAGGAGATATTTACGCAGTAAAAGAATTCTTAGGACACGAACAAGTAGACACAACAACAGTCTACGCAAAAATGACAGAAAGCAAAATGAGGGGAGTAATAGCATCAGTATTTAGCAGTCTACACTACAACTACTCAAACGGCGAACACCACCCTCTACCACAAAGAATAGTTCCAGGAGTAAAATCACAACCAGTAGTACAAACAGAAGCAAACAGCCCAATGCAACTACTAGAAATTCAATTCGTAAACGGAGACATAGGAGAAGTAGAATTCCTAAGAAAAAAACAAATCCTAGAATCAAACAGCATAACAAGAACAATTGAATTAAAAGGAGATTTTCAAACATGAAAACACACAAAATACTAAGGGTAACAGTAACCAAAGAACAATACGATAGCATACAACAAAAAGCATCATATTATGGATTCACAACAATGAGCGCATTCATAAGAGATGCATTGTTAAAAGATATTTACTATCAAAGATTATTAAGAGAGATTCACGAGAAGATTTGCAAATAATTAACCTGACAAGTCTTTTCATGAATTTCTTTTATTAATTCTAAACCATACAAATCACCAAGACAAGAATCCCTAACAAGATCACTCATAGACCTATAACCAAGAGCATTCATCTTGCTTTGCAATAAGTCAAACTCTTCCTTAGTCAAACAAAAAGCAATAACCTTAGTTTCAGTCATGATGATATTAAGTTTAACATTTTAGAAAATAAAAAGTCGGAGAGAGTAATACATTTTTTTAATTTAAGAAATCAATCGTTAGTGTAATTGGGTCTATTGCTATTTTTTCTTCTTTTTCTATGTTTGAGTCATCTCCTAAGAAGTATCCGTTTGCTCCATCCCCAACAATACAATCCATATCGTCGAAAATGTAATAATCAATTCCGTTGTAATATTCATCCCAAGTTGTATCATACAATAAATCGGCAACGTATTGATTTGTAGATTCGACATCAAGTCCACAAACTAAAGAATAAGCATGATCTTTTGTTAGAACAAGTTTAGTTTCAATACCAACGTTTTCAAGTAAGCTGTTATACAGAATTGTTAAGTCTTCACAATCTCCACCACCAACTTCTAAAGTATCATGTGGTGATTGAATAAGTTCAACGCCTCTTGGATCACTAATATATTCATAATTCATAACAACATAATCAAATATTTCTACAGCTCGACATTCATCATCAGAACAACCTTCACTTATCTCAGCAGCTAAGACTCGCAAATCGTGATTGTCTGTAATTATTGCATCTAAGTATGGTTTTGTATCTGCTAAAACTTCTTCTTCATCGTATTCAACATAAACTGGTTCAGACTTTTCTTCGACAATAGTTGTAGTTTCTTCATGAGTGCTTGTTTGTTGTTGAGTGTTTATTTCTTGAGTTGGCTGAATATTGTTAATTGGTTCTTCAGAATAATTTGAACATCCTGTTAGAATTAATGAAAGAACCAAAATTGCTAAGAACATATATTTCATAATAGTTTTTTGAATTTATTCATTTAAATTTTTTGTGTTACCGCAGGGGTTACCGTTTTTGTTACCTTTTTTGTGTATTTTTTTGTAGCCTAAGCTTACTTCTCTTATGACGACCTTACAATTATTATGGTTAAGACAAAAGTGCTTGTTATTAGGATATCTGAAGATCAGGATAAATTGTTAACTCAGTTATCCCGAGAGCACTTCGTTAAGAAATCAGAGTATGTCAGGTTAAAATTATTTAGGTGATATTCAATGGAAGAAGATTTCAGTATGCTTAGAAGTGAGAGAAGAAGTTTTTTCTGTCCTAATACTTTATGGGCAGAGTTAGAACGTGAAACTAAAGACGATATTAGTATTTCGACGTATATTCGTTTAGCCATTGTAGAAAAGTTGATCAGCGATCATCCTGATCGTGAAGAGTACTTCAAAGATTTGATTTCCGGAAGATTTCCGAGAAATTAACAGTACTATTTATATATGAAGACAACTTTACTACTGATAAGGTATTACAAAATGACTAGCGTCC
>JAFGOT010000039.1 GCA_016926395.1 Candidatus Woesearchaeota archaeon
GCGCAGTACAATGCAAAACGTAGGCGCGCTTGACTTCCGAGTTCGAAATGGGTTCGGGTAGGACCACGCCGCTTTGACCGTCCAAGAGTAGGAATACGAGTTTTATTTAAAAAGGTTATGTTTTATAAGCATCTAAACATTAATAAAGAATCAATTCTAAGTTTGGAGTAATAAGGTGTAACTATGAAACCATACGCATTAATCACTGGAGCTACAAGCGGCATAGGACTTTCTCTTGCAACTATTCACGCTTCTCGTAAAGGAAATCTAATAATTATTGGTCAGAACAGTAGAAAACTATCTGAAGTCAAAAAAGAACTGGAAACTCAATTTAAAATTAAAGTTGTTGCATTCAGCGTTGATTTAACCAAACCAGATAGTGTAAAAAAAATCGTGACTCGGGTTAGAGAACAAAATTTATCTGTAAAATATGTTATTAACAATGCAGGATTTGGTTTATACGGATTATTTAGAGATACAGACATAGAACGTGAACTTAAGATGATTGATCTTAATGTTAAAGTTGTAACTGAACTTAGCAAAGCATTTCTTCCAGATATGATAGCTGAAGGTCGAGGACACATAATGAATGTTGCATCCGTTGCAAGTTTTATTCCTGGTCCTTTAATGTCGGTATATTATGCTACTAAAAATTATGTTCTTGCATTCTCAGAGGCAATAAACAATGAGTTAAAAGGAACAGGAGTTAGTGTTACAGCTCTTTGTCCAGGACCAACTGAAACTAATTTCACAAAAACTGCACGTGGAGAAAAAGCAAAAATGTTAAGTAGAAACCTTATGTCAGCTGAAGAAGTAGCAGTAATAGGATATGAAGGTATGCTTAAGAAAAAAGCAATAGTTATTCCTGGTTTTAAAAACAAACTATTAGCGTTCCTGCCACGCCTTCTTCCAAGAAGTAATGTCGTTTCTATCGTAAGAAATGTAGCTGAAAAGCTTTCTGATGAAGAAAAACCAACAAAAGAATAACAATATCACAAGCTTTTAAAATGAAGCTTTTTTCTTTTTATTTCTATGTTAACTCCAGAAGCTATAGCTTTATTCGAAAAACAACAATATCGCATCGTAGGTAGCCACAGCGGTGTAAAGGTTTGTGGTTGGACGAAAAATATGATTAAAGGAATGGGTGGTTGTTATAAGCTTAAATTTTATGGAATAATGTCACATCAATGTCTTCAAATGACAACTTCTTTTTCTTGCTCTAATCGATGTATTTTTTGCTGGAGAGATTACAAAGCACCAACTTCTAAAGAATGGAAATGGGCCATAGATGATCCTGAATTTATTTTAGAAGGTTCTCTTCATGCTCAGAAAAAACTTCTTGAAGGTTTCAAAGGAAATGAAAAAGCAAATCCTCAAGCCTACAAACAATCCCAAGATGTTAAAAACGTAGCTCTATCTCTTAATGGTGAGCCAATCCAATATCCTAAAATTAACGAGTTAATCGATTTATTTCATGAGAGAAAAATATCTACATTTTTAGTCACCAACTCTCAACACGATAAAGAAATTAAAAATTTAAAAGAAATAACTCAATTATACTTATCAGTCGATGCACCTAACAAAGAACTTCTAAAAGAAATTGATAGACCATTAAATAGCGATTATTGGGAGCGATTTAATAATAGTTTAGATTATATGGCAAAGAAGAAAGGAAGAACTGCGATGCGTATAACGATGATTAAAACACTAAATGACATCGAGCCTGAGAATTATGCTAATTTTATAAAACGTTCAGATGTTGACTTTGTTGAAGTTAAAGGTTACATGCATGTTGGCGCTAGTCAAGGTCGATTAAATAGAGATTGCATGCCAGATCATAGTGAAGTAATTAATTTTGCTAAGACAATCAGTCCCTTTTTAGAAAATTATGAGCTTATCGCAGAACACAAACCTTCACGTGTTGTTTTATTTGCGAAAAAGTCTTTCAAAAAAGAAGGCATTTGGAACACGTGGATTGATTTTGATAAATTTTTTGATGAAGTAAAAAATAATTCAGTCAATAAAATAACTCATAGCAAGCCAACACCAGAGAAGCTCTTAGGATTTACTGAAAACGAAAATAAAAGAGTTGAAGGTCGAAGCTCATATCTTATTGAGAATGATAAAGAAACTGGTTTTAAGCACATCTGTGAAACAGGCGATGAAACAAACCTAGAATAATTTAGTAACTTATTTAAACTTCTTTAACAAACAATAGTGTATGAAAGCATTACCAAAAACAGACGTTTGTTTATTTCTAAAAACAGAACACACAACCGAAAATATGATTGAATACTTCACAAGCATTAAAATTGATATTGGAATCCTAATTCTGTTTAAAAGAAAAAAGCCAATGCTATTTATTTCAAGCCTAGAACAAATACCAAAAAGAAATGACATAATCATCGAGCACATTGATTTTGAAAAAATAAAATCCATTCTCCACAAAGAAAAAACAAAGATAATAGGAACTCACGATTTAAAATTAACCAAAAGAGGTCTTGAATTATTCAAAAAATCAATTCCAAAAGGAGCTAAATTTAAAGACATCACCGAAGATTTAGAAAAAATCAGATCAATAAAATCAGAAAAAGAAATTCAAAGTTTAAAAAAAGGAATCAAAATTACAGAAGAGATTATCGGGTTGCTTATTAAAAATATTTCTAACATGACATATGAGCAAGAAGCAATTCGATTTCTTAAAATGGAATGTTTAAAACGAGATGTTAAAACATCATTTGAACCATTAATAGCCACGGGACCCGATGCTTCAAATCCTCATTATTATCCTAAAAAAGGAAGTAAATTAAAAAAAGGTTTTTGTATAATTGATTTTGGAATAGTTTATGATAACTTATGTACAGATATTTCTAGAACAATATTTTTAGGAAAACCAACTGAAAAAGAAAAAGATTTCTACAAATTAGTTCTTGATGGTCAATTAAAAGTTGAAAAAGAATCTAAACCAAATAAAAAAATGACCTTCCCATTTAAGATGGTTCATGCTTTAGGCCATGGTATTGGAATTGAAGTTCACGAACACCCTATGCTTCCAAATGATGCTGTAAAAGTAAATACTTGCATTGCAATAGAACCAGGATTATATAGTAAGGAAATGAGTGTTAGAATTGAAGATGACTTTGTTATGAGAAAAACAGGTTTGAAAAGGTTATCAACTTCATCAAGAGAGTTAATAACAATTAATTGGAAACGTTAGATTTTTAAAGGGTCTTTGATTCCAGAGAACTCCCCAAATAACATAGGTTAGAGCTGTTTATTCTTCTCAGCTCAAAACCTTTTCTTCAAACGTATGATGATTAAATAACTTATTTGGAATTTTATTAAGGTATAAAGAAAATGAATCAACCTACAGTTAAAAAACAAACAAAAATAGTAGCAACAATTTCTGATTTGCATTGCGAAGAAGAATTTATTAGAGAATTATATGATAATGGTATGAATGTTGTAAGACTTAATACTGCTCACCAAACTCATGAAGATTCACTTAAAATCATTAAAAGCGTTAGAAATGTCAGTGAAAAAATCCCCCTATTATTAGACACTAAAGGTCCTGAAATAAGAACTACAAAAGGAGATGAACCAATTCAGCTAAAAAAAGGAAACATAGTTCAGGTTAAAGGAAGTCCAAATCGAACTTCAACATCTGAAAAACTCTATTTTTCATACGATAATATTGTAAATGATGTCCCTATTGATTCCACAATTTTAATTGATGATGGCGATATTGCTCTTAAAGTTAAAGATAAAAGAGAAGACAAATTGTTTTGTGAAGTTTTAAATGACGGAACTATTGATGGTAGAAAAAGCGTTAATATACCAGGAACACACATTTCTCTTCCTAGTTTAACAGATAAAGATAGAGATTATGTTATGTTTGCAATAGAAAACGAAATTGATTTCATCGCACATTCTTTTGTTCGAAACAAACAAGATTTATTAGATATTCAAGAAATTCTTGATAAACACAATAGTTCAATTAAACTTATTGCAAAGATTGAAAATCAAGAAGGTGTTGATAATATTGATGAAATTCTAGATCACTGTGAAGGCATAATGGTTGCTAGAGGAGACTTAGGAATAGAAATACCCGCTGTTAAAATTCCCCAGATTCAAAAGTCTTTGATTAAAAAAGCTATTGCAAAAAGAAAAATTGTAATCACAGCAACTCAAATGCTTCATACAATGATTAAAAATCCACGTCCTACTCGTGCTGAAGTTAGCGATGTAGCTAATGCAATCATGGATGGAACTGACGCAGTCATGCTTAGTGGTGAGACTGCATATGGCAAGTATCCTCTTGAAGCTGTTAAAACAATGGCAAGCATTGCTCAGGAAGTTGAAACTCAATTATCAGGCTACAAAAAAGCTGCAATACCAGAAATATTTAACACCTCCACATATTTAATAAAAGCTGCAGTTAGAGCAACACTTCATCTTCCTATTGAAGCAATTGTTATCGACACTATTAAAGGTAGTACAGCTAGAAATATCAGTTCATTTAGACCTAAAGTTCCTGTTTATGCAATGTGTTTTAATAAAAAAGTCATGAGAGAACTAGGATTAAGATACGGTATTTATGGACATTTTTATGGCGAACATGTTGATAATACAGATAAGTTCATCAAAGAAACGCTAGAGCATTTAACAAAAGAAGATTCGCTTCTAAATAAAGAAAGCCAAATTGTTTTCTTAGGTGGAAATTTTGGGTCAACAGAACAACCAACTTTTGTTGAGATAACATCTCCAAAAGCAGTTCTAGAATAAGTTTATCTTTTCAGATAAACTATTTTTTTATTTTCATCCACAGTTAATATCGTTGAAGGACTTCCATTTAGCATCCCATCATCAATTATAAAATCAAGTTTCTCATCTATGTCCTTATCAATATCATCAGTTGAAGTCATATGAACTTTTCCAGAAACATTAACACTTGTTGTCACAATAGGAAAACCAATCTTAGAGACAATATCACTAATCCAATGTTTAGGAATTCTAACTCCAACCTTAGAAAGACCAAAAGTTAAATTCTCAGGTAAAAAATTAATATCTTTTGGGGTGAGAAGAATAGTAAATGGTTTAAGAACACCATCAACATCAATCCAATTCCCAAATTGATTAACAATTTCAAGTTCAATTTCATTTAAGACAAAATGTTCTTTAACCCAGTCAATTGAAGGTGCAATTATGGAAAAAGGTTTCTCATCTCTGTGCTTTATAGTTCTAAGTTTTGAAATTATATCATAGTTAGTAGCGTCACAACCAATTCCATAAATACTATCCGTAGGATATACAAAAATAGTTTGTTTAAATAAATTAATATTATCTAAAACATCTTGTTTTGTTAAAATCATAGAAAAAACCAAATCATAAATAATTTAAAAACTTATTCAATCAAAGGCTGCAAAATTGCAGCCCACAACTCAAAAAACCAAAAAGAACAGTTCAGATAAATCCTCATTTCTATATAATTCTTGATCACGTGGAAATAGATGCGCATCTTCTAATTTTTGCAAAGAAACTATTGGCGAAACCTCAACTTCCAAGTAATCAGGTTTTGAAAGTTCTTTTTCCAATTCATCTTCGTAGGTTAATATTTTAATCACCTTCGAAAGGACTAAAAACTAACTAAACAGTAGTTAATTTGACCCCCCTAAAGTATTTATTATTTTATAAGTTAATAAATCTTGCGTTAATAAAAACAACACAAATAAAGACCGATAGAAGGCTTAAAACAAAAGAATTCCGAAATGTTTATAAGTAAAAATCACTAAACCAACAGTTACAAGGGTTGGATTCATGGATTATAAAGAAGCATTTGAAAAAGCAAGTAAATTTGGTCAAGAACATATATTTCAGTTTTGGGATGAACTTTCTAAAGAAGAACGGGAAAGTTTACTAAAGCAAGTTAACGAAATAGATTTTGATGAGATTGAAAGTTTAAAAAAACTAACTAGCAAAAAAGAAAAAGCTAACCCTGATCCTAAAAGTATTTCTGCGCCTAATTCTATTAAAAAAGAAAAAATAATGAAATCTGAGAAATCCACTTATGAACAAGGAGTAACAACTCTTAAAGAAGGAAAAGTTGCTTGTTTAATGGTTGCAGGTGGTCAAGGTTCAAGACTTGGCTTTGAAGGACCTAAAGGTTGTTTTCCAATAAGTCCTGTAGAAAATAAAACTTTATTCCAATTATTCGCTGAACAAATTCTTGCTAATCAAAAAAAGTACGATGTTAACCTTCAATGGTATATGATGACAAGCGTAGCTAATAATGCTCAAACAAAGGAGTTTTTTGAAGAAAATAATTATTTTGGCTTAGACAAAAAACAAATTCATTTTTTTGTTCAAAAAATGCTTCCCGCAATAAATAAAGAAGGAAAGTTTTTCTTGAAAACTAAAAGTGAAATATTCACGAATCCAAACGGGACTGGAGGAGTTTATTCAGCCCTGAAAGAAAATGGAATATTAGACCATGCCAAAAAAAATAACATAGAATTTTTCTCATTTGTGAACGTTGATAATCCTTTAGTTGAAATTTTTGATCCAGCTCATATCGGTCTTGTTAAAGAAAGAAATTCAGATTATAGTATAAAAGTCGTTAAAAAAACAAATCCTGAAGAAAAAGTCGGTTTAATTTGCAATGTTAATGGAATTACACAAGTTTTAGAATACAGTAATATTTCCGAAGAATTAACTCACGAAAAGAATGAAGAAAACGATTTATTACTTAATTTAGCTAACTTAAACATCTTAATAATTAAAAGAGATTTCATAGAACAAATTCTCAAAGATAACTTATTAGAATATGTTGTTGCATTTAAAAAAATCCCATTCATTTCAGAATCAGGAGAATTATTTCAACCAGATAGTCCAAATGGATACAAGTTTGAAACGTTTGTTTTTGATGTAATGCCTTTAACAAAAAATATTTCTATTATTGAAGATTTAAGAGAAGATATTTTTGCTCCTGTTAAAAACGCAGAAGGGGTTGATAGTCCTTTAACTGCACGTCTTCTCATGAACCGTAAAGCTAAGAAGTGGATGTTAAAAGCTGGATTTGACAAAGAAATTGTTGATCACATAGATTTTGCTGAGATTTCTCCATTATTTGCTTTAACAGAAGAAGATTTTATTGAAAAAGTAGAGAACAAAATTGAGTTCTACGAAAATGAAATGATTGCTGAGGAAAATTTTTACTTTCAATAAATATTAGTTTATTTTTTGTTTACTTCTACTTATCAAGAATATTCCAAGTCCGCCAATCATAGCAGTTATTCCAAACACCACAATACATCTAGTGCAAGTTTCACAATCCATGACATCATCACTACAAGTTGGCTGAGCAACATATCCATTTAAATAATTATATTCTAATTGCTCGTCTACTTGCATACGAGTATAATAATTACAGTGAATTATACTAGCAACCAAAATCCCTATTAATGCAATTAATAACAATACTCGTTTCCAGTCAATTTTATGGCTAAAGAAAAATGTTGATTTAAGAAGCACATAAAAAGATAATAGTATTAAGATTGCAGCAGCAATTGAATCACCAAATCCAAACATTTTAATTTTGAAAATCAAATATACTCCCATTGCAATCAACAATAGATTCATCAAATAAGATATTCCTTCTGTCAATTTAGCAGTTTTCTTTGTATATTTAAGTAAAGAGTTTCCAAATATTGCAAATAAAAGTGCAGGTACAAGAAGGGCTAATGAAAATGCTATTAAGTCAAATACCATAAATCCTCCACTTGCAAGAATTACTCCTAAATATGCAAAAGAACAAGGATTTGCTGCAACTATCAATGCAAATATTAAACCAAATAAATAAGGGTTTTTTATCACAGGAAAATTTAATGGATTAATTTTATTCATTAAAGCTAAAACTCCTAAAAAAATAAAGAATATTCCTATACCTAGATGAAATCCGAATTTTATTGATGAAGAAAATAAGTAAGAGAAAAACTGTGCAATAATAAAAAATACAGTTACAAATACACCTGTAAATCCAGCTATTGCTTTCCAAGAAAAATTTTCTCCTGAAAATCGGTAAACTAAAGCAGGTAGTAAAATAATCACGCAAGGCGTAAAAGAAGCTACTAAACCCAGCAAAAACGCACTAATTACACCCATAATAAAGAAACAATCCAATCTCTAATTTAAAAACTTTGTTGAACTGTGATAAAGAAAACAATATATATTCACAAATTACAAAAAATAAAAAAATTAAAGAGACTCTTTGAACTGGTTTAATTGTTCTTGGAATTTCTTTATTGTTTTAACAACATGTTCAGGTTGTGTTTTTAGAATTCTTGCTGCTTCAACAAGAACATCACCTTCAAACACCTCTTCACTTTTCAAATCAAAGTCAGCCAATTCTAATTTTTTCTTCTTAGCTTGTTTCCATTTGGTGAAGAGTTCTTCACAACGCCCAGGAATTAATGGCGATGCACAGTCAAGTAAGTTTCCAGCTTCAGCAACTATATCTTCAACCTTTCCACTCTCAGCTTTTGCCGCATTTCCGGCAGTGAATTCTATTCGTACAATTCCATCTTGAACTTTTGTGCTTTTTAGAAGTTTTATAGATTCAGCCTCAGCAGTTGAGTTTAAATGAGTTCCGCCACAAGCTTCAATATCAAAACCTTCAATTGCTACAACTCTTATTTCTTGTCCAGGAACTGCCCCTCCTTGATATAATCTAAAACCATATCGTCGTTCAGCTTCATCTCGTGGTAAGAGTTCTTTTTTCACCAGAAGATCTGCTTCAATAATCTCGTTTGCTTTATCTTCAATTAATCTCATTTCTTCATCAGTTAAAGCTTCATAGTGAGTTATATCAAGCCGTCCTTTCTCTAAAGTTTTACTTGCACCTGCTTGCCAAATATGATTACCTAAAATCGCTTTTGCAGCCCCATTAATAATATGTGTTGCAGTATGGTGTTGAGTTAACTGTTTTCGACGAACCATATTTATTTCGCCTTTAATCTCATCACCTACTTTAAAGTCAACACCTTCAACTAAATGAAGAACATAACCATTTTGTTTTATACAATCCAAAAGAGGAACACAACAAACACCATTACCAGGTGCATTAATTAATCCTAAATCATGAAGTTGACCTCCACTTGTCGGATAAAATGCGGTTTTATCAAAAATTAAGTATTTACTTTTTTCATCTCGTCCAGGAATTACTTGCAATATTTTTGCTTTAAATTCATCCAAATTCCAATCATCATAATACAAAATTTCTGTTTTTGGAAGTGTTTCATCTACTGGAAGTTTATCTGTTTTTCTTGTTGCAGTTGCTTGTTCAGTAGATTCATGTTTCTCTGCTACTAAAGCATAGAAATTATCAGGAATGACTAATTTTAGTCCTAACTCTTTTGCAGCTTTAACAAATTCTTCAGGCGTTATTCC
This sequence comes from Candidatus Woesearchaeota archaeon, assembly GCA_016926395.1. GTDB lineage: Archaea > Nanobdellota > Nanobdellia > Woesearchaeales > SKGA01 > SKGA01. Next base: position 9,445 of record JAFGOT010000039.1, read on the forward strand.
TTGACTATCATAAAATTTGATTAAGTCATCAATACTTGGGAGACCTTTTTTTAGAACTTGAGTTATTTGTTGTTTGTTTCGTTTTCTTCCTTCGATAAATTTTCTTTTTTCCGATGCTAATATTTTTTCTACGTCAGGAAGTGCATCTTCTAGTTCAGGAAATAAATCACTTAATTCTTCAGCATGCCACCTGCATACTTCAAATAAATCAACATCCCAATTAAATTTCTCTATAAATGACAACGCTCTACGTAAAATTACTCGCAGATTATAACCGCCACCAACATTACTTGGAAGACCACCATCACTTAATGCTAAAAGTAGGGATCGAGAGTGCTCCGCTATTGAATAAATTGCAGTCATTGGTTCAAGTTTTTCTCTTAGAACTTCAACGCTTACATTCATTTTTTTAGCCACATCTTCCCAAGCTTGAGATATGTCTTCAACTTCATCTAAATTTAAGTAAGCACCATGAGGCATATAACTTCGAATAAAATCTTCATCTTTTTCAACACCTGTTAGATCAACTAATCGATCAACAACATATGGAAAAGTAGCATCATAAATCGTTGGCGTTCCTTGACTAAACCAAGCGTTTCTTTCCATCCCCATTCCCATATCAAGAACTTTTAGAGATAAATCTTTAAAACCACCTTGTGCTTCATCATCTTGTTCAAACATCATATATACTTGATTTCCAAGTTCAACTCCTCGTGAGAAATATTCCATACAAGGTCCAAAGTTTCCTCCTCCAGCCCATGCGTCTTCATGAAAAGTAATTTCTTTTTTTGGAAGTCCAAGACCAACAGTAAGCCACTTCATTATTTCTTCAAAGGCCTTATTTTGATCCCATTCATTTGGCGATACAAATTGGTGTTGTCCGATCATAACAAATCCAGTCAAATGACTCATAGTTATTCCAACATTATCTACATCTCCAAATCTCAAACAGAATTGAGGAATGACTAATTTTTTTGCAGGAGGTTTAGCTTCCCCACTAACCACAAAAGGTTGAAATGCAGCAATACTTGCAATTGTAAAGTCCATTGTAGGATTCCATCTTGCAATTACAGGAAATCTACTTATTGGAAGATAACCGTCTTTTGAGAATTGATCTTTAAAGTTGTCCCAAACCTGGGTGTAAGATAGTTTTATTGTTGCCGGATTGTCATCTAAGAAATTAAATCCTCCTTGACAGGAAGCATCTCCACATACTTCTTGGTCATCATTCACAGTCCAAAAATAAGTGGCGCAAGCACTACATTGTCGTCTTTTAAAACCTTCACGTTTTAGAACATCTGTTGCGTAGTACTTCTCAGGCTCTAAGGATGCTTTTTCTTTGAATTGTTTCTTTATTACTTTATCTGGTAACATTATACTAAATTGTAACAATAGCTCATTTTTAAACATTATTAATATTTTAGAGATATATAGAGAAATTTAAATACTAATTCTTAAAAAAATAGATGATAGGTGAACTTAAAATGGGTTTTTTTCACAAAACAATAAAAGATGCTATGGAAAAGGCAAAGAATGGCGAATTAGAAGAAGCTAGACTAATAATTAACGAACATCGAAATAAATTCTTAAAAGATGAAGAACTTGAAGAAGGAAACGAAGTTGAAACATTATTTTATTTAATTCGTGATTGGAAAACCATTCTTGCAACTAAAGAAGATTGGGAACATTTACCTCAAGATAAAATGGTTGAATATCTCGATAAAATGGAAACTCACGTTATAGCTTTCAAAAGAATTATGAAACGTATGCTTGAAGAAGAAGAAATCGTTCTTGAATAAATTTATTTTTTTGTTTTACTTTTTGATTTGTTTAAATCTGATTCTTCTTTAGCCTTATCCAATTGTATTTCTCGTTCTAGTGCACGCCTTGCAGCCAAGTCTTTTCTCTTTTTTATCTCTTCTTTTGGAGAAGAATTTTTTGAAGAGGTATAAACAGTTCTTGTTGGGAAAGGAATTTCAATTCCATACCGTTCTAAAGCTAGATAAACATCTGTTGTCACAGAATCAATAATTGTGAATCTTTCTTTGTAATTTCTGATATAAAACAACAATTCAAAGTCCATAGAAAAATCGCCCATTTTTAAGAATCTAACTTCTCTTCTTGGTAAAGACAAAATATCATTCCTGCCTTTTAGAGTTTCTAATAAAACAGTTTTTACCAAATGAGGGTCAGTTCCATAAGCGACACTAACAAAAACACTAATTCTCATGGTTGCAGTAGGAAGTGCAAAGTTTATGAAACGCGAATTTGCTAAAGTTCCATTTGGAACCATCAAATAATCATTATCAAGTGTTTTTAATTTAGTTGATCGTAAACTCATTTCAATTACTTCACCAACTTCTCCAGTGTCTAGTTGTATAACATCATGCTTTTTTATTGAGTTATCACTTATTAAAGCAATTCCTCCAAAAATGTTTTTCATCGTATCTTGAAATGCAAAACCCAAGATAATTCCCACAATACCAATGGATGCAATCAAAGTTCCAACTTGAACTCCCCAAACTTGCAAAACAACAATTATTGCAATTATAGAAATAACTATTTTAATCAGACTTTTCATCAAAGGCAAAACTTCATCATGAAAAGCACTATTTGATTCTCCTGAAACTCTTACTTTTTGCCAATATGTTATTAAAATATTTGCCACGCCTGTAAACATATAAGAGACCACAAACACAATTATGGTGATTATTAAGTTTTCAAAGAAATAAGCGGAAGTTATTATTTGTCTTGTAGCCAGAAGAAGACCAATTAAAATTACGATTATGATTATAGGATGTTCTATTCTAAAAACTATCTGATTATCTAATTTTGTTTTTGTTTTTTTAACTAATTTTTCAACGAAGTGTTTAAAGAAGTACAATAAGAACTCAGCGATTATTATTGCTAATACAAAAATTGCAGCAGCATACAAATAAGGATGCAGTGCTAAATACTCGCCAACCCCCCCTAAATTAATCATATTATGTAAGTATACAAAAATCTAGTTTAAAAATGTTTATTGTCACGAAAGAATGAAGAATTAAATAAAAATAAATAAAAAATACAAATCTATGCTTTAAACATAGGATTTGGTTGCACTTCTAAGAATCCACCAGAAGGGAATTTGTGTCGTGCTCGAGTTAATGCCAGTTTTGCTGTTGCAATATCTTTTTCTTGACATCCAACTTCTAAAATTGGTTGTCCTTTGTGCACTCGTGCTGCAATACCAACAGCTTTACCGAAACTCATTTTCATACCAGTACTCATACGGTCTGCCCCTGCACCAGATGCAAGTGGGTTATTCCGTAGAATGTGGTGTGGATATACTCGGAATTTTAGTTTGTAACCTTTTTTCCCAAGTCTTGTTTCTAATAATCTGTTTGCTGATTTACGTGCAGATTCTAATGAATTGTGTCTTAATTGAATATCTACTGCGCTATTCAAAGTAACTACGATTGGAAAAGGTTTTGACAATTCGCCCATTTCGTGTTTAACAACTTTATTAGTAGGAACTGCTCGTATAAAAGCTTTGGATCGGTATTTAGATTTCCGAGTGTATGGACGTTCAAGTCGTCGCCATGCACCAGCTCTAATTAGTTTTGCCATAGTAACGCCAAGAAACAATGTTTGATTTATAAAGCTTGTCCTTAGTAAATCAACTAAAAAGGTAATTGCTTAAAACTTCTTAAATTAGCTTTATAATACAATTCAGCGCAAGTACGTACAGTAGTGAATAAAATAACCACGCGAAACATTTATAAAATAAAAATGACGAAATAGAGTCTAATGACAGAAGTTAAGAGAAAAACAATAGATAAATTTGAAGTTCTAAGTGGAATGTTTTTGCTCGTTCTTTTAGGTTTAATCCTTGTTACAGCAGGCTTAAGCGGCGAACAAGTATTTTTGGTTGTAGCAGGCTTCTTCCCAACAATACTGACAATCTTAGTTTCCTTAACAATGCATGAAAATTATGCTCAAAGAAATAAAGTATTCTGGTTTATTCCGATAATAATTGTTGGCGCATTCTATTTTATTGGAACAGGCTCAACAGTTTTTGGTAATATTAACGTTGAACTATTAACAGGCATCAATCTAATCATATCTTTAATTTATGTTGCAATCGTATTTGGTTTGTTTAGTGAAAAACACATGACCACATCATCAACAAAAGAACAAGCAACACAGCCAAAACATAAAGAAGAAACAATTGAAGATTTCATAAACTCTATTGAAGACAAATCCAAAGCGTTAAATTTTGTTGTTGGACGAGTCTATAACAAATATCACGGTGGAGAGTTAAGTATTAGAGATAAACTTAGAATACCTGCTGAATGGTATAATGAGTTTTCAAATATTGGCGTTGGGACAAACAAAATTGATTTTAATAAACTTGATGAAATAATTACTAAGTTTGAACTTCAACTTAAAAATTTTGAAAAAACAGAATCCGAACTTTTCAAAACAAAAGCTAATGCTCTAAAAAATCTTATTCGAGACCCTAATGGAGCTGATAAAATAATTGATGTTCTAGATCACAATGATAAAGATCCTGTTAGATCATACTATCAAGGCGCTCTTGATTTCTGTAAAAAAATCAGAGATTCAATGAAAGACCAAAAAATCAAACTAGTAAAGAACACATACATTCCAACTAAAGAAGAAGATATTGCAGAATTAAAAGAAAAACAAAAAGAAATTTCCAAATCAAACGGTCCAAAAGTTACTGTTGAAGAACCAAAAGGACCAAAACATCCTTAAATTAGAGGAATTCTACTATGAACATATTAATTGCTGGCGGTGCTGGCTATATCGGCAGCATCGCAGTTAAAGAATTAATTAAACTCAAACACAACGTAATCGTAATCGATAATCTTTCCAAAGGTAAAAAAGAATTAGTTGATAAGCAAGCTAAACTTTTCATTGGAGATCTAACAGACAAACTTTTTGTTCAAGAAATTTTTTCAAACAATAAATTTGATGCAGTTATTCATTTTGCAGCTTACAAAGCAGTAGAAGAATCAATGATTGACGCGCCAAAGTATTCTCAAAATATTATTGGATCAATAAATATTCTAGATTCAATGGTTAAGTTTAATGTTCCTAAAATAATTTTCTCATCTACTGCAGCAACTTATGGAATGCCCAAAACAGAAATAGTCAATGAAGAAACAAAAACAGAACCAATAAATTACTATGGTTTTACAAAACTTGAAATTGAAAATATTATGAAATGGTATAATAAAATCCATGGAATTAATTTTATTGCTCTACGTTATTTTAATGTTGCAGGCGATGGTGGTTTAAAATATATTGATCCCGAAGCAAAAAACATCCTACCAATAATTATGGAAGTAATTACTGGAAAAAGAAAAGAACTCACTATTTTTGGAGAAGATTATAACACTCCGGATGGTACTTGTATTAGAGATTATATCCACGTATTAGATTTAGTTGATGCTCACATTAAAGCATTAAATGTCAAAGGCAACCACATAATCAACCTAGGTAGCAATAAAGGCTTTAGTGTTAAGGAATTAGTAAATGCCACTCAAGACATTACTAAAAAAATAATTCCCTTAAAGAGCGGACAAAGACGTTCAGGCGATCCTGCTAAACTAATAGCTTCAAATGATAAAGCAAAAAACATTCTTGGTTGGGAACCTAAACACGACATCCAAGAAATGATTTCTTCCACATTTAACGCATATACAAAATGAGAACAAAATTAGAAAAAAAAGGCTATTTTAAACTTGTTGATAAAAAATCTTCTTTCTATGCATATGTTATTCCGGTTGATTGCGAAGAATCAATAAAAGAAGAATTGCTAAAAATTAAGAAAAAACAC
>JAFGOT010000040.1 GCA_016926395.1 Candidatus Woesearchaeota archaeon
CATCCATCATAATATAAAGAACACAACTTGTTATTTAATTTTTATTATACACAAAAATATATAAACTCATACCGAATAACCACTATATGCCTAGAATATCAAATACTAAAAAAGAGAAGATAATAGAACAAGCACTCAGTTATCTTTATCAAATCTTTCCAAAATCAGCTTTTACAGCACACATAGCTCAAGAGATAGCAAGAGATGAAGAATTCATGAAATTATTGATGCACGAAACAGAGAAAAAAGGAATTGTAGTACCTATAAAAAAGAACCCACAAGGCAAACAATTCACAAGAAGAATTAGGTGGAGACTAACAAACAAAGCCTATCAAGCATATAAACAAAGACAATAATTCTTAAATAAAATAACCCCCTCAAAACAAAATGAATGAAATTAAAGAGGCATTTACGAGGGTAAAACAAGATATTTTAGCTTTAAAAACAGAGTTAGAATCAATAAAAATGCAACTAAAAAACATAGAAAATCAGTTAGATTCTACAAAAATCAATTCGACACAAACGCCCGTAAAAACAACAACTTCGACACATATTCCAACACTTCGACAGGAAGCAGAGGGGTTAAAACCCCAAAATTTAGATATTTCCACAGGAAATGAAGGGGTTCCAACAGACAGACAGACAAACCAACAGACAGACATTTCAACACAAAATTACTTAATTCAACAAGAAAAACAACAAAAACCAACATTTGAACAAGCCACAAAAATCTTAGAATCCCTCGATAATATTAAGAAAGAAATACGTCTTAAATTCAAGCGTCTGACAAACCAGGAAATGGCAATATTTTCAACTTTATATCAACTAGAACAGACCCAACCAGAAACAACTTATAAACACATAGCACACAGACTCAAACTAAGTGAATCATCAATTAGGGACTACATTTCTAGACTAATAAATAAAGGAATTCCTATAGAGAAAATACGTAAAAATAACAAACAAATAATACTTAAAATAAGCCAAGATCTTACAAAAATAGCCTCTCTCGACACAATTCTTCAATTAAGAGGAATTTAACAACAAACCAATAATAACTAACAATACCTAACCATCTCCGATATACCGAATAACTACATCTATTTCTAACTATTTATTCAATTCTTTATCAACTTTTCTCTTAATTCTGAGCCAATTCCCCAAAATCTAGCATTTACAGGGCTTATAAAGCTAATATTTAACATGTTCGCACAATCTCTCTCTTTTACTCAATTCAGTTATTTTTTCTCACTTATTTCTAGCTTATTTTTGCTCTCTTTTACTTATTCGCTCATTATTTAGCTATTTTCCCTAAAAAACAGCTATTTTCTCTATACTCTAACTCTCACTTTTTCCTTTTTCACCCCTAAATAACTAGGAAAAAGTTCGTTTTATTCACTTTTTCTGCTTTTTTTACTCTTTCCAACCCTCACTTTTGCGTTTTTTAACACTTTATTCTTTATATTTTCCTCAATATATAGCCTTTTTTTACCTCCACTTTCCATATTTTCACTAATCAAATCTTCAATCTTTTTTTTGATGCTATTAACCTGCCCACGCACAGTAGCTCTTGATTTTCCAGTCATAGCTGCAAGATCATCATAACTCAGCTTCATGTCACTATTCAAAAGTATCCACACTATCGCTCTTTCCATCACGGATAATTGGTGCAAATCTGCTGTTTGAACAGCTGTTTGAACACCATTTTGAACAGCTTGAACACCCGCTTGTTCAATAAACAGCTGTTTGCCTTGTTTAATTTTTCTACGCGAAGCAGAAATATTTGAAAAAATCAAAGCATTTTTTACTCCTTCTAAGTCATCTCTCATCGACGATAATTCTTCTTTTAACACATTAAGCTCATGTTTAAGCCCCTCATCCCTATTATTGAGGTGTTTAAGCCAATCACCTGTCTTGTTTAAGTCCTGTTTAACAGCTTCAAAACTTTGTCGTGTTTGCTCTTCAATTCTTTCAATCTCTTTTTTTCTCCCAAAAAGCCACCCAAACATACAATTTTTACACAAAACATCTTTATAAATCTTTCTCTCCCTCGACAAAACAATAAAAATCACGACGATAAAAATAAAGGAAAAACAAGAAAAACAAGAAAAAAACACGAAAAAACAGCCTGTTTAAGTGAACAAACACCTCTTTTCAAACCTAAACAGCTCATTTAAACACCCTTAAACACCACCTCTTTTTGACTAAAACCTTTAATCAAACACAACAATCCTTATAAATAACACCATCCTTTAAACAACATGGTAAAAGCAGATTTTTATATTCACAAAACCTCTGGAATTTTAGCTTATATCTTCCAAAAAGACGGTGAAACCCTAATACTTGAAAGAGAAAGTGATTTTATGGAAGCAACCTATCATCCAACAACACAAGAATTAAAGGAATTTAGAAGATTAAAGCCAGGAGAATTACAAAAACTTTTAAACAACATAGATTCCGAAGACAAATCAGAAAAAAGACAGGCGGAATGGCTAAAAAGAAAGCAAGAACAAATAAGAACAGGCGAAATCCATCAATATACTTCCTCTTTATAAAAAAATCTTGCTAAAACCTTTTATCGTCGCTAAAAACTTCTTGCTAAGGCAACTTAACAACAACAAAGTTTAAATACAACCCAAACTTACAAAAATAATGATAAAAACAATAACTAATCAAGAGAATTCTTATAGTTATTGGAAATTCTTTACTTTTATGTTTTAGTTTCACAAACTAAATCTTCTGTTTTCTTATGAACATTCAAGAGATTTACGATACATACATCAAACCCTCTACGGTTCCAATGCCCAGGACATTGGCCGAATTAGTTGTAAAATCACTAGAAAATCACTGGTTTGTCGAAGCTGATTCAAGAAAGCCTTACAAAATTAAAGAAATATTTGAATTATGCGGCAATCTTCATGCAGACATACAATATTACAATGGTGAAAGAAGAATAATTAGGATAAATAACCATTATAGAGACGAGCCCATCTGATCAACTTAATAAATCACCACAATAATCCTTAAAAACCAGTGCTTTTTAGATAGAAAATGGTTGATAAGGAAGATTTGGTCGGAAAGTTATTTCGTAGTTTTGAAACAAAGAGCGCCCATTTAATAATTGGATTAACTAATAAAGCCGAATATGATCTTAAAACTTATAATTTAACACATGATGTTTTAGGTACCGCTATTCGTTCATCCCATATAGGTATAGAAAATAGACAGATTTTTTCTCCAGAGGAATTGACTGTTGAAGAGGCTAAGAGATATCGCGCCTACTTACAGAAAAAGCAAGCAGCAACTTCCTAACAACACTAAAAACTTCCTGCATGAGGGAAATGTTTAAAAATAGCGGAAATATGATAAGAAAATGGAAACAGAATATCCTTTATGGTATTATGCTTTAGCCGGAGTAAGTGTAACTGGTACAATAGTAAGTATAGCAATAGATAATTATAGGCAAAAGAGAAAATCTAAAAAAACAGACTCTTCTCAAATAAGAGAAAAACCCTCAAAATTACCAGATTTAACAGAAAATAGCTAAAACCCTAATTCTACGCATTAAACGTTCGCACAAGATACATTAACCGCCCTTCTCAAAAAACGCCGAAAATAGCGTTCTAGAGCCTAATAATTGATGTTCTGGGGTTGTTAAGGGCTTTGCCCTTAAGATACTTAAAACTTTTAATCAGATTTCAATAATCATCTTCATCTAACTGGGCTCCACTTTCATCTAATATTTCTACAATTAAATTAAGTGCTTCATCAAAATGATTTCTTATCAGACTATTTGGAATCCTTAATGTAAAATATCCTTTATTAAAGGAATAGTATGTTCTTTTCAAATCAGCCAACGCTTGTTTTGGGTTAAAATTATGTTGACCCCCATCAACTTCAATATTCATTTTAACTTCTGGAATTGCTATGTCTATTGTTTTATGTCCATCCCACTTTTCATAAAACGCTCTAAAACCTTTTTTTCTTAAAGCCTGCCATAATTTTTTTGCTTCTGGACTAGCCTTTCCCATTAAAAACAAAACAACCAAAACCTTATAAATATAATTATATTCATATGATTCATAAAGAGGTAATTAAGAATGCTCCCAGAAACCTGGCAACAAGTTGTTCTTCCAGCATTATTAGGTGGAGTTGGAGGATTAACAAGAGGAGTTATTGGTTTGTTAAAGGCTTTATCTCTTAGAAGAAGAATATTATGGGGTTATTATTTAATTACCGTTGCAATTGCCGCAATAATTGGACTTTTCACAGGAATGATTTTCAACTTCGACTATCGTCTTAGCCTATTAGCTGGTTATGCAGGCACAGATATCCTAGAAGGAATTTATAAGAGTTTTAAAGTGCAGAAGGTATATGTGAGGAAGAAATGAGTAGAAGACATAAAAGAAGTCATAGAAGCACACTAAGAAAAAATAATAAAATTAATTATATAAAAAAATTTATCTTTTGGTTTATTGTTTATTCTATATTAATTATTCTTTTAATTTTAATTTTTGAAGGAACAAAAATCTTTCAAGCTAAAGCCGGCTTCTATCTTATTACTGGTTTTATCCTTGTTATAGCCTCTAGAATTATTTATTCAGCAACTAAAAGAAAAAGATTTAGTTTAAATGGAGTAATTGTATGGGGATTATTATACTCTCTTGCTTATTGGCTAGTAGATTTTGTACTAAATAAATTACCAAAAGTTCAAACAAATACAAATTATGATAAATATCTTAATATTTTAATTTTTGCAGCAATTTTCACTATAATTATTATGTTTTTAAGAAGAATGAAAATTGGAAGTTTAAAATTAGGAAGAAAACGATTTAAAGAACCCTCACAAATATTCACAGGAATAATATTAATTGTAGCAGGAATTCTTTCTTGGAGATTTTCTTATCAAGTTTTTGTTGGATGGTTTAATTGGATGGAAGGAATGGCTTGGAGTTGGTTAATTGGATTGGCATTAATTGTAGCAGGAGCATTAACATTAATTGCTTGGTGGAGAAATAATGTTGCTCTTTTTGGAACATGGCATACAGTTAATTGGAGACGAAGATGAAAATCTCAGTGCAACTAGACGACGATGAAGTAAAAATTCTTGAGAAGCGAGCAAAAAAGAACATATTAACATTAACAGAACAAGTACAAGACATAATTAGAAGGTCTTGCGTCTCAAGCAAAACAACTACAACTTCAAGATTCAAGCCCGATGATGCTCTTGTTGAAGTCTTTTCTAGGGAAAGAAGAGGCAGGAAGAAGAAAAAGAAGGCTAAGAAAAAGAAAAAATGAAGAACCTAGATTTAATTCAAACAATCTTTCTAGCTTTTTTAGTAGCTATTTTTTTAAAAGTATTTGAATATATTTTCAATCTACTTAAAACAGGGCTTGGAACAATATCTCCTACATTTGGGCCATTATTAGCACAAATTTATATAATTAATATAGTAATCCTTATAATTTCATTTTTAATAGGGTATTATCCCAAAATAATTAATTTAAATTGCACAAAAAGAGATCATAAGGCGTGGATAATTTTATCTAAAAAAGTATCTGCTTGGAGTTTAGCTATTCTTACTTTATTAACCTTCGCAATCTGGTTTATTTCTGCAAGAGCACAGGGGCTTGCTTCTCCA
>JAFGOT010000004.1 GCA_016926395.1 Candidatus Woesearchaeota archaeon
TTCAATTATTTCATATGCTTTATCAGACATTTTCTTTACCTCATAGGCAGTTTATTTGTTTGAACCGTAGAAACAGAATGTTTCACAGCCCCTCAATCAAGCGACGAGTCGCTTTCATCTTTCATAGGCAAGCTATGACAGCGTTCAGCAAGCTGAATACTGATATATTATAGGGGAAGAAGGTTTTATTTATAAATATATAGTAAAAAAATAGCATTACAAAGATTCTAACAAACCAACCAATTCCTTTGAAGAAGGCCGTTTAGAGGGTTTTTTTGCAAGACAAGAAGCTATTATTTTTCTATTTTTCTTCCACAAAGAAGACGTCTCATAAAAAACATCAAATTCTGAAGAAATAATGTTACGAAATGTGGCTCCCACAGAATAAATCTGGCTTTTTTCAGTAATTAAACCCCCATAACAAACTTCGGGAGAATAATGCGAATACAAATTCCTATCAGAAATGTGATCTCCTCGAGAACGAAAATAAACAGGAACCAAACAAGAATCAACTAAGACCACAGAATCAACTGTTTTTATGATGTTACCCTTATGAATATCTAAATTTATAAAATCATTATCAGATAATTCTTGGGAAGCCAAAGCAATTTCATAAAAAGTTTTCTGAATATCTTCATTAGACTTATTGAATTTAAATACATCCAAATTTTGACCATCAATGAAAGGAATCAAACCATAAAGAGTACGACTAAAACGATTTTCTAAAGGCTCATCAAAAATAGTTTCTAAATAAGAAGGATTAGCAACTCGTTTAAAGTTAGTCTTCGAAAATTTTTCAATCAACTTGAAAAAAGAATCATAAGATTCAAAACCAAAGTCAAAAAAGTGTTTGCCATCAAATTCTTTGCCAAACACAACAGGAATGTGTTTTTTTCCATCAATTAAAAAAACAGGAATAGCGCTTGATTGCGTCTGATTAGATGTGGAGATTAAACGAGAATAGGAAGCAGAATAAAAGTCATCTTTCCAATCTAGGACGCCAATTATTTTATCTAAAGGAAAAGTGGAAGAATTCTTAATATCTAAAAAAGATGATTTCATAAAAGACCTAAATTTAAAGCAATTTAAAATGATTTCCCAACAAACAAGGAACAATTTATAAATAATTAACAGCCACAAATTAGTAATGGCAGTTCATTGGATAATTCATGCAATAATTCTTATCGGACTTGGAATCGCAACAGTAACAGACATTAAAAAGCGAGAAGTTCCAGATACACTTAATTTTGGGTTGATAATTCTTGGAGTTGTTATTGGAATACTTGGAAGTGTTTTTTCTAAATCTTGGCAACCATGCATAACATCAATATTGGGTCTTGGAATTGGTTATGGTGTTGGCGCCTTAATGTTCTATACAGGACAATGGGGTGGAGGAGATGCAAAAATGCTTATGGGAATGGGAGCTATTCTTGGAACACAGTGGACAGAAATAATAAGTTTATTTAACGGAACACAAAACATTCCTTTCTTTTTCACAACAATAATCACTATCTTTATTGCGGGAGGAATTTATGGTTTCGCTTATGCAATTTTCTTAATTATAAAAAATCGGAAAGAGTTTAAAATTGAATTTCGAAGAAAACGTGAAGAGAAAAATATGATTAAAGTAAGAAAAATAGTTCTTGGCGCAACGGCGTTAATTGTTTTAGGAATGTTACTAGTTGACGATAAATTCTTAAAAATGGCACTTGGAATAATTGCGGTTTTTGTATTTTTTGGTCAATATTTATTTATCATATCTAAAGTTGTTGAAAAAGTTTGCATGATAAAAACAGTCCCTATTAGAGCATTAACTGAAGGAGATTGGATTGTTGAAGATATAATAGTAAAAGGCAAAAGAATCTGCGGACCTAAAGATTTAGGAATAAGTCTTGAACAAATCGAAGAACTGAAAAAAAACAAAATTAGAACAATAAAAATAAAAGAAGGTATTCCATTTATTCCTGGATTTCTATTGGGATATATTCTAATGGTTGTATTTGGTAATTGGCTTGTATATTTTCTTTAAATTGCAATCTATCTTCTAAAGGTTGTTCTTTTGAACAAAGGTTAACTTCGACTGGTTCATTTGTTAAATTATCGTTTGCTAAAAATCGAGAATTTTTTGAATCATAAATAACAATAGAACCATAAACTCTTTTTGAATAAACATTTTGATTTGGACGAGATGCTTGATAAATAAAGAAACTTGACAGAACAAAAGAAGACGCAATTATTGAAGTTAATATTTGTTTTTTTACTTGAGATTGTTTTTTTGAAGAATACAAATAGTTTTTTTCCATTTTTAATCACCTTTTAATTTATTATTTTCATTAACTAAATTTTGAACTAAATCATATTCATATTTTAAGAGAAGATTTCTATCATAAACAAATTGATTCATTTTCTTTTCTAAAGGAATAGAAGGATTCTCATAAATATCTTTGTCAATAGTAGTATACATTCTTTTTTCTTTTGGAAAAACAGAATGACCAACATACATGCCACCAACAAGAAGAAAACCATAAATTAAATTTTTATAATTAAAATTGAATCGAGAAGTTTTTCTATTATTTCGTTTGATTTTAGAGTATAATTTTGATCTGATTTTTTCTTTTAAATAATCAACATCAACATCTGAATCAATAAATGCATTAGCCAAAGTAATGAATTCCAAGTCAGATTCAACTTCAACAATTTTCCTAGAATTAGATCCTGCATAATCATTTACTGAATTTTTAATTTGTTGAATTATTGAGTTAATATCTTGAGAAAGAGAAATATCTTTTTTTAAAATTTCAGAATTTATATAATTAAGAGGATTTTGCGAATATAGCCTAACTAAAGCAGAATCAGAAGAGAAGTCTTGCACTCTCTGTTTAATAACAGTATATTGTGCAAGGTCAGATAATGTTTTTGTTTTGTCTTTACTTCTTAGACTAAAAGAAGAAACAAAAGACAAATCTTTTGGCAATCTCAAATTGAGATAGCTTTCAAATAAATCTGGATTGACCATGTTTATCACAACTATGAATAACTACAACAATCCAATTTATAATTAAGTCAATAAAAACCGAAAAGTCTACGATAAAAGATAACAATACAGAAATACAACTTAAATTAAGGCGTTCTATTAAGTTTTTTAAGAAGATAATTGTCTTTTTTTTCACCCGACTCATTTGGTGATTCTTGCTTAATAACTTGAGGAGCAGAAGAGGATTTAGTAGCAACTTGATCAGGATTTTGTTTTTGCCACATAAGAATATCAATTTCGTCTTTTATAGATTTAGCAACAGAATCAAGTTCGATTGGGTCTCCTCTTATCGGTTGCCACAAGAAATCAAGACCGTCATTTTGCATTCTCGCTAAGATATCAGCATATAAAGAATCGTCTTTTTCCTGAATAATAATATTAGTACCATGAGCACCTATAAGTTCAAAAAGAGCAGTCGCACATTGAGATGTAGCAGAGAAAAAAGCCAAAGTCTCCACATCATTACAAAGTCCTAGAGATTTAGAATTCTTCACAACAAGATGACCTTTAACAGAAGGTGTTTCGCTTAATTCAACAGTCAAATAATCATGTTTAAACAATTCACTCATCAACGTCACCCCCGCGTTCTTTTAATTTTTCAGATAACAAATGAATATTAACATCAACAAAAAGTTCTTTTACATCAGGCCTATTTTTTAATAATTCGATAAAATAATCAGGATCACTAATAAGAAGTTGTTTTGCTTTAGGTTTTGAGTTAAAATATTCAAAAACAGCAGCTCTTTGTTTTAAAGGATCTTCACCTAAAAAAACTTCAGGTTTAAGTTCATTTGACTGTGAAGAAGAACTATCCGAAGATTCCAGATTTTGATTGGTTATTTTTTCTTCTTTAGCATCATCTTCTTTAACAACAGCTACTTCCTTAAATGAAGAACTTAACTGTTTTGATAAAGTTTCAATATCAATACCATTGAATAATTCTTCAAGTTTTGGATTGCCTTTAAGCTGCTCTTTAAATGAAATAGGATCTTCAATTAAAGCTAATCTTACATCATCGTGTTCTTCTAATATTTGAGCAATTAGTTCTTGTTTCTTAGCCATTAAATCAACAAGATCTTTTGCATCTTTAGGACTTTCTTTGGATTTAGAGGAATCATTTTTTGAGGATGAATTTGAAGAAGGCAATATTTTTGAAAGCATGATGTTTAAATTATTTTTTAGTGGAGCCTCAATAGATTTTTGTTCACCTTTCATCGCAGGATTTTCTTGAAGATTAAAATTAGTCAGAACATCACCTTTATCTCTTGGAAAAATATGAAACAAAAAGTGAGGAGATTGTTGACCTGCAACAGCACCATTCGCAATAAAAATAGTGGTTTCGTTGACAAGCATTGCTTTTCTAATACCATGAGCAATTATTTTGGTAGCTAGAAATATTTTATCAAAAATTTTTGGCGGAATAAGGGGAAGGATTGGAAAATGTTCTTTAGGCATAACTAAAACATGACCTTTTCTTGCAGGATTAATATCCAAAATTGCAACTACATTATCATCTTCGTAAACTTTTTTTGAAGGAATTTCTCCTCTAATGATTTTACAAAAAATACAGTTATCTTTTTGAAGCTGTGCAATCTCTTCAGGAGACATTTTTTCCAGCTCTTCTTGGGTAACCATACAGTTAGATATAACAAAGATGAACATTTATAAAGGTTTTGTAGATAATTAATAATCATTAGAAATGAAGCTTAATTTAAGAGCTCCGAAAAGGGTGGAAGAAGGCCTTTAAAACGGGTTATTTTCGGCTGTTTTCGTAACGTTTAAATAAGGTAAAAACTTCCAAAAAAGTAGTAAAACAAATATAAAAAAACGATGAAAAAATATCAAATTCTAAATAAAAATTATAAAAACAGTGTGCGTGAAAAAATATGAGCGAAGAAGAAAAAAAAGAGTATGGAGCAGGCAACATTACAGTTTTAACAGGCCTTGATGCTGTTCGAAAAAGACCTGGGATGTATATAGGCTCTACAGGCGTTAGAGGATTACACCATTTAGTTTACGAAGTTGTAGATAACTCAATAGATGAAGCAATGGCAGGTTATTGTACAACAATTCAAGTTACGATTAACGAAGATGACTCATTAACAGTTGTTGATGATGGTAGAGGAATTCCAACAGATATCCACCCAGAATATAACGTATCCGCTCTTGAAGTTGCGATGACAAAACTTCATGCAGGTGGAAAGTTTGACAAAGACACATACAAGGTCAGTGGAGGTTTACACGGTGTTGGAGTTAGTTGTGTTAATGCCCTTTCAATAAAATTAATTGCAACAGTCCACAAAAACGGAAAAATCCACCAACAAGAGTTTGAAAGAGGAATTCCAGTTGCACCTCTAAAAGTTATTGGAGAAACAACAAAAACAGGAACTACAATTAAATTCTATCCAGATCATGAAATATTTCAAGAAACAACTGAGTTTTCATACGACACCTTGGCTACAAGAATAAGAGAATTAGCATTTCTAAATAAAGGAATTAGAATAACACTCACAGATAAAAGAGAAGGAAAAAACAAAGAAAAAGAATTCTTCTATGAAGGTGGAATCGTAAGCTTTGTTGAATACTTAAATGAAAGCAATACAAAAATTAACGAAGACATAATTTACTTAGCAAAAGAAAAAGATAACATCGAATTAGAACTAGCACTCCAATACAATGATGGTTATAATGAACATTTACATTCTTTTGTTAACAACATAAACACATATGAAGGTGGAACTCACGTTACTGGATTTAAAGCAGCATTAACAAGAGTTTTTAACACGTACGCTGAAAAAAACATTCCAAAGAAAAACGGGGCGGGTCTTAAGTTATCAAGTGAAGATGTTAGAGAAGGTCTTGTTTGCATTATTTCTGTTAAAATTCCTGAACCTCAATTTGAAGGTCAAACAAAAACCAAACTAGGAAATAGCGAAGTAAAAGGAATAATTGAAAGTCTAGTAACTCAAGGGCTTGGAACATACTTAGAAGAAAATCCTAAAGTTGCAAGAGCAATTATTGAAAAATCCATACTTGCAGCAAAAGCACGTGAAGCAGCAAGAAAGGCAAGAGAATTAACAAGACGTAAAAATGTTCTTGAAGGAAGTAGCCTTCCAGGAAAGTTAGCAGACTGTTCTGAAAGAGATCCATCTAAATGCGAAATATACATTGTAGAGGGAGACAGTGCAGGAGGAAGTGCGAAACAAGGACGTAACAGAGAATTCCAGGCAATTCTTCCATTAAAAGGTAAAATCCTAAATGTTGAAAAAGCACGTCTTGCAAAAATGCTTGCTAACAACGAAATTACAGCAATGGTTACAGCGCTGGGAACAGGTATTGGTGAAGATTTCAACATTGAAAAACTTCGTTATCATAAAATAATAATTATGACGGATAGTGACGTTGATGGAAGCCACATCACAACACTGATTTTAACATTCTTCTTTAGATATATGAAAGAATTAATTGAAGCAGGTCATGTTTATGATTCTATGCCTCCATTGTATAAAATACAAAAAGGAAATCAGAAATTCTATGCATTAAATGATGAAGAAAAAGAAAAAATCATAAAAGAAATGGGTGCTGATGAAAACAAAGTTAATCTTCAACGTTACAAAGGTCTTGGGGAAATGAATCCAGAACAACTTTGGGAAACAACAATGAATCCAGCAACTCGAACATTAAAAAGAATCACAATAGAAGATGCAGTTGAATCAGATAGAGTGTTTAGTATGTTAATGGGCGATGAAGTTGAACCAAGAAGAGTGTTCATAGAAGAGAATGCTAAAAACGTTACAAACTTAGACATCTAAATTTTATTTTTTTATTTTCAACTTATTAGCGCCAAGAAAAAAATGTCGTTCTTGGTGTTTAACCATTTTTTACAAAAGTATTTAATTGGAAAGAACCAGAGTTAATCTTAAAATGTCAAAAGGAAGAGATTTTATCAAATCAAACTTATTTACAGGATTTGTAGCACTATTACCATTAGCACTATTAATTTTAGTTCTGGGTTGGCTTTATGGAATAATAGCAAGAATAATTTTTCCAATAGCACAATTTTATGGAACGCCTGGTTTTGTAACAAACATACTAGCACTAATTTCTCTATTAGTCATAATTTTTCTAATAGGATTGGCTGTTAGAACAGGCCCGGGAAGATGGTTTGCGCAAAGAAGCGATAAATATGTACTAGACAAAATACCAGGATATAAAATAATAAAAGATATTATAAAACCATTCGCAGGCAAAGGATATCAAAAATCATTTCAATCAGTGGCACTTGTAAATTTATATGAAAACTCAGTTTTAGTAACAGCTTTTGTAACGGACAAATCAGAAAAGAAAGGATACACAACTGTTTTTGTTCCAACAGGTCCAAATCCTACAAGTGGACAAATAGTACATCTAAAAGACAAATATGTACATCATGTTGATGTTCCAGTTGAAAGTGTTTTAAAATCAATTATTGCAGTAGGAAGTGGGAGTAAAAGGATTTTGGAAAAATGTCCAAAAATCAAATAAATTCTCAAACATCTAAAAAAATCCTTTTTAAATAAAGAAAAAAAGTAATTTAAGCCTAATATTTATAAAATAACAACTCTTCTTAGAGAATAATGGTACTAGATAAGCTTGGAGAAAGCATTAGAAACAGCCTTAATAAACTTGGGAAAAGCGGGTTTATTGACGAAAAAGCAGTTAATGAACTAGTTAAGGACATACAAAGAGCTCTTCTTCAATCAGATGTAAATGTAAAACTTGTTTTTAATATAGGTAAAAACATCAAAGAAAGAGCACTAAATGAAAAAGTACCTGTAAAACTTTCTAGAAAAGAATTCATAATAAATATTGTTTACGAAGAATTAGTTGCGCTTGTAGGAAAAGGAAAATCAACAATAAATGTTGATAGTAAAATGCGTAACAACAAACTTGTTGGCACCGATAAATCGGAACCATTTACAATAATGCTTGTTGGATTGTTTGGAAATGGTAAAACCACCCTAGCAGGAAAACTTGGAAACTATTTTAAAAAACGTGGTAAAAAAATCGCATTATTATCAACAGATACTTGGCGACCAGCTGCATTCGAACAACTTAAACAACTTGGAAAATCAATTAACGTTCCAGTTTATGGAAAGCCCGAACTTGGTAATCCAGTAAAAATCTATAATGAGTTCAAAAAAGAACTTGAAACATTTGATATCGTAGTGGTTGATACTGCAGGACGAGACGCACTTAATGACGAACTAATTGAAGAGTTAAATGAAATTAATAGTGCAGTTAATGCAGATGAAACATTACTAGTTCTAAATGCAGACATAGGACAATCAGCTCAAAAACAAGCACAAGCATTTCATGATACTTGCAACGTAACAGGAGTTGTTATTACAAAACTTGATGGTACTGCAAGAGGTGGGGGAGCACTAGTTGCGTGTGCGGTTACAGGAACACCTATTAAGTTTATTGGCGTTGGTGAAAAAATTGACGCACTTGAAAGTTTTAGACCAGAAGGATTTATTGGTCGACTTCTTGGAATGGGAGATTTAGAAGCACTTCTAGAAAAAGCTCAAGAAGCAATGAGCGAAGAAGAAGCACAAGACATGGGAAAAAAATTCTTGAAAGGAGAATTTAATTTAATCGATCTTTACGAGCAAATGAAATCCATGAAAAAAATGGGCAGCCTCTCTAAACTTGTTGGAATGATTCCTGGAATGGGAAATATGAATATTCCAAAAGATATGCTCGAAGGCCAAGAGAAAAAAATGGATGCATGGAAAATAATAATGAACTCCATGACAAAAGAAGAGCTTGAAGATCCCGAAATTATTCGAGGAACAAGACTGGATAGAATTGCAGAAGGATCAGGCCAAGATTTAGGAGACTTAAGACTGCTAATCAAACAATACAAACAATCTAAAAAAATGATGAAGATGATGAAAGGTATGAATGGTAGCGATAAAGATATGCAAAAGATGATGCAGAAAATGCAAAGTGGCAACAAAAAACTAAAATTCTAGTTAAATAACAAAAACTATTTCTCAAATTTTAAACTAACCTTTTTAGCAAACCTTGCTAACTGAACTAAATCACCATAACGAGAACGCTTTGGATCACTTGCAAAATAAGGATGTTTTTTCTCCATGTAAATTGCAACACCAGCATTAGGAACAAAAGAAATTTCGCTTAAATCATGTTGCCAAGCATCAACTAGAATAGAACTATAAATTTTATTTTTTAAAGTATCACCAAAAGGAGTTGGAAAACCGACAAAAGAAATATCTCTAGATAAGTTCCAATCTAAACAATGAGAAAATGTATTTAGATTAGGTTTATCAGAAATAATACCTACAGTCTTTTTTCTTGAACCTGATAAAATTGATTCAATATCCTCTTTTGCAAAATATGCAGCTGAAAGATGATCGACAGATTTATCTTCAACAAGGACATTAGATTCAGGAATTTTGTATATTGATTCTCTTGCATCGTTGGAATTTGCTAACCACATTAGGTGACCTTTAGCAAGATGAGATTCTACAAACAAAGGAGCATCATCTAAAATATAATGGTTACCTGTTAAAATAATCGGAACAGTAACTGGAAGAAGAGATGCAAAATAAGTTACTCTTTCCAAATCACCACCAGGAATAACAACTAAATCAACAGATTTTAGGTCTTTAGAATGATTGTTTGAAATAATCGTTCGTGGAAACTTATTGTAGGATAACATTTTGAAAAAAGAAGGGTTGTCCGGGTTTAAAGGTGTTGCGTGAAAAGGGTGTGTGAGGTGTGATTTTGGAAGCGTTATAAGAAACGTTCGCAACCCGGATTCCCCTTACGAGCATAAGCTCTTATGTTACTGTATAGTAGTACTGATATATAAATATTTCGTTTTTGTGGTTACTGTTAAGTAGTAAAAATATTTGGTTTTTGCAAAAATTGTCAAAAAAAGTAACTTTTGAGTTAAAAACAATTATTGATGTAATAAACACACGCCTGCAGAAAACTCAACGCCAGAAGAGTCACAAAAAGACAAAATCTCATCATTAAAACTACCTGGTTGAAACCAAAATTTTTTGAAGCCCAAAGAAACAGCATTCTTAACAATTTCGAAAGTTACACTTGGTGGAACAACAAAAGCCAGAACAGTAGAATTATCCAAATCATTGATTGAATGAATAACAGGTAAATCTAAAATAAAATCTTCATTTGGATTAACGGGAATAACATCTACACCAATTTGTTTTAAATGCTGAAGAATTTTAAAACCATATTTATCAGAATTCTTACTAGCACCAATAACAGCATGTTTTAAAGATACATCAAAATCCATAAAGATATCACAACAACAAGCGTTTATAATATTTTGCAAAGATTACTCTTCATAAAAAGTTGAACAAACTCTAGTGCATTTTCCACAATCAACACATTTTTCATTGTCAACAATAGGAACGCCATAACCCACTTGAGAAATTGCACCAACAGGGCAAACTCTAACAACAGGACAAGGGTGATTAGCAGGACAAAATGAAGGATTAATTTTTATTACCATGACAAAAAGAAATACAAATACAATTTAAAAAAGAAAAGTTGAAGTGCAAAAAAATGCACAACTAACTAAACATCAAATTGTTCAAGACGAGTGTTAAGCTGTCTGTTAACAAGCAAAAAAGTCGCTCGTTTGGGAAATTCTTTAATACGCCTAGCACCAATATATGTTCCTGCACTCCTTAAAGAACCAAGCAAATCCAAAATAAACGGATTAATATCTCCTTTGTAAGGTATTTTTGTAGTACGACCTTCACTAGCGCGATGAGTCGCAACCTTGCCATAAAATTTTTCCAAAGCAGTTGTTGAACTAGAACCAAAATGCATCTTATACTTTTTTCCATTCTCCTCAATTAACTCTCCTTCAGATTGCTCAAATCCAGCAAAAAAAGAACCGTTAAGAGAAAAATCAGCACCTGCACAAAAAGCTTTAGCAATATCTCCAGGGTTGGCAACACCGCCATCTGCAATAATTAAACCACAACCATTGCCGTGAGAAATACCATGAGCAGCGTCAGCACATTCAATAACAGCACTAAGTTGCGGATAACCAACGCCTGCTTTACGTCTGGTTAAACAAGCAGCACCACTACCAATACCAACCTTTACAATATCAGCACCATTAATTAATAATTCTTCAACCATTTCATTAGTTACAACATTACCAGCAATAATGATA
Source organism: Candidatus Woesearchaeota archaeon (assembly GCA_016926395.1). GTDB lineage: Archaea > Nanobdellota > Nanobdellia > Woesearchaeales > SKGA01 > SKGA01. Next base: position 11,259 of record JAFGOT010000004.1, read on the forward strand.
TGATCAGGACAAAGAGAACGAACACGTCTAACAGAATCAACAAAACGTTCTAAATAACCATTTGGTACATCAAGACAAATAAAATCAAAATATTTATCCAAACCAAGCTTAAGAACTTCATCAAGTTTAGAAAAATCTTCATCTCGAATACCCATCGTGTATGAAATATATTGAGGGTTGTTAAACAAAGGAAGTTCTTTTGATAACTTATCAACAGAATAATATTTGTGGAGAGTAGTTATCATCTTGTATTTAACAAACTCATTAGCAATACTGAATGTTCCAGTGTCTGCCATATTAGCAGCCATAATAGGAATACCAGACCAAGTTTTCTTGCTGTGCAAGAAAGTAAATGATCTTTCAAGAATTACATCTTTTCTACTTTCTAAAGTGCTTCGTTTTGGACGAATTAACACATCAGAATAATCAAGTTTAACTTCGGTTTCTATTCGCATACCGTTAGTTAAATCCGGGAGACAGAGTATAAAAACATTACGATTATATATAAATAAAGAATTTTAAAATAATAAAATGGAAGAAAAATACATTGAACTAAACACGTTTTTGAAGATAAAAGGACTTGCAAATAGTGGCGGAGAAGCAAAGAATAGAATAAGAAATGAAGAAGTAAAAGTAAACGGCGAAATTGAAACGAGAAACAAAAGAAAACTCCACATCGGAGATAAAATTGAAATTGCAGGGAAAAGATTCTTTTTGAAAGAAGAAGAGATAAAGTAACGGTAATCTTTTTAAATGAAATAATGTTCCAAGAGTTAAGCAGATACAGAGATTACACAATACAGAGACCGAATCTGCACATTATCTTGCCTCCGTGGCTTAGTGGCTATAGCGCCTGACTTGTATACAAAACGAATGTTTTGAACCTTTCAAACTTCGTTATCAAGGAATCAGGAGGTCGCGAGTTCAACTCTCGCCGGGGGCTTATCTTATTTCTTAACTTTTTTAAAGAGGGAAGTGTCCAGAGAAGATATGCTTATCAAATTAATAAGTTTTGACCTTGATGGAACATTAATAACATCTGATTTTGACAGATTAATATGGGATGTTCTTATTCCTCAAAAATATGCTGAACAAAAAGGACTTCTTCTCTCTGAAGCACAACAAATCATAGCAGAAGATTATATGAAAGATTTAGTTGAACTTAACATCTCTGCAAAAGAATGGTTTGATGTTAACTGGTGGATTAAAAGATTTGAACTAAATATTACGTGGGAAGAACTTTGGCAAAAGGCTCAGAACACAATTCATGTTTTTGATGATGTGGAAGAAACAATAAAAGAACTAAAAGAATTAGGATATAAAATTATCATTACAACAGGTGCAAGTCAGGATTTTATAGATATAAAATTAAAAAACACCAATTTCAAAGAAATGTTTGATGAGATAATTTCTGTTTCTAATAAATATAATTCTCATGACAAGGGATCGGAAGTGTATGAAAAAATATGTGAAGAGCACGATATTAAACCTTACGAACTTCTTCATGTGGGTGATAGTTACATTCAAGATGTACAAGCGCCAAGAGCAATTGGAGCTCAATCATTATTTCTAAACAGAGATGAAAAAATTAAATCAATAAACACAATAACATCATTAAAACAAGTTGTTGATTTTATTAAAAATCAAAAAATAAACTAATCAGAAGGAAAGTTGTTATAAACTTTTATTCCCGCATCAGAGATATAATTTTCTAGCTTTGTTGTGAAGAGATGATGTTTATCTCTAGTTAAAACATTAGTTTTAGTTTTTATTGCAGCCACCAATAATACTGCATCAGAAGGATCAGGAATTATTCCAAATAAATTATTATCAAAGTCTTGAATAAATTTTTTCTCACCCTCTCTATCACCTGGGACTACAGACATTTCATAACGAAATATTCTACCATCACCTTTCAAGAACTTTCTAAAGTGTTCTCTAAATGTGTGATTAACATCATGAGAATGAAATAGTACTTCGCCAATATTAAAAGAAGTTAATGCAACTATGTTTTCATCACAAAATATTCTAAACTCTTTATCTTTTTGATGTTCAAAAACATAATACAAGAAACAAGTATCAATAAAGTAATCAGCATGAGTTATCCGTGGAAGTGAGTCAAATAATTCTTTCACTTAAATCACCAAAAAAATAATCAAAGAAACAACCAGACCTAAAACTAAACCTGCAAATACTTCAATTTTTTTATGTCCATTCTTTAAAACCAACTCTTTTTGTAATTTCTTATCACTAACAATTTTTTTTAGAACTTGGGCATTCTTACCAGTAGCATACCTAACGCCTATAGCATCCACCATGATGACAACTAAGAATAATAAAGCTAAAATACTAAAAGAAGATAAACCGTGGAAAAATAATTCTGAGAAAAAGAAAGCACTAGCACTTGCCGTGTGAGAGCTTGGCATTCCTCCACTTTTTGAGAAAAAATCTTTTTTTGTAAATGATAAATACCCTAAAGAACCCTTTATTATTTGCGCCATAGACCAAGCTACAACTACAGAAATTAATTGAAAAATAGCAACCAGATCAACATTCATTTAAACAACCCTTCTAAAAGTTAAATTAATTAAAATCCATTCAACCATCAATAAAATAAAACCAACTATTAAGGCATAATTTCCAAGGTCGAATGAAAGCTTTGCTTCATGAGATCTAGAGTTAACCTCTTCAAAATAAGAAACCAGTTCATCAGTTGTTTTTGGATAAACCTCATCACCACCAGTAGTGTTTGCCATTAAGGCAATCGCACCTTTATCTATACCAACGGTTAAGTTAAAATCTTCAGGAAGATAACCAACTAAAGTATCTTCATCACCTAAACCAATACCGTGAATAGTAACATGCTTTGAAGCAGCATAATTTGAAGCTGCTAAAATATTATTTTCCATATACGCACCAACAGTGTCTGAACCATCAGTTAACAAAATGATAGCTTTGCCACGAGAATCATCAGAAAACATGTTTGTTGCAGTAACTATAGCTCCAGAAATATCTGTTCCTGAAACTCGAGATAAATTTAGAGAATTAATCTTCATCTTCAAAGGAATAAATTCAGATGTTAAAGGATTAACAACATAAGTCACACCTGAAAATGAAATAACACCCACTTTAGATGAAGAATCTAAAGTATTGACAAAAATATTCGCTGCTTCCTTTGCAGCATCTAAACGAGTAGGAACCATATCTCTTGCTGACATAGAAGAGGAAGTATCAATAGCAATAACATAATCAAAATCATTACGAAGACCATCATACCAAATACTTGTTCCAGCAAGACCAATTATAAAAGCAAGAATTGTAAGAGTTCTAAGAATAAGAACAGTCACGTTCTTAGTTACCATCCGTTCGCCAGAAATTCTTTTCAAAGTCATAAAATTTGCAAACTTCAAAGCCTTAACCTGAGTTCTTTTTAAGAAAAAGAAATGAGCGCCAATAAGCATCGGAATTAGAACTAATAACCATAAAAAGACAGGTTTTGCAAAATCTATAGTCCACATTTTAATTTACCAACCTACTTTGTTTATTAAAAAACTTTTTCAAATTATCAGTTGGATCTTCTCCGTTCTTTAAAACCAAACAATCTCCTTGAACTTTCTTAAAAGTACTTCTTATTCTTTCAACATGCTCGGAAGATAAACGTTCATATTCAGCAGCAAATTTCTTATTATCAACATAAATAGTTTCTCCAGTTAAAGGATCTTTTAAAAAAAACTGACCATCTCCACTAGGAAGCTTTAGATCACGCTCATCTAAAACAACCATTCCAAAGACTTGATGACGTGCAGCTAGTAAAGAAATATATCTTTGCCATTCCTCAAAAGGACCTAAAAAATCAGAGAATAACATAATAATTCCTGGTTCAGCCATCATTGAATGAATTTGTAAAAGGGACTTCTTAAAATCTCTAACGCCACCATAATTCTTCGTATTAAGAAGTTCACGTTCAAACATCAAACGCATACCAGCACCAAATGAAGGTTCTAAAGAAGAAACAATATTAGAATTAAACATCGCAAGACCAATTGCATCACCAGACTGCATCGCCGCTTGAGAAATAATAAATAAGATCTCTGCAGCAAATTCTGCTTTAAACTTTTCATTAGAAGAAGAAAACAACATACCATCAGAAGTATCTAAAACAAACAACACTTTGAAATTTTTGAACTCTTCAAATTCTCGAAGTAAAGTTTCTTTAGACCTAAGAGATGCCTTCCAATCAATAAGAGAAGCATCATCGGAAAAAGTGTACTGCCTATAACCAGTAAATTCTAAACCTCTACCTTTGAAAGTTGTAGCCCAGTTACCTTCTACAGTTCTTGAAAGAACATCAGGTCTACCAACAACTTGGAAAGAGGAAGCTTTTTTTGCTAAATCCACACGTAATTTATCTACAGGCATAGGAAAAACCAACAACTATCAAACAATTGGAACATGTTTAATAATTTCTTTAACAATATCTTCTGGAGAAATACCTTCTGCTTGCCCTTCGAAATTCAATAAAACCCTATGACGAAGAATATGTGGACAAACTTCTTTAATATCTTTATGAGTAACAAATGTTCGACCACGCATCAAAGCATGTGCCTTTGAAGCAATAAACAAACTAATACTTCCCCTAGGAGATGCACCAAAATTAACATATTTTGAAGACATTTCTAAATCATATTTTTTTGGATCTCTTGTCGCATCAACAAGTCTAACAATATATTTTTTGATTTTTTCATCCATATGAATATGTTTGACTAAATGTTGAACTTTTACAATTTCTTCTTGGGAAAGAATTGGTTTTATTTCAAAAGATTCAAACTTTTGTAAAGTCATGTTTCGATCAAGAATAATTTCTTCTTCATCAATAGAAGGATATACCATTAATAATTTGAAAATAAATCGGTCAAGCTGCGCTTCTGGAAGTCTATATGTACCTAAGTTTTCAACGGGGTTTTGTGTTGCCATTACAAAGAAAGGCGATGGAAGGTTAAACGTTTCTTTACCAATAGTTACCTGACGCTCCTGCATAGCTTCTAAAAGTGCAGACTGAACTTTTGGAGGAGAACGGTTTATCTCATCAGCAAGAACAAAGTTTGCAAAAATAGGCCCTTTCATAGTGAAAAAACCTTTACCTTCTTCATAAGTTGTAACCCCAACAATATCAGTAGGTAAAAGATCCGGTGTGAACTGTATACGAGAATAAGAACAACCAATTATACTTGATAATGTTCTAACTAAAAGAGTTTTACCAATACCAGGAACACCCTCTAAAAGAACATTACCATTAGCAATCAGTGCTTCTAAAAGTAAAGAAACCATTTCGTCTTGACCAACAACAACGCTGGCAATTTCTTTTCGTGCTTCTTGAAGTCTAGCGTGATATATCTCAACTTGCTTTTTCAACTCTGCAGCACTAAAGCTCCCCTCTTCAGACATGATAAAAACATAATAAACACCATATAAATAAGTTACGACACAACTCAACAATAACAACACAATCAATTTATTTTCCAAGTAAGTAAAGTTTATAAATAAAATTGGCGTTAAACAAGGTTATATGTCGAGTAAAAAAGAAGAAGACGTGCAAAAAGTAAACTTAGGATTACTTAGAGACGAAACAGAAGAAGAAATAAAATACATTCAAAAAAAATTACAAATAGAAGATAAAGAAGTTTATCTTCTAAGTAAACAATTCTTCAAAAAACTATTAGAACTAGATTATGAAACAACATATGAAGAATTACTTGAAGAAATAGATAAAATATATCTTGACAAAGAACTTAGAAAAGAAATCCAAGCATTCATAATAAACATAGGACAAATAGAATACAGTAGAAAAGAGTTCACCCAAGAAGAACTAAGAATACTTCTCGATGAACTAAGAAGAATATCAAAAAAATTAATTCATATTCATCAACAAAAAGGCTTTTTTGCAAGACTTCTAATTAAACTTGGAGCAAAAGAAGAAAGCGAGGAAACAACAGTTGGAAGTCTAAAAGAAATCGTTGAAAAAGAAGAAGACAAATTAGAAGAACAAGTTAAAATATCAAATCTAAGAGATTCGTTAATAGCTTCAGAAAAAGCAATGGATGAAGAACACAACGAAGAAAAAGCAAAAAAATTATACCAAAAAGCAATGCAACTATACTCCGAGTTGTCAAAAGAACAACAGAATTTTATTTATCCTGAACTTATGAAAACATACAATCACTTAAGCTAATTCTTATATTTTCTTTAATTTAAAACTAGAAAGAACGCCAACAATTAAAGCTCCAACAAACAATATCATAATTGCTACAAATAAAACAGGAAAATTAAATGAAGAGTTAGAAGAAAAACCAAGTTTTCCTAAAAAAGATTGAGGAGTGGTTGATTCGTGAGTTTTAGCCTCATTGACTAGATACTTACAACTATTAATAACAGCATTCAATATATCAAGACCTTCTTGATTATTACCGCCAATTTTTTTCTCGGCTTCATTTAATAATTCATTTAGTTCTTCACATTCAGGATTATCACTAAGCAAATCCCTTGCAAAACCAATTCTTGAACGAAGAGATTCAGAATCTTCATGTCCCCGTTCTAAAGCATTAACAAACACCACTGAAGTATCGGTAAAATCTTCAGACCCAATATAAGCACTAATATTAACTTCAAAAGGAGCATCAGCACGATAATTAGTCATCGTTAAATTAATATCCAAAGCCATTCCTTTTGGAATTATTGTAAAGAAATCTTGAGAAAAGATAAAATTCTGAAATGGATAGGATGAGTTTGCAGATAATTGAATATTTTTAAGATCTGCATCCCAATCATTTCTTAACCGAATAGGAATTATAACAGTTCCATTTTCATAAACAACAGTAACACCAGGAATTATTAGATTAAACTCTTCAGGAACATTTACCTCTTCTGTAAAAGGAACAGTTATGGTTTTTGTTTGAGTGATAGTGTTTGACTCACCACTGGTTTGTTGGTTATAATCGCTTTGAGTGTCTAAAATATCAATTCTTATTTCATTTGAAACAGCCACAGCACCATAAGGATCGGTTGCAGTAAAATTAACATAACAAGTTCCTATCTGAGTAGGCACAATAACAAGATTTTCATTAGTAAATTCAAAATTAGCCAAGGCAAGACAGTCACTTCCGTTGTTAGGTGCAAACGTTAAATAACTATCTTCAAACAAGTCTAACTTACCGTTTGAATTATAATCTTCATCAGGATCGAAAAAAGTCATCTTAGTAAAATCAAATAAACCAAAAAAATCATAATACTGAGTAGGTCCTGAAATCGAACGATTATTTGAAATAGCAAGATTAGATAAACCATAAACAAAAGTAGGAGGACGATTAGTGTTAGAAACATGAACATCCCAAGTATGCACGTCTTTGTTAAAATTCAAATCAATTACTTCAACAGTAACATTTACTATACCATCATCAAAATAATCAAAGAATATATCAGAAGTTTCTAATGGACCATACGTATAAGTATCAACCAAAACACCATCTTTATACCAATAAACAGACATAATATCACCAGGCGTGTCATCATGAGCAGTTACTTTGAATGTAACAGTGTTACCTTCAGCAACATTAATGTCTTCAGATAGAGGAGGATTAGTTAAAGTGTTTTGTAGAACACCACCTAAGGACCAAGGTCTTACTTGATCAATAACAGGAGGTAAACCAGGCGAAACAACAGTGAAGTTTATTGAAAAATTCGACTCGCCACCCCACAAATCAGTCACAGTAAAATTAATCTGGTGATTACCAAGATGAGAAGAATTAGGTAAAAAAGTCAATCTAAAAACATCCTCGCTTAAATTAACAAGTTGAAAGTCAGAGATTGAAAAATTACTTGAAGAAATATTAAAACTCAAATTTAGTGAATCAATAGAATACTGCAAATCTTCATCATAAATATAAATATCTTTTTCGAATGGAACGCCATCAACAACATTAGGAAATGTTAAGTTTTCGATTGTGGAATGATCAGCGTCATCATCAAATAAAGGAACATCATTTAAATTAAAGACATGAAAAGAAATATCATCTTCTAAAACAGATCCAAATGAATCAACAAAGGTTAGATGAAAAACATAATAACCAGTATCGTTGTTTGTTGGAGTAAAATTTATTGAATAATTTGTTCTTGAAGAGTCAAAAGAGTTAAAATTTATGAACTTAGAAAGAATATCTTCTGTTGACAAATTATAATCAATACGCAAATCATGGACTATGGATCCGGACTCATTCAAACGAGGTCTATCAATGTCAACAGAGAAAAAAGAATAATTTTCCAAATTAGAATCTAAATCATAAATGGAAATTGTTTTTACACATGGAAAGTCTTCAACGCAAGGAGTGTTATCGAAAGTATCTAGGATAGGTGCAGAATTGTTTATCACAGTAATATTCATCGTTTCAGTATAAGACAAACCTTCGTCATCAGTAATATTTACAAAAAAAGACAAATTACCAATGTGAGATGTATTTAATGGAGCTAAAGAAGTTATATTTCCAGAAGATGAATCTATAGTAAACAAAGATGAATTACCACCATAAATAGAATAATAAAAATTTTCACCTTCATAAGTTAAATCATCAGGATCAGAACCATTAACCCTAAAATAAAACATCAATGAAGTAGCTGTTGAAATAGAATGCATATCAAACAAATTTCCATTATCAGTAAAATTTGCATACTGGTGAATGTAAGGATAATCATTCTCATTTGTAATATTCATAAATACATCTAAGTAAATGTTTTGTTTTGGAGTTCCAAACTCATCAACATCAAAAACAGTTACAGTAATATTTCGACAAGCAACAAACGAATTGTTGTCAGTTATCACAGGATTTTTTGTAATTATAAAACTAGCATTAGTTGAACCTGAACCATTAGCTACTCTTGTTCCAAGCCAAGGATTAGGTAAGTCACAATCAGGACTTATCGTAAAATTAATTGTATCATTAACATCCACATCAGTTGCATTTATTGTGTATTGGATAGCAGATGGACTGTTTTGAGCTAATGTAGAAGGAGATAATTCTTGATAATTTATTACAGGATCGTGATTTATAGCATCAACATCTAATGTAAAAATGTAAGAAGCATTAGCACCCCTATCATCAACTAAAGTTATGTTAATTGAAGTAGAACCAGTTCTTGAAAAATCAGGAGTAAAAGAAAAAGCACCAGTAGCACCAACTAAGTTTATGAAAGATTCATTAGAATAAAAAGTCACATTATCATTTTCTTCATCAGATGCAAGAAGAGTAAAAGAACAAACAGAATTTTCAATACAATGAGAACCCATATTTAAAGTTGTCAAAACAGGAACATCATTAACAGGTCGTATATCAAAGATAACATCTTCCCCTCCCCAAGTTGAACCATCTCGAGCAAAAATAGACATTGTGTGATTACCACAAACAGAATCATTTTGAGCAGTAAAAGATATTTGACCAGAAGTTGGATTTATAGCGAATAAAAAAGGAGTAAAATTCAAATCAATAGAATTCCATAAAGTTATAGAATCACCATCAGGATCAGTAGCACTAGCTGTTGCTAAATAAGGATCATCTTCATACCAAACAACAGTATTTATCGGCGAAGTCAAAACAGGAGGTGAATTTACAATAGTAATAGATGAAGAATTAACAGGTCCAAACGTGGTGGAATCATCTTCTAAAAGAACATTACAAAGCCAAGAATCACCCTTTGTAGTAAATGCAGAAGTTACTGTTAGTAAAGAAGTTGGAATTGCATTAGATACAACATAAGAACCAGATATGCCCGCAGGAACTCCATTCTTATACCAAGAAACATTAGCAGTAATAGTTCCAGTGCCCAGCGCAGTGAGGTCACAACTAAATGAAGATAAAGTTGTAACGTTTGTTGCAGGATTTACGCTAGGCCCGGAACTAAAAGAAGGATTAGCAAGAGCAAAAGGAACTAAAACTAATAAGATTATAACAATAGAAAAACCAAATAAATTTCGACAACTCACCACAATAATACCTGCAACAATATTATACTATAATAACAAGAGATTTCATTTATAAATGTTTTGACCTAAAAAGGCGTTAAACAGCCAAAAAAAGCACAATTAGATAAAAAAGCGTTTATAAATAAAGTTTATATATGTTAAGGAATTCCTAAACGAGACAGAGAATATTAATCATAGCCATCAATATTAATAAAAAACCAAAAAAGGTGAAAATCATGGATTACAGTACAACAGAAATACTAATTGGAAAAGAAAAACAAGAAATGCTAAAAACAAAAACAGTCTCAATCATAGGTTTAAGTGGAATAGGTGTTACAGCCGCCCAAATATTAGTACGAAATGGTGTAAACTTAAGAATAGTTGACAAAGAAAGAGTTTACGAAAAAGAAGCACCAAGATACACAACATACATTGAAGATGATATAAACAAGTTTAAAGCAAAACAAGCAAAAAAAAGACTTGAAGAAATAAATAGCGAAGTTAAAGTTAAATCATTTCATGAAGAATTAACAAAAGATAATGTTTTTTTACTTGATGCAGATGTAATAATCGATGCAAGTAACAATTTTAAAACATCAAAAATAGTAAATAATTTTGCACTTTCAAAAGACATCCCGCTAATCTTTGCAAACCATGTTGGAAGAAAAGGTCACGTTCTAGTTGTAGATAGAAAACAAAACAAAAAAGGAGCGTGCGTTGAATGTTTAGAAGAAGAATTAAACATTGGATCCATCAAAGAAGATGGCGCTTATGGTCCAACAGCAATGATGGTTGCAGCACTAGCAGCAAATGCAGCAATAAAAAATCTAATTGGAATAGAAAATGTTGAACAATTATTAGTTATTGACGCCTTAAAAACAGAAGTTAGACATAAAAACGTTGAGAAAAAACGAACGTGTAAAGCAGGAAAGAACTAAGGATAAATACAGTGACAAGTAGAGAAGAAATTATTAAAAAAATTAGAGACCAACTTAACGATAGCGCCAGACCTTTATTTCTATTTGATGATGATCCTGACGGATTAGCAGCATTCTTATTGCTTTACAAAATGGTAAGAGCAGGAAAAGGTTCTGCATTAAAAGGATCTAATCTTAACGAAGAGTACGCAGAAAAGGTGAATGAATATTCACCTGATTTAGTTGTGATACTTGATAAACCAATAGTGGAACAAGATTTTTTTGACAAAGTAAAATCTAAATGTATTTGGATAGATCACCACGAATTACAGACTCCGAAAGGAGTAACGTACTTTAATCCAAGAAAATATGATTCTGAAAAAAATATTCCAACAAGCCAATTATGTTATGAGATAACACAGGAAGACGAATGGATTGCAGCAGTTGGGATAGTGGCTGATTGGTGTATACCACCTCAAGATATAATAAAAAAAACAAGAGAAAAATTTGGAAATGTGATTTCTGAAAAAATAGAAAACGCACCAGATGCATTATACAACAGCGACATAGGAAAAATTGCAAGAGTGTTCTCGTTTAATCTAAAAGGTAAAGCAAAAGACGTATATGCAAGTATGAAAATACTAAGTAGAATAAAAAGTCCACAAGAACTCCTTAATGAAGAACATGCACAAGCAAAGCTAGTGATGAAACAATACAAAAATCATCAAAAAGAATATGAAAAAGTTTTAAGTCAAATCGAAGTTAATAAAGAAGACAGCATTTTATTATTCAAATATACAGATAGTTCAAACTCATACACAGTCGATTTATCAAATGAATTATTATATCGATACCCTGAAAAATATATAATAATAGCAAGATACCACAATAACTCTTATCGATGTTCTCTAAGAAGCAACAAATATCCAGTAGAACCAATCCTTCAAGATGTTTTGAAAACAACAGGAGGAACAGGAGGAGGACATTTGCACGCATGTGGAGCAATAATCCCTGAAGAACAGTTTGATAATTTTGTGGAATTAATTAGAGATAAGACAAAAGCTTTTTAAGTAAAAAATAAGTTCAAAAAGTAATTCTAAGCAAAGAATTCTAATTGAAAATTTGCCTCCTTGGCTTAGTGGCTATAGCACGGCATTGGTAATGCCGAGATCCCGGGTTCAACTCCCGGAGGAGGCTTTTATTTCTAAAATCCCTTTTAAAAAGGAAAACGCTTTTAAAAGAAATAATGTTCTCTGATTCTAAGCAATTGATTTTGCCTCCGTGGCTTAGTGGCTATAGCGGCTGCCTAGTAAGCAGCAGGTCCCGAGTTCAAATCTCGGCGGAGGCTTATTTCTTATTTATATAAAGCTCTCAATCTAAAAAATTAGAATTACTTTGAAGGTCTTAATTTTATAAATAACCAATTTAATGGAAAATATACTATTAGAACAACTACCAAAGACAATGGCCAGAAAATAATTTTTGAAAGAAGTGAATTATATATGATCATAAATGTTGATAACACTACAACAACCAAACTAATAAAAAAATTATCATAAAAATTTTGTTTGTCTTTTAAGTCATCCGAAAAGGAAACATAGATATTATATGATACAAATAGTAGAAAAATTAACGTAAAAGTTAAAACTAAAATTCCTTGCGAATTGGTGTCCGTGAAAAGTTCAGTAGAACCATAGACCATTGAAATAAATTTTCCAAAAAAGAAAGAAACTAGCAAAGAAGCTATCAATGCCGAATTAAAATTTTTAGATTTTCTCCAATGTTTTGTTATTACTTTAAACATTTTATTTTATTGCTTGTTTTGCTTCTTTGACTTCATCTTCAAAAGTTTTAATTGTATTATCCATTTCATCCATTCGATAATACAGTGTATGTATATTGACTTTCATTTTTTCTTTTTCACTAGACAATCTGTAAGCTACACTTTTCAAATATCTCATTTTGCCCAACTTTTCTGTAGCTTCTTTTAGTTGACTTTTGAATCGTTTTACTAAATCCTTTGCTTCTAGAAGATTTCTTGGCCAGTAGGATAACTCTCTCTTAACTTCTGACTCTGCTTTGTTATATTTCTTTTTTGTTTCTTTGATTCCACTTTCTATTTCAGTTATTTTGTCTAGAATTTTTTTGAAACTAGATTTTGATGTATATTCAGGATATTTATCTAGATATTCTTGCATTGCATTTATTCTAAAATCATCAACCTCAGAATCTTTTATTTTTGGTTTTATTGTAACATTTGTATTCTTCTTTCCCTTCTGAGATGTTTTTAGCATTTCTTTTTCGAAATTAGTTTCTTTAACTAGTAAATTATTCAGACTCACATATAATTCTGATTTCTCTTCTTCATCAGCCTTTAAATCATTTTTATATTTATGAATCAAAGCCATATTATCCTTAAGTTTGTGATTCATACCATAAAGCCACTTAACTTTTGACTTAACTTCCTCATGAGTACGATTTAAAGCTTGTTGATACTCTTCTTTGATTGCAATTGCGTCCTTTTTTCCTGTTATGTCTACCATTTTATTTGAAATACTCCTCCTTCTTGAGATTTTTTGGTTTAACTTCAACTTCGAAATGTTTGATTATTTTTTTAATTGCTTCTTGTTTTGTTTTTAGCCCATTCACTAATTTGTATATCTCTACTGCTTTGTCTTCCTCAGGGCTTAAGTCTAATTGTATTTTTACCATTTGTATCTTCTTGATATACGAGAATATACTGAAATATATAAATGTTTCTATGATTTTAGCTCTTTTCAGCTATTAAATTTAAGAACTCAAACGCCTTTTATTCTCTTAGGGAACTCGTTAGAATTAGCGTTTTACACTGGGGGCTTTATACTTCCTGAGAGCTTCAAGAGAAGGGAAACGGAGAGTCTTTATTTTCGCCGGAGGCTTATTTCTTATGAATAATTATTCATCACGTAGAGTGTCTGCAGGTTTGTGTTTTGCTGCTTGAACTGCAGGAAGAGTTCCAGCTCCAGCACCAAGTACAAATGAGAAAGCTAATGCTCCTAAAAATAATCCCCATGAAAAATGAGCAACCAAAAATGTTTTTCCAAGAGCTTGAGTACTAATTATTTCTACAAGCTTTGCAAAACCAACTCCTAAAAATATTCCTATCAAACCACCCACCAAACCAAGAAGACCAGATTCGATTAAGAATAAATAAAGAATATCACTATTTTTAGCACCAACTGCTTTCATAATACCAATTTCTTTATTACGTTCCATAACTGAAGTAAACATGGTGTTCATAACTCCAATCCCGCCAACAAATAAACTAATAAGAGCAATACCAATAAGGACGCCCTGAACAATATTTAAAATTGTGTCGAGTGTAGAAAGCAAATCTTCAGGAGTTTGAACATTAAAACCAACATCATCAACATTCACGCCTTGATGACGAGCAAGAGATCTAGTTACAACATCAGCCAAATCGTTTAAAGTTTCCTCATCACCTTGAACAACAATAAAATCAATTCGGTCCTCAATACCCGTAACTTTTCTAAATGAATCCATAGGAATGATAATCATGGAGTCATCTTGCGAACTACCAATTGGTTCAAAAACACCAGCCAAATAAAACTTTTGATCGTTAATAAAAAATTTATTATTTAACTGAATATTTTTCCCAGCATAAAGTCCACGTTCATTATGATAAAAACCTGTAACAGCGGCAAAAGTATCACCAGGTTCTAAGTTTCTACCTTTAGCTATGTCCGTAGCAAAAATATCAATAATCAAATTTAATCTTTCGGGTTCAGTTGGTATGCCCACAACTGAATAATATCTGACTGAATCTTGAAATTCAATTCGAGCACTTGACATGACATAACCAGATACAGCTTGAACACCTGAAATTCCTTCCAGAAAATCCAAATCAGATTCAACTAAAGGAACATAACCAGTATTAGCGCCAGGAGGACCAAATTGTGTTTTAGGAGTAATCATTAATTTATCACTACCCATTCTTTCAAAAGTATCATAAACAGCAGAACGCATTCCTTGGCCTAAACTAATTAAAGAAACAACAGCAGCAATACCAATAAATATTCCAATCATAGTTAACCAACTACGAAGACGTCTCCTCGTTAAAGAACGAAGTGCAATTTGGAAATATTCTTTGATTAAAGTCATTTTCTTAAACTCTCCACAGGATCCATTCTTGAAGCTTGCATTGCAGGTAGAGTACCAGCAAGCGACCCAATAACAAATGAAAATAGCAAAGCACCAACTAAAAGCCACCAAGGAAGAGCTGCTTTTAATATAGCAATATCATAAGCTGCTTTCACACCAATCTCGACACCTTTACTAATCATGATTCCTAACACTAAACCAATAAACCCGCCAAGCAAACCTAGCATTCCAGATTCTATTAAAAATATTCCAAGAACCTGTTCGTTAGTAGCACCAATGGATTTCATAATACCAATTTCTTTTCGTCTCTCAAGAACGGCAGTGTACATCGTGTTAAGAATACCAATCGCTCCAACAACTAAAGAAATCGCAGCAATACCAACAAGCAAAATTTGAACAATAGTTAGTATCTCTTTAAACGAATCAATAGTTTCTTGAGGAGAAGAAACAACAAAATCTTCTTCACCTACTTTTTGACCTCTATCACGACGAAGTGTTCGTTCAACGGAATCTTTTAGTTGAACCATATCTGCATCTGCTTCTGCGGCTACAACTAATAAACTATAATCACCATTTAAATCAAATAACTCATCCATTGCAACTTCAGACATTAGAATAGAATCATCAATCATAAAATTTCCTTTCTTTTTTAAGATTCCTACAACTTCAAATTCTTTTCCACCAATAGTTACTTTTGAACCAACTTCTGGTTTCAATCCATCAATTTCAACTTTAGAACCAATAGTAATTTTTCCCTTATCAGTTCCTGAAATAAGATAACCTTCTTCAAGATCAAAATCCATTATATCTCTAATTACGGCAACCCCTTCTTTTGAAGGAATAGATGCCAAAAATAATGCCTCAGAGTTTCCGCGATACTCGACTAAAGCAGGCATCAATTGTCTTCCAAAAACAGTTTTTACACCATTAATACGTTTTAGAAGAGAAATGTCGTGATCTGTTACCTTACCAACAGAAGTAGCACCAGGAGGACCAAAACTGTTTCCTGCACCTTGAATAGAAAGTACATCAACACCTAAAGAAGCAAATTGTTCAGTTACAGCTCCTTCAAGTCCCTGACCTAAACTAATAAGAGCAACGATAGCTGCAATTCCTGCAAAGATACCAATAAGAGTTAACCAACTACGTACACGACGATGGGTCAAATTACCAATGGCAATCTTAAACATATCTTTTAGGTTCACAAATAACAGCCTCGAATTTTAATATAAAAAATAAAATAAAAAACACCTATTTATGGTGCTTCTTTGCTTTTTGTTTTTTTACAAACCATCTAACAACTAAGAAACCAACAAGAAGTACTAGTAAGATAGTGCTAAATGAAGGTCCTTTCTTTGCATTGGCTAGACTGTCATTTGTTTGAAAAGGAACAGTTAATGTTTCTGAAAATTCATTATTATTTTCATCTTTGTAAGTAACTGCAACTTTCAAATCAACATTTTTGGATGAAGGCTTTATAGTAAAAGTTTCACTTCTGTAATCATCAGAATCTAGATCACCAATGTATTCTTTAGAACCTGAAATAACTTCATAGTCATCGCTTTGTAATAAAGAAACATCTAAGAATTTTAAATCATTAATTCCTTTGTTTACAAATTTTAAAGTTACATCACCAGATTGACTTGCTCCAGAAACAGTTGTTTTTTCAACATAAACCTTTAATTCTGGAACAGATTTTACAACAAGACCTATTAAATCCTGTTTCTCTGTTTTAGTTCCTTGATCATCATAGAATGATAAAGAGATTGGTAATTTATAATAACCCGGAGTTGCTGTTGGGTAAGCCTTTATAGGAAATGAAACTTCAGATATTTCATTTGGATTAAGACGACCAATTCTTTGTTCGGTTGCAGATGATGTTGGAATAAAAGGCAAATCAGTAATTGAGCTTTGAGAAACCGCAACTAAACCTAACTGAACACCAATGTTTCGAATAACAACCGACTCAGTATTTTTTAGTTTGATAGTAATAACACCATCCCCACCAGGAACTAGTTCTTTTGGGGAAGTTGATACATCAACCACAGATAAAGATATGTCATTAGACTTAACTTCAATATCAAGAGATCGCTCTTGCCAATTTTTTCCATCAGGAGAGAATCTAACTTTTAACGCATTATTTCCAACAACAGCTTGACTATCAACTTTGATTTGAAAATCAGAAACATAACTTCTTTGAGATTTTAAAGCACCAATAGTTTCTGAACCGTCACCAACAACAGTAAATGGAAATTCATCCAAAACTTCTATCATTGCATTTTGAGCATCAGTGTCGCCAATATTATCTAACTCGATGTATGCAGTTACATATTGACCGGGTTGAGCGGGAATTGGCTCATATTTTAGTAAATCAGCACTAAGAGAAGGCTCAGCACTAACAACTGGTATTAATACCATTAATGAAATTACCAACAATATAATTAAATTTTTTTTCATATTAATTCACCTATTTGCTTTTAGGAATTATTTGACCATCACGCAAAACTTCTACTCGTTCTGCTACTTTAGCAGTATCCTCATCATGAGTAACCATAACAATTGTCGTTCCGTTTTCTTTATGTAATTTTTTTAGGAAATCCATAACAGTTCCTCCTGTTTTACTATCTAAGTTACCTGTAGGTTCATCAGCCAATATTACTTCAGGGTTTACTGCTAAAGCCCTTGCAATTGCAACTCGTTGTTGTTGACCTCCAGAAAGCTCACTTGGTTTGTGATTTTGTCTATCCTCTAGTTCAACTAACTTCAAAAGTTCATTTGCTCGTCTTTCTCTTTCAACAGCGTTAACGCCTTGAAAAATAAGAGGCAACATAATATTCTCTTTTGCTGATAAAGTATTGATGAGATTGAATTTTTGAAAAATAAAACCAATTTTTTTCCCACGAAGGGTTGCAAGACCAGATTCTGAAAACTTGGAAATATCTTTTCCATCCAATTTTATAGATCCAGTAGTAGGACGATCAAGAACACCAATCATATTCATCGCAGTACTTTTTCCACTTCCAGAAGGACCCATAACAGCTAAAAATTCTCCTTTGTAGACAGTTAAATTCAAACCTCGTAAAGCATGAACTTTATTGTCGCCCATAGTATAAGTTTTCCAAACATCTTGAATTTCAATTAACGGTTTTGCTTTGGACGTCATAATAATCAACCTTGTTTTTTTGTTTTATTAATGTATTCAATAATATACGTGTGAAGTTTCTCAAGCAAAAGTGTTTGTTCTAAATCATGTTCCAAAAGTTCTAAATAAGATTTACCAAGATTTTTTCTTGAAAGAGATTTTTCTTGACGAATATCTTTTTTTAGAGAAGATATTAAATCAGGCAAAGATTCTTTTTTTGGTTTAACAATAAAATCTAATGCCATAGTGAATTTACCAATCAACATTTCAGAAACATCACGCTGAGCAGCTAAAAATACTTTTTTTGTTCCAGGTTTTTTAACTCGTTTTAGAATATTCATATCAGATAAATATTTAGCAACAGTACTTACAGTAGCTAACGAATAACCAGTACTTGAAGAAATATCTTCTAAAGAAACAGGCTCAATAGAACAAAAAACATGAGCATAAATTTTAGTTTCGACAGTTTTAAGACCAAAAGAAGACATAGAAGAGACTATTAATGACTCATAACAAGCAATCGACTCAGGAAAGTTTTCTTTTACCATTTTCAATAAATACTAAATATTCAAAAAATAGTAAACAAAAATCATTTATAAAGGTTGTGAAAATAATCTAAAGAGCATAAGAAGAAACATAAGAAATGTTCTTAAAAGTTAGATGAAGAACATCATAAGTCTTCTCTTGATCCGAATCAGATAAACGAGAGTAAATCTCTAAAGCTTCAATATATTTCTTTCTTGCAATATTTATCTCTTCAAATTGCAAAGCAAGAACGCTGTTATATAACAATTGAATAACATGAACCAAATCTTGACCGTCAAAAGAGTCAACTTCATGAACAGGACGAGCTATATCTTGTTTTTTTGTAGGACCTACATCAATAACTAATTGTCTAAAAAGCTCTAAGCTCAAATTCAAAGATTCAAAAGACAATGGTTTTGAAGACTCGATAACTTGAAGGTGATTATAATAATCTTCAAGAATTGATTTTATTTGTTTTGATGCACTTAATTTATTAATGCGAGCAAGAGTTCCGCCAGAACGTGTTGTGTGTTTTGACAATATGAAGTCAAAGAACTGACGAAGAGCTCTTGCAATCGCTGATTGATAAGGATAATTAGAGGAAACATCAGAAGAATAAGAGTAACGTTTTTGCATATCTGCAATCATAGATAACAAAGAATCTTTTTCTTCAGAGCTAAGAAGAATCTGTTTTTTCTTAGAACGAACAAGCATCCAAAGAATCTTAGCAATAAAAGCATTAATTTGTTTTCTAAAAATACGATAAGTTACTCCGGCAACTAAAAGAAGCATAGCTAAAGGAATAAGAATAACTAAAATAGAACGACCGACATCGCCAAGAGAGTCAGGCGTTTCCAACCGTCTACAAGCAGGACAAGTCCCACCACAATCAACACCAGTTTCGTCTTGGTTTTTCACACCATCAAAACAACTAGGACAAGGATCACAATAACCACCACAATCAACACCATCCTCGCCATAATTTTGTATACCATCAAAACAACTCATACAAGGCTCGCAATTAGGACCGCCACAATCAGTTTCTT
Source organism: Candidatus Woesearchaeota archaeon (assembly GCA_016926395.1). Lineage (GTDB taxonomy): Archaea > Nanobdellota > Nanobdellia > Woesearchaeales > SKGA01 > SKGA01. Next base: position 31,056 of record JAFGOT010000004.1, read on the forward strand.
CTTCAAGATTATTTTTTATACCATCATAACAAGTTTCACAAGGAGGACAAGGACCGCCACAATCGACTCCTTCTTCATTTAATTCATACCCAGGAATCCAGTAATCTTGAACACCATTAACACACTGCTCAATATAATCACATTCTCTCCAAAAATATTTTGGTTCAGAATCACATCCATTAACATCAGTACATTTACGTTTTTGAGTTCCATTTACATAACAAATTCCCCAATCTTCACAGGACCATTCAGGAACACAACGTTCTCTAGGAGGAGCAGCTCCACCACCCCCTCCATCAGGCGTTTGGGGAGCACATTCTAATTCAATAACTATCAAATCACTTTCGGCATAAAGACCATAAGGGTCGGTTGCTCGTAAAAACACCTGTCCACTGCCACAATCATTTGCACTAAGAATTATTTCAGAAGAAGGAAGAATCATAATATTAAACTCGGGCGAAATAAAGGAACTTGAAAAATTTAAGGGATCACCATCAGGATCGGAAAAATAATTATTAAGATAAATACCTCGTGTCGTAACACCATCTTTTAGTTTAAATGGACCTGGAGGAGGAATCAAATTAAGTCTCGGCAGATAAACAGGAGCGTCGTTAGTTGCGACAAAAGTGAAAGTAACATCAATAAAATCACCATCAAGAGAACAACCACTATCATCATTGACAACAAATCTCATAGTAACATTATCTTGAAAAGAATCATCATTAGTGGGGATTGCAGAGAATAAACCCGAAGTAGAATTCAAATCATAAAATAAAGTTCCATTATGTAAAGCAGCAGAATAAGTTAAATTATCACCATCAGCATCAGTTCCATTTAATTGACATTCATAGTAAATGTCTTCGACCAAAGTAGTATTACAAGGAAAATCTAGAACAGGAGGAGTGTTAATACACAAATTAACATAACCTTGATCCTGCAACGCATTACCAGTTAATAGAGGAGAAGTAGAAACTTGAGAAGCATAATAAATAGTCATCCCTGTTTGCACTAGAGAAAAAATAGCGAAAAATACAACTAAAGTTACTATTAAACTATGACGCATCACACAACACAGTCTAAAACAGTTCTTTTAACTATTTAAAGGTTTTTAGAAATAGATAAAAAAAAGAAAAATAAGAAATTCAACCTTAAGGTGTTGAAGCGGTAAATGTCAAAGTAGTACTACCATCAACAGAGGTTGCAGTTGCAGGGAAACCCATCTGAACGTAAAAGTCAAACTGGTCAGCACCATCAGTAGTATCTAAATTCTGACAAGCAACATAAGAACCAGTATCATTAAACAAAGTCCAA
>JAFGOT010000005.1 GCA_016926395.1 Candidatus Woesearchaeota archaeon
CCGAACCCATTTCGAACTCGGAAGTCAAGCGCGCCTACGTTTTGCATTGTACTGCGCTTACGCGCGGGAACTGTAGAAAGCTGTCCAACTTTCTTAAAAAATTAAAAACACTAAATAGCAATCTTCTCGCGCTACTGAAAGTGCGCATCGGTTCGTCTGGACGAAAACAGACGTAGGAAGCTATCTATCTTTCTATATCCATTAAATTTTAATAATAAGAAATCAAATCACTAAAAAAATAATTTACAAAGTTAAATTTAAGAATTGTCCCAAGAAGTACACGTATAACCATTATCACAACTTATTGCGCCAGGAGTATTATAATAAGTATCATAAACTGTTCTATCAGAAGAAACATCAGAAACTATTTCTGCAGTTGCTAAATCAGGTAATGAGCCAGCAACATTATCCTCATAAATTATTTTAGCTTGAAAACGATCTTTCTTTTTCAAACCCAAATCACCAACACCTAAAGTAGTATAATCACAAGAAACAGTAATATTATCTCCTCTAGCTAAAGTGTAGGGAGTAGAATCAGATAAGTTAATTAGAACGCCCTCGTCAGATCTTGGGAAAATACATAAAACCTTAGTTATATTAATTTCGCCACTTAGCTGACTAACAATTTCAAAAGAAAACGACCCATCAGATTGGGCAATATAAGCAGAACACAAAAAAGCTTCATCAAAAGAACACTGTGAAGGAAGCCTATCTCCAATATTAGTTACGCCAAAATAACCCATCAAACCCAGAATTGCAACAAGAATGATAAAAGACCAACCATAAGTGGTTAAGAATTCAATAGCTGCTTGTGCTCGTTTAGATTTCATTAAAGCTCACCAAAATAGAATAAAAAGAAAAAGTAAAAAGAAGGTCTAACCTTCTACAACAGTTGTGGTAATAGTACCAGTTGAAGTTGATTCAATTGCGCCACCAGCATTAGCACGGTATCTTAAAACAATATCATAAGTTCCTTTTTCACCAGCATAAATACCACATGAAGAACCTATATCATTACCAGCTCGATCGAATAACAAATCTTGTTCTTGTCGTGGAAGTACTTGAATTTCCCCGCCAAGAGCAAACTGACAGAATTGTTTACCATCATTTGACATTGAACGTTCTAAAAGGTCAACACCTACAACGTACATATCTTTTTCACCAATATTCTTTATTCTTAACTGAACTTGATCAGTTGCAGTTCCGTTGTTTATCTGCCAAGAAAGACATTCAATATTTGTACCTGAGAAAGTACAAGAATCTGGAAGTTTTGCTTTAAAGTCAAATACTCCAAAGTAACTTAATCCACCAATCATAACCAAAATAACCAAGAATGCCCAACCATAAGTAGTTAAGAATTCAAGTGCTGCTTGACCTTTATTAAAAAATTTCATAGTTTTATTCACCTCACACCAAAGTGCGCATATAAGCGGTTAACGCGATAATTAGTATTAAATCCCTTTTAATCATATTTAAATCTTTCGCAGAAAGATAAAGGATTTATTTATAAATAAAGAACAATTTCCAGAATAAAATGAATGCAGAAGATAAAAAGAAATTTCGGTCTCAAGCAAAAAACTTACGACCATTTATTATAATTAGCAAGAGCGGAATTAGTGACAACGTCATCGAAAATATTTCCAAAAATCTAAAAGCAAACAAACTTACAAAAATTAAACTTCTAAAAGAATATGTTGATTCAGTAGAGCAAGATAAAAAAGAGCTAGCTCAAATGATCGCTGAAAAAACAAAATCTGAACTAATCGATCAAGTTGGTCAAATGATTGTTCTGTATAAAAGATAAAAATTTTAAAATTCTTGAGAAATAGAACATCAATTAAAATTTAAAAGAAAAAAGTAAGGCAAAAAGCCTTAAAGTTTTTTCAAGTTTGCACTTGCAGTAAATTTAAGTGCTTTCCGTGCTGGAATTTTAAGTTTTTCACCAGTCATTGGATTGATACCAACTCGTGCTTTTCTTTTAACAGGTTTGAAAGTACCTAAACCAACTAATTGAACAGGTTCTTTTTTAACTGTTTTTCCAACGGTTGCGATAAGTTCTCGAACGATTTCATCAACTTGGGATTTTGGATATCCTGTCGCACCAGCAATAGCTTCTACTAATTCTCCTTTATTCATAGTATTATTCACCCTTTATGGATTTTCATTTCTCCCCCCAAAACATTAGGAAGATGTGATGTTTTTAGAAGTAACCATTTAAATACTTTTTCATTTTTAGTCCTATGAAAGGCCGATGATTACGACAAAGTAAGCAAAATGATTGTTCAAAATATTGTTAGTGAACTTTAGTTCTTGTAAACACCACGATCTAAAGTAACAGAATTTGCACTCCAAGAAATCTTAGAACCAAGCTTAATATTGTGTTTTGTAACAGTATCAGCGGGTAATTCAATAAAAGTAGAAAAATAATTTTTTGGAAAATAATTTCTAAAAGGCCTAAGGGAAGACACTATTTCAACTATTGTGTTTTTATTATCTAAGAACAAAATATCAATAGGATAAAAAACAAAAACCATAGTGATAGCTAATTTAACTGGTTTTTTAAAAACAAAAACATAGGCAAAGGGTTTTTTTGGAAATCTAAATGTCAAGCCCATTCCGTGCTTGAACATATTGTCACAAACAGTAACGTTATTTGATAACAAAATTGAAGACATAGTAAGAATGAGATACATATAAGTATATAAATATAGTTAATCCGTTATGGAACATGACATTAACATGTGAAGCTTGCGGAAGTATGATGAGAAAAGTCGCTACAATGAATAGCGGTAATGCCATTTTTGAAACTTGGCAGTGCAATAAATGCAGTAACAGAAAACAGAAATGTGTGGGTTTGCAGTGAAATGAGTAATGAATACGTTCTTTTTTGGGAACCAAAACACGCGTTTGAGAAAGTCTTTTCTGATTTAAAAAAAGCAAAGAAATCTATCCACATAGAAACATTCATGTTCGGAAGTGATTTAGTAGGAAAAGAATTAATTGATATTCTAGCAAAAAAATCTATGAAAATACCAGTAACGCTAATTGTTGACGGTTATGGACTTCAAAATATGAACAAATCATTTAGAAAAAAAATAGATGAATCAAAAATAAAATTTGTAGTATTTAACCCATTATGGCAACAAATAAGAAGATTTAACATACGACGATGGTTTAGAACATTACCATATAGAAATCATCGAAAAGTAACAATAATTGACGGAGAAATTGCATATGTTGGTGGGATGAACTATCATCACGATGAATTAAAATGGCACGATTTATTTTCAAGAATTAAAGGTCCTATAGTAAATCAATTATTAAACTCAGCCAGAGAAATGACAAAAATAGCAACCAGAAAAAAAACCGAACGAAGAAAGATAAAAAAACAAAACACAATGATATATACCACAAAAGATTGTATAACAAGACAAATACCTCTTTCAAAACACAGACCATTAAAAAAACAATTAAAACAAATTCTTAGAACAGCAAAAAAAGAAGTAAGAATGACAACACCTTATTTTATTCCAGACCCTCATTTTCATCAACTCCTACATGCAACAACTAAAAGAGGAGTAAGAATTAAACTAATAGTCCCAAGAAGATCAGATAGAAATGTTGCAGACATCCTTACAAATATGAATTTATTTATTGCAAATAAAGCAGGCGTAGAAATAAGATTTCTAGGTAAAATGACACATGCAAAATACATCGTAGCCGATGACTATATGTGTAGTTTTGGATCATCGAATATGGATTATCAATCATTTTACAACAACTACGAATTAAATATTACAAGCAAGAATAAGAAACTATCATTAGAGCTACAAAACCAATTCGACAAAGATTGGAACAAATCCAAACCATTTGAAATTAACTTATGGAATAACAGATCCAAACGTCGTAAACTAATGGAAAAAATACTTCAACCATTTAAGAAATATTTCTAGAAACTATAACAAAGGAACATCTTTAGTTATTTTATCTAATTCGCTAGATTTGTCAGGACCAATAGCACCACAAGTAACAGTGCCTGGAGCAACAACAGTTTTACCCGCATCAGTAATTACAGAAGTAACCAAACCTAAATCTTTAGCCTGTTGAATATATTTGTAAAGTTCTTTTTCATCAGCAACTTTGACAGCAATTTTTCGCATCCCTTCATTTTTCCAAGATTTAACAACATCTTTTCCCAAAGTAGAAGACATTTGTTTTAAAACAGCATCAACACTTGCATGAGCAGCTTGGGCTGCAATCTTTCCTTTAGGAAGTTTCAAATCATTTCTAATAAGAATCACTTGTTTATAATCATCCAACTCACTTCACCTTACCTAACTCATAAACAATATTAAACATAGAAATTACTGAAAAAATAATAACAATCCCATTAATCAAAGTTGCTGACATTCCAACATCAATTATAGGTCTATTATGAAGTAAATTCACAAAAGCAAGAACAAAAACTACCGAAAATAAGACTTGTAAAGTCATCAAACCCGTTATTAGTTTTCTTCGATAAATTTTTAACATCAATTGTCAACAAGATTATCGAGTATTTATGTGTTGCGATTAAATTTATAAATAATAAAAAACAAAATCAAACAATGACGTCTGTTTTTATTATTGGCGCTGGAAGTTTTGGAACAGCCTTGGCTCAAGTTTGGAGTAAAACATTAGATGTTACAATATACGGAAATAACAATAAAGTAATTTATGAGATAAATAATAAAAAAACTAATGAGAAATATCTTTCTGGAATAAAACTGCATAAAAATATAGTGGCAACAAATAATTTGTCAGAAGTAAAACAATCTAAAATAATAATTCTTGCAATCCCATCATATGCAGTTAAAGAAGTATTAAAGAATTAAAACCACACATTAAACGACAAACAATAATATCTACAACGAAAGGAATTGATGATAAAGGTCAAGTAATGACAGACATCATTGAAAAGAATCTACGAGTAAAAAAAAGCAAAGTTTATGCAATATCAGGACCAAGTATCGCAAAAGAAGTTGCTAGTGGGCACCATACAGTTTTAGTTCTTGGCGGAACGAAAAATAAAAATGGCAGATTTGTTGAGAGAGTTCTTAGAACAGATAAAATGCACATAACACTTAGCAGCGACAAAGACGGAATTCAACTTCTAGGGTTTTATAAAAATGTTATTGCAATATTAGTTGGAATATGTGAAGAATTAGGGGGGGAAATAATTTTAAAACAGCACTAATAAGCAGAGCATACAGTCAATTCTATAAAACTAACAAAAAAAGAATTGCTAAACACACATTTGTTGGACCAGCAGGAATAGGAGATCTCTTTGTAACAGCAAGCTCAATACAATCAAGAAACCACCAGTTTGGAAAAATGCTTGTTAAACATAACTCAATAAAAGAAATAAAAGACAAAATAGGACATATTGTTGAAGGGTATGAAAGCATGCACAAATTGAAACAATCAGCATATCCACACTTTGATTCAAAGCTAATCATTCTTATGAAACAAATAAATAGAACAAAAGATAGAAAAAAAATGGAAAAACTACTTCTTAATTATCTTAATTACGAAGATGAAAAATAATTCTCAATAATTAATTCATTATGGACAACATATAGAATTTAAAGTAAACAAAACATTTGCGAAGTGCTAACAAAATAAAATTAAAAAAATAAATCCGAGTCATCCAAAATACAACTAAAGGATAGACTCAAGGTTTAACTCAAAAGCAGCAACAGGAGTTGTCAATCCAAAGTTGATAAGAACTTGAGGATTTAATTCTCCAATGATTCCAATTGCAATATCGTCAAAAATAATAACGCCTGCTCGTCCTTTAATAAAAGAAGGATGATTAGTTGGTTTAATTGAAATGTTAATCCCTCTTGTTAACAACAAAGAATCAAGAACTTGTTTAATTTGAGTAAAAGTAACAGCCCTATCAGTTATCATAGCTGACAAGTGCATCTCGTTTCTTGCCTTAACATCTTTAGATAAATCAGGAAGAACAACAAAATCGCCTTCAAAAATTTTCTGAGGAAGAGGTTGATTTCTGTTATTTGCAAGTGATTTAAGTTGTTCAGGAATAATACTTATTCGCATCATCCCTTGGGTTTCATTTCCATTAGCCACAGGAACAAAACCGACATGATCTTCGGATAGATTCATTTTATCTAATTGATCTGACTTTGCAGTTAAACCAAAAGTATAAGTTTCAAGAAAACCCAAACCAACCATAACATCTGAAAACTCTTCTCTAAGATCGGACAATTCTAAAGTTGAACCAATCGTTGAAACATTAGGAAAGGTTAGTGGAAGATTATTATAACCATAAGCCCTAGCAACATCTTCAGCAATATCAACTTCATGCCATAAATCTCGTCTGAAAGCAGGCGCAAGCAAAGAAAAAACAGCTTCTCCATTCTCAGTGGTCTTAATATCTTTAACAACATACATCATTTTTTCAAGAAGAACTTTTAATTCTTCAACAGACAAATCCAAACCAATATAATGTTTTAGAGTTTTAGTTGAAAACAATTTTTCTTGATAATCAATTTTAGGAGTTACTTCACTTTCTTGACCTTCATAGTTTAAAGTCATAGAATATATATCTCCACCCATGTCAGCAAACATACAAACTAGATTAGTCAACAATTCATTTAATAAAACCTTATCAAAACCACTACACTCAATAAAAATATCTTTGGTATCAACAGTCACTCGACCGGTAGCTTCAGAGTTAATTATTGGAGGCATTGAAAGAATATTATTAGCAGCATCAACAAAGTAAGGAAACAAATCTTTTCCCTCTAAAAGGTGAGCGTATTCTTTTCCAGTCTCATGCTCTTGTAATATCTCAAGACCATTCATTTGTCTATTTGAACCAAGAGGTTGAAAAACAATATTTTGAGGAAAATCAGCTGTAAAAGTTATTGGTAAAGTGATGTGTTCCAAAGGATAAATACCAATAGCGCCTTTTTTTCTACCCCGAGCAAGAGTTGAATGTAATTTTTCTTGAACATCAATAATTTCTTTGATTCGTTCATCAGATAAATTAAGGTTCTTGACAATAGAACAAACAGTAAACGGCCTAACATCAGTAAGCTTTGAACTTATATTAACAACATAATCACTGTTTTTAGCACCATAAATTGGAACTCTAGCAATACCTAAAAAAGATCTTAATGCTCTGGCCAAACCTTGTAGACTAAGAAGGTCTAAACGTTCTGCAGTAACTTCAACAGCAATATCATCACCTTCAACTTCCTCAAGCTCCATTCCCATATCAAATAAAGCAGAACGAAGTTCATCAACAGTTAAATCTTTTCCAATAGCTTCAATTAAAGAAGAGAAGCTCATACTAGTAGTTGGCATCAGTAGTCACCTCCTTCGTCGGTTCCGACACCAGCGGTTGGCTGTCGGCTAGCAGAATCATTATTTTCTTCAGAAAGTTTAGGAATTGGAGTCTTGTGATTTGCAATCCAATCAAAGCTAACAGTAGGACCAACAAGCTCTCTTAAATTATTTTTACTATTAAGCAGAGCAGCTACTCGTGAAGCACCCATGCCCCAAGCAATAACGGTTTTTTTTATTCCATAAGGAGCAAGGCTTTCAGGTCTGAAAATTCCTGAGTTAATTAGAGCATACCACTTGCCTTTTTTTTCATCATAGTAGTGCGCTTCTAAACTTGGTTCCGTATAAGGATTATAAGTTGGTTTAAACCTAATTTTTGTAATCCCAAGTCTAGCATAAAATTCTTTTATGAAACCCATTAAATCAGATAATGTTAAATTATCACCAATAACAAAACCTTCAGCTTGGACAAACTCCGCTAAATGAGTTGTATCTACCGCTTCATTTCTAAAAACATTTGCAACATAAAAATACTTACCATCTTTATTTCCAAGATCATTTAGATAACGAAAACTAGTAGCGGTTGAGTGAGTACGAAGAATTAATTGTTTAGCAAGGTTTGGATCCCAAGGTTTTTGGTAACCAGTAGAACCAGTATTTCCTCCTGTTTCATGAACAGCCTTGACTTTTTCTACAAGCTCAGGATTTGGAAGGTCTCCTTCTTTTCCAATAAAAAAAGTATCTTGAACATCACGAGCAGGATGATCTTGAGGAATCCACATAGAATCCATACACCAAAAACAAGTTTCAACCCAAGGACCAGACATTTCTTGGAAACCCATTTGTAAGTAAATGTCTCGGATAATATTGTTCGCTTCTCTAGCAGGATGTCGCCTACCAGAAACAGCTACTCTGGGAACTGGGGACCGCACATCATAAGTTCTGAAAGTTTTTTCTTTCCAAGAACCATCTTTAAGCATAGTATCAGTTAATTGTTCTTCAACATTGGAAAAATCAACATTAGCTGCAATAAGCTCTTTACCCAGTGGTTGAAGAGTGACATTAGTTGTTTTTTGAGTTTCAACTTTAACCATAAGTTTTCTTTTTGATAATTCAAAAACAATTTCTCTTTCTTTTTCGTTTAAAGCAAGAAAATCAAGAGGAAAAGTAGTATACTTATCAAAAAAATGTTGAGGCTCATAAAGATTATTTTGAATTAAAATATTACCTGCAGGAGTTATAGATAACTGCATATCGCCATTGACTTTTTCAATATTGGCAGCTTGTTTACTTTTAAGAATACCAATACAAGCCATAATTTCAGGTCTTGGAAGAGTATCACTTTCGAGTTCAGATATTGTTTTAGGACCGGATGTTAAAGATTTTAATATTCTAAATTCAGGAAGACCAAACTTAGATGCAAGCTGTCCATTCTCAAACAAGACAACCAGTTCTTTTTCACTGATTTGGGTGCTTACAATATCTCTATTTCCAAGCCACATAAGAGCTCTACCGACTTCAACTTCTTGAAGGCCAGATGAAGCCACAAGCTCACTGACAGTAGTTTGTTCTTTTAAGTGAGGCAAGAGCTTTCTTTCCAATAGAGATAACGAATTTGCCGTTTCCTGAATATTGGTTAACATAAAGAGTAAAAACAAAGATATCTTTTATAAACATTGCGTCCTAAAATAAAATCAAAAGGTTCAAAATGACTGATAAAGAACTAGACACGGTAACTAAAGAGGTCAGAAGATTACTTCTTAAAGGAAAAGAAATAGATGAGATTCGCGACTTACTTAGAAAACAAAAATATTCACACGCAATAATAAGTGGTGCTCTGGTTCAAAGCCAAGTTAAAAAGGCAAATAGGAGACTTGCAAGAAGAAAAACTACAACTAGAATTGTAAATCATGGGTCAAATTTTAATTTAATAATACTTTTTGCGTTAATAATATATGTTTTTGCTTCAAAAGGAAATGTTGGAAACTCAATAATAACAAGCACCATAATTCTAACAAAATTATTCTCTTTGAGCATGATAATAAACTCAATGACACAACTCGAACTTAGATGGACTGCTGCACTAATTGTTACTTTCTTCGTTCCAGGACTAGATATTATAGGAGCAGGATGGTATTATCTAATCATAAAACTTAGGAAAAATTCAATGCAAAACCAGTAAAATTACGTTTTAACAAATCGCAAAAAACACTTTCTAATCAACGAAACAGTTATAAATAAGATTACAAGAGAAAAAGATAATGAAAAGAGTGAGCCTGATTCTGTTGATGCTTATACTGTTGTCACTAGTTGTGGGAATATCTGAAGCAGTTGAAGAAGTAAAGATTTTTGATAGTTGGTGCAGATATGATTATGCATTTACATACGATGGAAGAAATTATTCTATAGCAACCCTAGCAACAGGTGACCAAAATCATCCAGAAGATGGAAGAATCGCAATAAAAGCTCCAAATGGCACTGCAATAATTAATTATGGAGAATGTGTCGAAACAGAAGCGTACAAGTATTGTTTTGAAAATGTTACATTTGAAGGAAAGTATATTGACATCGATGATAATGGAAAAACTCAACCAGGACTCAAACTTAAACTAATAGAATATGATTATAAAGCAGATATTAAAATAGACAAATGGTTTGAAAAAACAAATTTTAAACTCTATGAAAAAGGAGAAGTTGCTATAACCATTGAAAACACAGGCGACCAAATATTAAAAGAAATTAATGTCATTGAAAAAGTCCCAGAAGGTTTTGAAGTTTCAGCAAAATCTAACAATATGATAGTTACAGATAAAAGAACAATCGAAGCAGGACCATTAATTTTATACCCTGAAAAAACATGGACAGGAAGATACATTATTAAGGCAATCAATTACACAGAAGGAACTTACGCTACACAAATAAAATACAACAGTGAAGAAGAAACAGGAAAAGAATTAACGGGCACCAATCAAAAAATAAAAGTTGACAGCCCATACAAACTAACCGTTTCTGAGATAAAACCAACATATGATGCGACAAGTCCAATCAATCTTAATATAAAACTTGAAAATAATGAAGATGAGAATTTATACATTGAAGAATTAGATATTTATGCACCTGCAAACATGTACACTAGTTCATCAGGGCTACTCAAAAGTCAATCTAACAACAGATACAAATATTCTGGATCAATTAATGAAGATGAAGAAAAAACGTTTGAAGTTAAAATGACACCTATTTATACGGGCAAATACACAATATCATATTATATAAAATTTAACCTTAAAGGAAAAGAATACGTAGTAAGTGAAAGAGTGCCTTTTGAGATCAACACCGAAGGAATAGATTGTTATTTTGAAACTGAAGAAAATGATTTAGAAGCAGGAACTTCATTTAATATGGATGTGGTTATTGAAAATGATGATGATGAAAATTATTATGAAATAGTTGGAGAAATAACAAACCCATTTGGAGACAATATCAAAATTAATAAAACAAATTTAGAAAAAGGCAAACTATTCACAGAAGAACTAAAAAATATAATTCTCCCAATAACAAGTGAAGACAAAGAATATGAATTTGAAATCAAAACAAACTACCGAAGCGTAGATGGTGAAGAATTTGAGTGTGAAAGCGCATACCCAATATCAGTAAAAGGAAAAGACAAATATATAGATGTAAGTGTTAAAGCTCCAGACCAATCAATAAGACCTGGATCTGAAGCTGATTTAACATTCTTTTTAGAAAACTTAATTGACAAAGAATTTGATAATGTATATGTTGAATATGAACTTAAAGATAACATTTCAAGTACGGGATTTTCAAGAAAGCAATTTGACACACTAGAAGCAAGAGAAACAAAAGAAGCCTACACAACAAAGGTAAGAATTCCTGAAACATGGGATAAAGATTATTTTGAAGTCATATTAAAAGTAGGAGCAAGAAATCCAAAATATGAAAATTCAGTCGTAGTAGAAGTTCCAGTTAACACAAGTAAAGAAAAAACTGAAACTACAAACCAGAGAGAAACCAACAACCAAGGTTCAAGCGACTCTTCAACAACGAACAGTGGTTCAAATTCCAAATCAAACAGTGAAGAAGAGGGATTCGTTGATAAAGTGATTAACTTCTTTGTTAACCTTTTCAAAGGAAATAAATAGTTACATAACTATAATTCCAACAATAAATAGAATAAAACCAAGAACAATAGTACCAACAGCAAGCATCCCATAAGTGTCAATTCTACTAAAATAATCTTTCATCCAAACTTGAGCATCCTCTAAAAATTTGTTAGCTTTTGTTTGAAAATCATCCCAGCCTTTTTTGATGCTGTCCATTGAGATTTCTACGGTTTTTGCCATGTAAATGCTATGTGCGTGAGAAGTATATTTAAAATTAACTCTAAATTTTAGGATTTCTTCATAATCTTACATACAAAAAAACTAACGAACGATTGAGTGACTATAGTTTTTTTAGTATTTTACATACAAAAAAACCTTCACCATCATTATCTTGAGGATAAATTCTGATTGCATCTTTTAACTCAGGCCTGATTTTTAAGTCTTCAAATTCAAGAACGGGCTCGCTTTTTATAATATTCAAATCCAAAGGAACAACTTGAGCGTCAGGAAATTTATCAAGTAAATACGAAACAACAGCTTCATTTTCTTCAGGTTCTTGAGTGCAAGTTGAATAAATCATATAACCACCAGGTTTTAACATTGTGAACGCGTGGCTTATTAGAACTCTTTGTGTTTGAGAAATACGTCTAACAAGACCATAAGAATACATGGTCATCGCTTTAAAGCTTCGACGAATAGTTCCAGTTCCAGAACAAGGAGCATCAACTAAAATTCGATCAAAGAAAACACCATCTTCAAAAGGATTTCTTGGTCGAGTGTTTTTTTTGGTTTGTTGAAAAGCATTAAGTGTTACTAAATGATTAGTTACACCCATTCTTTGAAGATTTAAAGACAAAGGTTTAAGACGAGACACATCAACATCATTAGCGATTAAAATCCCTTTATTACCCATGTACTGTGCTAACTGAGATGTTTTTGAACCAGGTGCGGCACAAAGATCTAAAACTCTTAAAGAATCTTCAGATTGAGCAATAGAAAGAATTTCTTCATTGGATAAATCATTAAATAAAGCAACAGGAGGAATCATACTGGCAGCTTCTTGAACATAAAAATAACCAAGAGCATGTTCAGGTAAATTTCCAATATCAAATCGGTGAAGAGTTCTGTGACCTTCAACAGTGAATCCCTCTTTACACCAAGGAACAGGAGTTAGAACAAAACCCTGATCTTCTACACGTTTTTTTAATTCATCAACACTAATCTTTAGAGTATTAACACGAATACATTTTCGCATATAAGTAAAAGAGAATTTAATAAACTCATCATATCTATCTCCAAGAAGCTTTCTATATCTAGTTTCAAAATCAGGTTTGATTTCTACTTTATCTGCAGAAAGTATTCGATCTTGAGCGTATAAAGTCATATCCATTAAAGGAATAAAAATTCATTTATAAATAGTTCGTCAAAATATTCGTTTTGGACGAATGTTATCGATCTTTTTATATGGACGTTTTAAAGAATTATTTAGAGCATTAACAAACTCAAATGAAGAGGGAAAAGAAGATTTAGGCAAGAAAGATTCAGCAACTTCATCAATTGAATTGGGTTTAATAATTAAATAATCATATGCAGTAGTTACAGGGGCTTCTTTTATGAAATAAAGCACGAGATGATCTAAAGCAGAAGAAGTAATTCCATATTTAACTTCAACTTTTGAATAATCCTTATAATAAACTGAATCTAAAAGCAAACCCTCATCATAACTTAAAATATCATTAAGATATACCACCAAAGAAGTGTTTTTAAGAATACGATTTACTTCATCGACGAGATTTGAAGAATTAGTCCTGAAAAAAGAATTTTTCCAAGGTTTGACCTTCCTTTCTTCACTGACGTGCATAAACAATTATTATTTTAGAATAATATAATCTTTTCGCAAGACTTTAAAGATAATATTAGTAAATAACGCCAATTAATACTCTGTCAATTTGCTCGAAACGAACCTTTCCAGGATCAGAAACAGCGTTGTTATCTCCTTTAAGAATAAAGTATAATCCTTCTTCATCCTCACCAATATAAACCACTCGATGAATTATATGTTTTGCAGGACTTCCTTGAGGAGAATAAGAAACAACATCACCAACAGCAATATCAGAAGGAAATTGCGGAATTATTTGGAGCACATTTGCACCACTATCAAAAAAAGGATCCATTGAATTGGTATCTGCAATTGATGCCCATTTTACATCAGGAACATCTAAAACAACCCTGTCTTTGTAGACTAATATCTGATCCTCAGTAACATGGTTTTGTGGAGAATACTGATCATATGCAACTACAGAACCAGTAGCAGAAGCGGATTGAGCTAAAAATAGAATACCTGCGGTAACAAAACCAGCTAAAAAGACTAAAATCCAACTCAATATTTTTAGTTTAAACATATACTACTTATTAGTGACAACTAATATATAAACATTTCCATACATTTATAAATAAAAAACAGCAAAAGAATATCAGAACCCCCTTAAAGCACAGTAGAGGGTTTGAGGTGCTTGAAATGAGTTATTTGATACTAGTAAGACATGGAGAAAGCAGATGGAATCTTGCCAATAAATTTACAGGATGGGTAGATGTTCCTCTAAGCGAAATTGGAGTTCATGAAGCACTCATAACAGCAGAAAGGTTAAATAACATAAATTTAGATGTTGCATTTACATCAAAACTAATTCGAGCGCACGAAACATTAGGACTTATTCTGGCACATCAACAAAAAACAGGAATATTCTTACACACATCAAAAAGAAGAAATATTTGGTCAAAACATAGTAAAGGAGTGGACTTTGATGAAACAGAACTTCCAATATACTCATCAGACAAAATAAACGAAAGATATTATGGCGCACTTCAAGGACTCAACAAAGACGATGCAAGATTAAAATGGGGAAAAGAAAAAGTTTTCCAATGGAGAAGAAGTTATGACATAAGACCTCCAAGCGGAGAAAGTTTAAAAGATGTTGTGAAAAGAGCAGTCCCATATTTTCAAAAACACATTATGCCAGAAGTTAGACGACACAAAAATGTAATAGTCGCAGCTCATGGAAATAGTTTACGTGCAATAATAAAATATATTGATAATATCAGCGACGAGGATATCCCTCATTTAGAATTACAAACAGGAAAACCAATAATTTATGAGTACGACGGGGGACAATTACACAAATTAAATCACGTTCATTCATTTGATAGGCCAATACACTGGAAAGAACTAAAAAGAGAAGAAGGCGGATATTTGAATGCGAAAGCAACAAGTAACGAAGAAAAAACAGTAAAAAAACAAAATACAAAAACAACAACTAAAAAAACAAAACAAATAACAAGAAGAAGTTTAAGTGGTCTGAAAAAATAAACGCCTTAAAGATTAAAAAAGAAACGAGTTATTGATCAATCAATAAGAGCGAGTTTAGATAATAAATAATCGCTACGAAGTCGATTAGAAAAACTTCGCGTAAAAAATGATAAACACAAAAAATTTTGCAATATTACTTGGAGGAATTTCTCTTATTTGTTATCCAGTTAGTTTAATATTCAAAACAACAATAATTTATTTCATTGCAAAAGGAGTTGGAATTGCGTTTGCTTTAGCAGCAGGATATGTCTCTCTTCAAGCTATGAAGAAAAAAGATAAAACAATAGGCATTCTAGGAATAAACTTAGCAGTTATTGATTTGTTCATTCACTTAATGCCATTCTAGAAAAAATGGAAAAAGAAATCAAAATTAAAACAACAGATAACAAAACAATTTATGGAACTCTTAATTCGGAAAATAACGAAACATTAGCAATATTTGTTCACGGATTAGCTGGAAACCCAAATGAACATATGTATTACAACGCTAAGAAACAATTCCCAAAACAAGGAATAGACACATTTAGATTCAGTTTATATTCCGATGAAGACGATGCAAGGAGATTAACTGAATGCACTATCGAAATACACGCGCAAGACATAGATAGAGTAGTGAATGAATTTCAAGATAAATATGAGCAAATAGTCTTAGTAGGACATAGTCTTGGAGGACCAAGCATATTACTTTCTAAACAAAACGTTGACGCAGTAATTCTTTGGGACCCAAGCATATGCGAAGATTTAGATCAAGACATAGAACCGATTCCAGATACAAACATGCACAAAGTAGACTGGGGAATAGAAATACTAATTGGTGAAAAATTAATTAAATCATATAAAGCAATTAGTTCTGACCAACTACTAAATAAAATCAATCTACCAACAAAAATTATTTTTGCAGAAGATAGTGAACTAAAAGAAAAATGGATGAAAACAAATATCAAAGATAACAAAAGGGCAGACATCTCAATAATTGAAGGCGCAAGTCATTGTTTTAACGAAGAAAATACAGAAATCAAACTATTTGCAAAAACAATAGAATTCATTCACGAACAAACAAGAGAATAAAAAAAATAAATTAATTGTCAAGAGAAGCTTCTTTCTCAGCAATGACTTTCTTTTCAGCTTCTTCTTTCTCTTTTTGAATTTCCCACTGAGATTTTAAAGGCTCAGGAGGCAAAGGCTTTCCATTAAAACAATAATCGTAATAATCACATTGACCTGAAGACCATTTACAAAGAGGAGTTTCGTTTTTCTTATAGTCAATAATATTATCACTATCTGTCGAAGCATGAATCTGTTCTATCATGAATTTACCATGTTTAATAAGCTCATCATCAACTTTCAAAGTCATTTCCCCACCTTGAGATTTAGGGAATTTTAGGAAATAAATACCAACTTCACTAGGTTTGACACCGTGCTCTAATTCATAAAGCATCGCATAAATGGCAAGTTGAAGTTTGTAAGCATCAGAAATTTTAGCAGCTTTGGAAGTTTTATAATCCATAAGGCGAACTTTACCATCTACATCTTCTATAACATCAATGAATCCTCGAACATAATAATCCCAAGACTTGTATTCTTTTTCACAAACAGGTTTGATTTTTCTAAAAGCATCGGAAAAAGATAAACCTTTAGACATTTGCGTTTCAAGCTTTTCAAAAATTAAAGAAAGATGTTGAATAAGCATATCTTTGGTTTCTTCAAAATAAGCATCTAGTTGTTGAGGAGTCATGTTTAACTCATCAAAATCAGATTTGTTTTCACGCCAGAATTTTTTTAACAATTCAGTAACAATAACTTTTAGATTAGCCTTGTAATTGTCGCTAATAACTTCAGGAAGAACACTGTACAAATGTTCAAGAGCAGCGTGAGCCACAACACCACGAACTAAATGAATAGAAGGAGAACCAGGAAGCTTCCATTTGTAAACATAGAAGTATTTTCTAGGACATTGTAAATAAGTATTTATAGAGGACGGTGACTGCATACGTTTTTTTCCCATAATAGTTCAAGAAGAAAACCATGCTTTAAAAAGATAGTGGAAGGTTGACTTGTGAAAATATTATAAAAAAAGATAATTTATAAACAACAATCCGCTTTGAAAAAAATATGAAAATTCTCCTAGTGTACTTATCTTTTAATAAACCATTTGAATTTAAGTATAGCTATGGGTTAGGATATATTTCTTCAGCATTAAAAAAAGCAAGGCATAAAACACAATACATAACAATAAGTGATGATAAAGAACTTGAGGAATTCAAAAAAATAGTTAAAAATCAAAAACCTGAAATGATAGGTTTTTCTATAACAACAAGTCAATTTCAAAAAGCCAAAGAAATTATTCCAGAAATTAAAAAAATAAACAATAGCTTTATCATTTGTGGTGGAACGCATCCAAGTTTAAGACCTGAATGTTTAGAAGAACTAAAAGGAGCAGATGCAATCATTAGAGGCGAAGGCGAGGAAGCAATAGTAGAACTTGCAAATGCAATTGAAAAAAATAAAGACACAACAAAAATAAGAAATATTTGGATAAAAAAAGAAAACAAAATTATTCAAAATCCAATAAGGCCGCTCCAACTCAATTTAGATTTACTAGAAGAACCTGATAAAGATAGTATAGACTATCAAAAAATAATAAATGAATCTTTAGGAGAAAATAGATTTATATTTAGTAGAGGATGTACATTTCAGTGCACCTATTGTTCTAATAAAGCACTCTCACAACTATACCCAAATAGAAATAAATATTTTCGATCAATCAGCCCTAAAAAAGCAATTAATACGATAAAAAAAGATTTGAAGAGATTTAAATTTAGTAAACTAGCAATAGATAATGATACAATAACACTTGACAAAAAATGGTTTTATGAATTTTTTAATATGTATAAAGAAGAAATTAGAATACCATTTAGATGTAACATTAGACCGGGACTTGTAGATGAAAATATGATAAAATTGTTGTCTGAAGCAGGTGCACAAAATGTCGGTATTGGTGTTGAACAAGGAAATGAAGAATTTAGAAATAAAAAACTCAAAAGACCAATAACAAATGAACAAATAAAAGAAGTTTTCAAATGGTGTGATAAATATAAAATAAACCACGAAGATTTTGTAATGGTGGGATTTCCAGGAGAAAATAAAAAATTATTTTTACAAACAGTAAAACTTTCAAGACAAGTAAATTTGAAAGGAGATATTAAAATATTTACTCCCTACCCTGCAACAGAGCTTGGTGAAGAAATAAAAAATAAAAAATTGAAAGTACTAAATAAATTTGTTGAGAGAGAACAAGCACCAATAAACTACCCTGGATTTTCAAGAAAAAAAATAGATAGATGTAAAAAAGCGTTTCCTATTTTTTTAAAATATAAACGAATACCAGTTTGGGTTCCAATGAACTTATTAATTTGGATCGTTCCAATACTCGAGAAAATAAATCGAAGATTTAACGAATTTAGAAGTTTTGTAGGAGAAAAAGTTAAAAAAATAAGTCCTAGAACATTTAAAGTAATACAAAGAATTCTAAGAGGAAAAACATCTTAAATTCTGTTTCTTTTAAAAATAAGTCGTAAAAAGGCAACACAAACCTTTTTAAAGCAAATCGTGTTCATGTGATTTGATGGGTTACGAACTAATTGTAACTGAGAAACCTTCTCAGGCTAAAAAAATCGCAGAAAGCTTAGCAGATGGCAAGCCTTTAAAGAAATCCGAAAATGGAGTTCCATACTACGTTTTCAGCCACAAAGGAACAGATTTAGTAGCAGTTAGTGCAGTAGGTCATGTTTATTCTTTAATGGAAAAGGAAAAATCATACAAATACCCATCGTATGATATTGCTTGGAAAGAAGCATACGCAGTCGATAAAAATTCTGCCCACACAAAAAAATACATTAACGTAATCAAAAAATTAGCAAAAGACGCTGAAAAGTTTATCGTAGCAACAGACTTTGATGTAGAGGGAGAAGTTATTGGACTTAATGTAATAAGATTTGCATGTAAACAAAAAGATGCACAAAGAATGAAGTTCTCCACACTTACAAAACCAGATTTAATTAAAGCATTTGAGAATAGACGACCACACATTGAATGGGGTCAGGCAAATGCAGGAGAAACAAGACATTTCTTAGATTGGATGTATGGGATTAATGTAAGTAGAGCGTTAAGTATTGCAATAAGAAAAGCAGGATTATACAAATCATTATCAAGCGGTCGAGTTCAAGGACCAGCATTAAAATTAATTGTAGACAAAGAAAAAGAAATCAGAGCTTTTGTTCCAACACCTTATTGGCAAATTCCCTACAGCGGTCAGGTAAATGGCAATCAAGGAACAGCAATATTAGAAGCAATGCATGCTGAAGAAAAAATTTGGGAAGAAGAAAAGGCAAAAAAAATATTTGAAAAAATTAATAACAATGATGGCGTTGTAAAAGCAATTGACAAAAATCAAACTAAAAGTCAACCACCAACACCATTTGATTTAACAACCCTTCAAACTGAAAGTTTTCGATCTCTTAAAATTTCTCCAAAAGAAACCCTAGCTATTGCTCAAGAATTATATTCAAACGGATGGATATCATATCCTAGAACTAGCAGTCAACAACTACCACCAGAACTAGAATATGAAAAATTACTAAAAGAATTACTACGACATCCTTATTATAAACCATTAGCTGAAGAAATATTAACATACAAACCTCTAAAACCAAATAATGGTAAAAAAACAGATCCTGCGCATCCCGCAATTCATCCTACAGGAATACTACCAGATGAAACTAAACTAAAACCAAGAGAATTAAAAATATATGACCTTGTTGTCAGAAGATTTTTAGCAACATTTGCTAAAGAAGCAACAAGAGAAACAAACAAAATAACTTTTGAAGTTAAGGAAGAAAAATTTATTGCAAAAGGAACAAGAACAATCGATCAAGGATGGTTTAAATTTTATGGACCTCATGTAAAACTTGAAGAAGAAGAACTTCCAATATTAAAAACAGGAGATTCTGTGATATATAAAGAGGCAAAATTAGAATCTAAAGAAACTAAACCTCCAAAGAGATTCACTCCTGCAAGTCTAATTAAAGAACTTGAAAAAAGAAATCTTGGAACAAAAGCAACAAGAGCAGCAATAATAGACACTTTATTTCAACGAGGCTATGTTCTTGAAAAATCTCTAGAGCCAACTGAGATTGGGATTAAAACAAGCGATACTTTAGAAAAACATGTACCAGACATAGTTAAAGAAGACTTAACACGGGACTTTGAAGACGAGATGGAACTGATAAGAGAAGAAAAATCTACAAAAGATAAGGTCCTTGACAAAGCTAAGATTGCATTAAGTAAAATTTTAGGAGAATTCCAAGCAAAAGAAAAAGAAATAGGGAAAAATCTAAAAGAATCATTATTTGAAAGTCAAGAAAAAGAAAATACTATTGGTGAATGTCCTAAATGTAAAGAAGGAACATTAATGATTAAATATTCTCCAAAAACAAAACAATATTTCTTGGGTTGTTCTAATTATCCTGATTGCACAGCACTATTTGGCCTTCCAGGAACAGGAAAAGGAGTAAAAGCAGCAAACAAAAACTGCGAATCATGTGGATATCCTATGGTCATAATGGGAACTGGAAGAAATCAAAGAACACTATGCATAAATATGGATTGTTCACTTAAAAAACAACAGGAAGAAGACACAATGAACCCAGTTGTTAAGGAGTTATTAAAAAAACCATGTCCAAACTGTGGAAGTGCAATGACATTACGTAAAAGCATGTATGGAGAATTTCTTGGATGTAGTGGATATCCTAAATGTAAAACAATAATTCAAATTCCTAAAAACGAAGGTGAACAACCTAAAGTTATTGATTATAATAATAGAACAACAACTAAGAAAACAACAAAAAAAACATCTAAAAAGAGTACAAAGAAGTCAACCAAGAAAACAACAAAGAAGATTACAAAAAAATAATCACTGGACACCCACTCGTAGAGATTATAAACTGAATTCTAAATAAATAAAATATGAGTAAAATCCACCTGCAAAAAGCATTCTTTGGAAAAGATAATTGCTTAAAATTAACCCTTAACGCAGATCTTGAATGTTACATGGAATTTGGAACTCCAAAACCAAATAGCAAAGAATGGAATTGGAAACCAGTAAAATTTAATGATGTAGAAATTGGTGAAATAATTAATGTCCTTGAAGGAAAAAAACAATCAGTAAGTTTTTTTCATGATTTCAAAGGAGATAAAACTCAAATATGGATTAATAAATCGGAAAAATTCTTCTCAATAAAAGTTAAAGAACTAAGTAAAGGACTAAACGATGGAGAACAAAGAGTGTTACTAGAACTTCTTAAACACATTATAATCCGAATGAATATCAAATTGTAGACATTAAATAAATTCTAGAAAAAAAGCACCGGACCACATAAAAACGTGGTCCACACCTTAAAAATAAAACAAAAAACTGAAGACTTATCTTCGTTTTTTAGGAGCAGCTTTTTTAGCAACTTTTTTAGCTGGAGCTTTTTTAGCAACTTTCTTTTTTGCTACTTTTTTCTTAGCTGGAGCTTTTTTAACTGCTTTTTTTGCTACTTTTTTAACAGCTTTTTTTGCTACTTTTTTCTTAGCAGGAGCTTTTTTAACTGCTTTTTTTGCTACTTTTTTCTTAGCAGGAGCTTTTTTAACTGCTGCTTTTTTAGGAGCTGCTTTTTTCACTGTTTTTTTAACAGCTTTTTTAGCAACTTTCTTTTTTGCAGGAGCTTTCTTCACTGCTTTTCGTTTTGCTACCATTTTAATTTTACACCTCGCGCAAAGCGTCTAAACAAAAACCTTGGTTTCTGTTTTAATTGTTAAGCAAGCTTAACACATTACAAACAATATAGTTTGCAATATACACATTTTTCCATTTAGAGTATTTAAATGTTATTCTTTTTTTATCAAATAAGATTAAAATGTTTTAGCAAACATGCATTAAAATAAAATTATAAAAAATATTTTTC
>JAFGOT010000006.1 GCA_016926395.1 Candidatus Woesearchaeota archaeon
GCAACAAAAGATGAAATTAATTTTGCAATAAAAGATGCTTTTGAAAAAGAAGGTATTGAATTTGCATTCCCAACACAAACTATTCACGTTAAAAAATAAACTTTGTTTGGTTTGTAGTTTTATTTTTTTATTTTTTCTACATTTTTACACATGATTAAGGTGTTTTTCTCTTCTATAATAGTAACAAATCTTTATAAACCTTCGAATTAGTTTTTTTTCTATTAGAACCTGGGGAAAACGTCTAAAAAATTATTTTTTAGATGCCATGCGATTTTGCGTGGGAGGTTGAGTTGAAAAAACTGAAAAACAAACATTTGTTTACAGTTAGACTTCGGGTTCTTTCATAATCACAGGTACGGTAAAAAAGAGGTTGTTTTAATGGATAAAAACAGTGCATTTATTCTATGGTTTGATCAAGTAGGGATTGAAGATGTTCCATTAGTGGGAGGAAAAAACGCGTCACTTGGCGAGATGTATACAAATTTAACATCAAAAGGCGTGAGAGTACCAAACGGTTTTGCGATTACAGCATATGCATATCATTATTTATTGGATCATGCAGGAATACGAGATGAAATAAAACGTATTTTATCTGATCTTGATACTGGAGATATGAAAAATCTTTCTGAGCGAGGAAAAAAAGTACGAGATTTAATCAAACAAGCAAGTTTCCCTCCAGAATTAACTCAAGCAATAATTGAAGCTTATGGACACTTATCTATTCAATATGGCGACAACTGTGATGTTGCAGTAAGAAGTAGTGCTACTGCTGAAGACTTGCCCGATGCGAGTTTTGCAGGTCAACAAGAAACGTACCTTAACATAACAGGAAATGATGAATTAATAATGGCTTGTAAAAGATGTTTTGCAAGTTTATTTACTGATAGAGCAATAAGTTATCGAGTTGACAAAAAATTTGATCATTTCTCAATTGGTTTATCCATTGCCGTGCAAAAAATGGTGCGAAGTGATAAAGCAACAAGTGGCGTGATGTTTAGTATTGATACGGAATCAGGATTTGAAGACGTTGTATTTGTAACAGGTGCTTATGGTCTTGGAGAAAATGTAGTTCAAGGAGCAGTAAATCCTGATGAATTTTATGTTTTCAAACCAACGTTAGCACAAGGGTATAGAAGTATTATTTCTAAAAAAATCGGTTCTAAAGCAATAAAAATGATTTATGACATTGGCGGTTCAAGACCTGTCAAAAATGTTGATGTTGATGTTGCGGACAGAAAAAGATTCTGTTTATCTGATGATGAAGTATTAACTTTAGCAAGATGGTCTGTTATAATTGAAGAACATTATTCTCAAAAAGCAGGAAAACACAAACCTATGGATATGGAATGGGCAAAAGATGGTGTTTCAGGAGAATTGTTTATTGTTCAAGCTAGACCCGAAACAGTACAATCTCAAAAAGATTCTAACGTTCTAAAAACTTACAAACTAACCCAAAAAGGAAATGCTTTAGTTGAAGGAAGAAGTGTAGGACAAAAAATAGGGGCAGGTCCTGTTAGAGTAATTAGAGATGTTCATAATATTCACGAATTTCAAAAAGGAGATATTCTTGTAACTGAAATGACTGATCCTGACTGGGAACCAATAATGAAAATAGCGAGTGCAATCGTTACTAACCGAGGTGGACGAACATGTCATGCAGCAATCATTTCAAGAGAACTTGGAATACCTTGTGTTGTTGGAACTGAAAACGGAACTGAAAAATTACAAAATGGACAACGAGTAACTGTTGATTGTAGTAGTGGTGATGTAGGTTATGTTTTTGAAGGTCACTTAACCTATAATATCGAAGAAGTTAAACTTGACAATTTACCAAAAACAAAAACAAAAATAATGATGAATGTTGGAAACCCAGAACTAGCTTTTGAGGAAAGTTTTATTCCAAATGAAGGAGTTGGGCTTGCACGTGAAGAGTTCATAATAAACTCTTATATTCAAATTCATCCGTTAGCACTCTTGCATTTTGATCAAATAAAAGATTCTGCTACGCGAAAGCAAATCGAAGAATTAACTGCAGGATATACTGATAAAGCATATTACTTTATTGAACGATTAGCACATGGCATTGCAAAAATTGCAGCAGCTTATTATCCAAAACCAGTAATACTAAGATTAAGTGATTTCAAAACTAATGAGTATGCAAATTTAATTGGTGGAAAAGAGTTTGAACCAAGAGAAGACAATCCGATGATTGGATGGCGTGGTGCATCTCGATATTATAGAGGAAACTATGTAGAAGGATTCGCACTTGAATGTCAAGCAATACTAAAAGTAAGAAACGAATATGGTTTGAAAAACTTAGAAGTTATGGTTCCATTTTGTAGAACCGTACAAGAAGCACATGATGTTATTAATGAAATGTCAAAGAATGGTCTTCGAAAAGGAGAAAACGGACTTAGAGTTATTGGAATGTGTGAAATTCCTTCAAACGTTATATTAGCAGATCAGTTCTTAGATGTATTTGATGGGTTTAGTATCGGAAGCAACGATTTAACTCAACTAACACTTGGACTTGATAGAGATTCGGAAATCGTAAGTCATCTGTATGATGAACGAAATGATGCAGTAAAGACTCTAATCAAACAAGTAGTTGATGTTGCTAATAGAAAAGGAAAATATATTGGAATCTGTGGTCAAGCACCATCTGATTATGAAGACTTTGCAACTTTCCTAGTTGAATGCGGAATACAATCAATGAGTCTGAATCCAGATACAGTAATTAAGACAACATTAAAGATTGCAGAAAAAGAACAACAATTAGGAATACATCCAAATTAGGTGAATTAAAATGCAATGCGAGAAAGAAAAAAGTGTTTTTTTAACAATACCAACTACTTTAGCAGGAATTGCTTTAGTAATAATTATCTTTGTACTGTTATTAGGTGATGGTGCGGAAAGTATAATTCATTCGACAATCTGGGGATTTGTTGTTCTTGGATTTTTTTCACTGCTATTTGCTTATTTGGTAGAAATAAAAAAAGCAGCACTTGGAATTAAAGAAATAACTACTGCAATTGAATCTCCAAAAAGATCTATCGGTGTTGTTAGAAAAACTGCAAGAAAAGCTTCCAAAAAGAAAAAATAATTTTTATTTGATTTTATTTTTTGTTAAAGAGGGTGTTTATATGGTTCGAGTGGCAATAAAGGTTCTCAATAATCCAAGAATTATTGGCTCCATTTATTTCAGTCTTCCTGTTAATTAATTTGAAAGGTGATTTATTATGGTTCGAGTGGCAATAAATGGTTTTGGACGTATTGGACGAATGGTTATGAGGGCATCTTTAGATCACCCTGAAATTGAAGTAATTGCATGCAATGATTTAACTGATATTAATACACTAGCACATTTATTCAAATATGATTCTGTTCATGGAAAATTCAAAGGAAATGTTGAAGCACATCATGATGGAATAACAATAAATGGAAAATTCATGTATGTTTATGCAGAAAAAGATCCTGCTAATCTTCCTTGGAAAAATTTAGGTATTGATGTTGTTGTTGAATCAACAGGATTTTTCTTAACAAAAGAACTTTCTTCAAAACACTTATTGGCTGGTGCTAAGAAAGTTGTTATTTCTGCTCCGGCAAAAGACGACACAAAGACAATTGTTTTAGGAGTAAATGAACATGAGTATAACAAAGAAGAAGATCATATTGTGAGTAATGCTAGTTGTACAACAAATTGTTTAGCACCTATTGTGAAAGTCCTTGACGATAATTTTGGTGTGAAAAGAGGGTATATGACTACAATTCATGCTTATACTGGAGATCAAAGATTGGTTGATGCTCCTCATAGAGATTTACGAAGAGCACGAAGTGCTGCGGCAAATATAACTCCAACAAGTACTGGCGCTGCAAAGGCAGTAGGGAAAGTGTTGCCGCACTTAAATGGAAAACTAGATGGTATTGCAATCAGAGTTCCCGTTCCTGATGGAAGTGTGACTGATTTTGTTTGCGAATTAAACCGAGAAGTATCTAAAGAAGAAATAAATCATCTAATGAAAAATGTTTCTAATCATCACTTAAATAAAATATTAGAGTACACAGAAGATCCAATTGTAAGTAGTGATATTGTTGGAAATTCGCACTCAAGCATATTTGATGCAAGTTTAACCTTTGCTAATGGAAATATGGTAAAAGTTGTTTCTTGGTATGATAATGAGTGGGGATATTCAAACAGGGTCTGTGAATTAATTAAAATATTGTTGTAGGAGATAAAAATGGCATTAAAATTCAAAGTAGCACCGCTGTCTGGAACATTTATGATAACATCGATTTTAGGTTTTCTAATATCGACGATGTATTTAATGGGAATTCCTGGAGCTGAAAGTTATGCCTTTGCATTAGCTTTGTTATTTGGAATAATGTTCATAGCTTCAGTGATAAGTATGACTTATGCACCAGTAGAAGCAGAACTTGCTATTGATGAGTCTTATGAAATCAGAAGTGCAAGAAAAAAAACTTTACATCCTGCAAAAGGCACTCGAAAAGAAGTCGTAAAAGGAGCACTGAAAAATTCCACTAAAGTAATAAAAAAGAAGGTTGGTGGAAAAAAGTGAACACTCAAAAAATTTCTCAGTACTTTTTTATAATTGCAGCAGTAATTTCTATTCTTGATGGAGCTTTCACACTTGATGAAACAATGAATTCAGTAAAAATAATGTTTTTACTAGTGGCAGGAACTTTAGTTGGAATACTACGACATGACGAAAAAGAAAAAGAATTCATATTAGCTGGCGTCGCAGTAATATTTACAGGACTTATCTTTACACAATTAATGGGAACATATCAAATACTTGAAAATTTTGCTTTAATGATTGTTAATTTTGTGATATTCTTATCAACCGCAGTAATCGTGGTTGGAATTGAAATAATTGCTGAAATAGTAGCAATACCTCATAACACTCCTAAAGTGCCAAAAACAATTGAGGAAGTTTCAGAAGAAGAACTAAAAAAACTCGCATTCCAAAAAATTTGGGGAACAGTAATTCTTGTTGCTGTTGCTTTGACTTTTATTTTGCTTCTAGCAGAATCATTCTTTGATGTGGGTGCTTTTGAAAATATTATCCTTGTTCTTGACGGTGCAATAACTGTTTTATTCATTGTTGATTTAATCATATTATACAACGATTCTAAAAATTTTGGTGATTTTGTAAAAAATAATATATTTGACATAATAGCCTCAATTCCAACTGTTGGTATTCTCCGAGCATTAAAGCTTTTTAGAGCAATAAAAATAATAAAACTAATGAAGATAGCTAAAGTAACA
This sequence comes from Candidatus Woesearchaeota archaeon, assembly GCA_016926395.1. Taxonomy (GTDB): domain Archaea; phylum Nanobdellota; class Nanobdellia; order Woesearchaeales; family SKGA01; genus SKGA01. The sequence continues at coordinate 5,288 of JAFGOT010000006.1, forward strand.
AAGGCAACTAAATTCTCCAAACTGTATAAAACTGGCAAGTTCTTTAGCGAAGAAAGCTATTTTAACAAGGTTAATGACGGAAGCTTAGATGCTAAAACAAAAGCTGTTAAAAAAGCTGTTGTTAAGAAAAAAGTAGCTAAAAAAGCTGTTAAAAAAGCAACCAAAACTTCCAAAAAGACAAACTCTAAAAAGAAACGATGATTATTACTTAACATGAAGCACACTTCAAAAGTAACTATATTGCTGGTATCTTTTTTCTTATTAACGCAATTCTTAGCATTGTTTTTAGTAAGTGGAGAAGTACAGCCAAATATTACTTTAGAAGAAAATCAAACTATTGTATCAATAAATTCTACATTGATAACTGAAGTTCCAGCAAACATATTTGATTGGAAAGCAATAATATATTTAGCAGTTGGAATAAGTTTAGGAACGGGATTAATACTTTTGCTTAGAAAACTTTCTTTTGGAGGAAAACTTTGGAAAGTATGGTATTTCTTAGCTGTATATGTAGCAATTAATTTTGCATTGAAACTATTATTTTCCCTAACAAGAATAAGTTTAGCAGCTATAACTCTAATTTCATCAATACTTGCATTAACGCTCGCGTTTTTAAAAGTAAGAAAATATAATTTTTATATTCACAATATTACTGAAATGCTTATGTATTCAGGAATTGGGACTTTTATTGTTATCTTATTTAATAACAATATATTGTTTGTTTCAATCTTGTTGTTTCTAATTGCTATGTATGATATGATTGCCGTTTGGAAAAGTGGTCATATGATTAAACTTGCAAAATTCACAACTGACAATAAATTATTTCCAGGATTTACGATGAATTATGATTCTAAAAAAGGAAATACAAAAATAATAACCAACGATACAAAAATAACTAAAACATCTGAAACAAAAAATATCAAAAAAAGAACTAGACAAGCAATACTTGGAGGAGGAGATGTAGTATTTCCAATAATCTTTTCAGGCGTGGTTTTAGGATGGCTTTTTAACAAAGGATTTACTAGAATGCAAAGTTTTGGCTTGAGTTTAATAACAACTGTTTTTGCAGCACTTGCACTTTATCTTTTATTTTATTATAGTAAGAAAGATAAATTTTATCCAGCAATGCCTTTTATTGCCTCGGGTTGTTATTTAGGATTAGGAATTCTTTACTTGGTTTTGTTGTTCATATAATTTTAGAAAATAAAAAATGAAGAGACTAAACTCTTCCTTGACCTTTCATATTTCCTTGATTTCCAGAATTATCACAAAGATCATCTGAATTTGAATCAACAAAATTTGCTTGGTTTAACATTTGACCTGACCCTTTATTCATTCTTCTTCCTTGAGAAACATTTCTATGGCCGGTTCCATCTGCAGGACCAATACCGTTGTTTAATCCAAGTTCAGCTCTAATTGCATTTGATGTTTCAAAGTCACCAGAAAGAGCCGCATTATGTGCTTGTACAAATAAGTCGAAGTTTTCTTCATTAACTACATCCATTACTCTTCCTTGAGCACCCGATTGTTCCATTAGGTCTTTCCAAACAGCATAATCGCCAGAGTCAAATGCATCTACTTTTAAGTCGTGCAATGCTGCATCGTAATTTGGGCCTTGATTGTCAGGGTTACCTTGATATGCACTTACTAATCCTGCTGTTCCAACTAATCCTATTGCTGCGATAGAAAAAGCAGCAAGCGAAATTTTTTTCCAATTCCATTTCATTTTATTACCTCTAAGTCATTTGACTTACTATTCTAAGAATTGGTTGTTTTATAAGCAAGAAGAAGAGAAAATGTATACTTTAAATCCTTGTTGTGATGTTTTAATCACAATCCAAATTCATCAATGAAACTTCTCATGTCTTTATATTTTTGCAAATACTTAAATCCCTTATCTGTTAATGTTATATATGTTCGACTTTTATTGTCTGTCTCTTCTCTGATTAGTTCTTTATCTTTTAGTTCTAGTAAATACTGTGCAAAGCTTTGAGATGATAAATTAGAGTAACGAAGTAATGGTGTTGGTTTAATAGAGTTATTTTTACTTTTAATAATAGATAAAATGTCAAAAATAACTTCTAGCCGACTACGTTTTTTCATTTAATTCAACTTGCTAACTTTTCTTAAAATTATTGAAAATACAATTATTGATATTATGTGTGGAATAATTATTATTTCATGAGGAATTCTTACTCTAACAGGTATTGTTATGAATAAACTCATTAACCATGCTAGAAATAAGAGATAATAGATCCAATACAGTTGTTTTCTTTTTTTTCTGATTCTTTTATTTTGCATGTACATTAATACAAATGCAACAATGAACAAAATCAATTCTAAAATCACTAATATTATCATCGCCTGAGAAAGAAAACTAATGATTGATATTGCAAAACTTATAAGACAAATATATAGTAAAATGTGTTTCTTATCTTGGAATTTTTTGATAACACTTGATGTTAATGTCATTATGGCTGTCAGACTAAAAAATATAACTAGCGGGGTAAATATTAAAAAAGTCATTCCTGGAAACTGATGAAATAAACTAGATAAACTAACTGTTACTCTTGATGTCATCATTAGAAATCGTAGAACATATGCCAAACCAAAAAATAAAAATGAATATCGAAAAAGACTGATACTTTTTTTCTTTGAAATGGATGCTAATTCTTTAGTCTTAACGAATATGATTATAGCAAGTATGGCTATTATGATAGTTGATGTTAGCTCGATACCTAATTGTACAGGATTTATTGGGAAATGTGGTGGTGGCATGTTAATTCACATTGAAAGTACTATTTTAATCTTTTTATAGAAAGTGGACTTAAAATGTATCTTTTGACTTCCTGCTCTTTATAAATTACTATTTCTATTTAGAAGTTATGTCAGTTGAAAAACTAGTGACTCTCAAAGACGTGTGGAAAACATATGTTATGGGAGAAGTTGATGTTCATGCTCTTAGAGGTGTTAGTTTAGATATTAATAGAGGAGATTTTGTAGCAATAATTGGTGCTTCTGGGAGTGGAAAGTCAACTATGATGAATCTAGTTGGTTGCCTTGACACCCCAACAAAAGGAATTATTGAATTAAAAGGTAAAGATATTAACAAACTTTCAGAATCCTCTTTAGCAGTTTTAAGGGGGAAAACAATTGGATTTGTCTTTCAGCAATACAATTTAATTCCCACTTTATCTGCATTTGAAAATGTATTATTGCCCTTAGAATTACAAGAAGTAAATGATTCAATTTCAAAAAAACAAGTTCTTAAAACGCTCGACCTAGTTGGGTTATCCGATAAATCACACCACTTACCAACGCAACTATCGGGAGGTCAACAACAAAGAGTTTCAATTGCCAGATGCTTAGTAGCGAACCCTGAGATAATTTTAGCCGACGAACCAACGGGTGCGCTTGATAGTAAAACTGGAAAAGAAATTCTTGACCTCTTGGTGCGTTTGTGGAAAGATGAAGGTAAAACAGTAATTATGGTTACTCACGATCTTAGTCTTGCTAAACTAGCTAACACTCAAATTGAATTGAAAGATGGCAAGATATACTCGATTAAAACAAATTTAAAGGTGAAATAAAATGAAAAAATTATTTAGTATACTTATGGTTTTAACTTTTTTGTTAGTGTCAACGATGTCTGTTTCTGCAGCAACACCAACTTCTGATATTAGGCTGAGTTTAATAAATCAAAATCCTTATCCTGCTACAGCAGGAGATGTTGTTGAAGTTAGGATTGGTGTGGAAAATTATGGTGATACAGTTAAGAACTTAAATGTGCAATTACTTGACGAGTATCCTTTCACAATAATATCTGAAGATACACAAACTATTGCCACTGTTAATTCTTATCAAGAAGGTGATTCAAAAGAAATTTTAACATATAAAATAAAAATAGATGATGATGCCCCTTCTGGTACTCAAGACTTAATGATTCGTTATTCTGATTCCACATCTAATATTATTACACAAACATCTATTCCGATAGAAGTTAGTTCTTCAGATAAAGCAGAAGTAATCCATATAGATAAAACTGTTTTAATTCCTGGAAAAGAAACAGAATTAACTTTTAGAATTACTAATACCGGGAAATCTTCCTTAAAAGATTTAACTTTTAGTTTTGATAATCCTGACAAAGCTATTCTTCCTGTTGGAAGTGATAATAGTCGTTACATTAATTTAATTCCTGCTGGTGGGAGTGAAGAAATAACTTATACTGTTATTGCAGACACAAATGTCGATCCAGGACTTTATGAATTAAATCTTAATCTAAAATATAGTGATCAATATGGAACTTCTAATACAAAGACAACTACAGCAGGTGTTTACGTTGGAGGTGAAACAACTTTTTCATTAGCAGTCTCAGATACTTCATCTAATAGCCTAACATTTTCAGTAGCTAATATAGGAAGTAATCCTGCTTATTCTGTATTGGTGGTTTTGCCAAAACAAGACGGGGTAAGTTTTTCTGGAGCCAACTCTCAAATAATTGGTAACTTAGATAATGGGGATTATACTTTGGCTTCTTTTGATGCGTCAACAACATCAAATTATGTTAATTTAGAAATCAGTTATACTGATACGCGAGGGGAAAGAATAACTTCCGTAGAGAAAGTTGAATTGGTTTCATCTACAAATTCTTTTGGTAGCAAGACATCATCTAACGATGGAACATCAAATAACTCTGATTTTTCACAGAGAAGACCAGGAAATCCTATGATGGCACTATCTAATCCTCAACCAAGTTCTGCATTCGGAACAACACTAAAAATAACAGGCTTAGTAATAATTCTGGTTATTGGTGGGTTTGTTGGTTATAAAAGATACAAAAGAAAGAATTCTAAAAACAAAAAAAGAATTCAATAATTATTGTTGGTTGAAAAATGAAGTTACATAAAACTTTCAAATTTGCTCTAAACATGGTGCTGCATAGTAAGCTTAGAAGTTGGCTTACTATTATTGGTATTGTGATTGGTATTGCTTCTGTAATTGCAATAATTTCAATAGGTGATGGGATGGAAGCATCTGTTAATGAGCAAATAACTAACTCATTAGCTACTGATACTTTAACAATAACTCCGGGGTATAGCAGAGCATCTTCTTTTGGTCCTCCAGGCGGAGGCCATAGAGACTTTGGAGGTGGAGCGACTTCCTCAAATGATGATAATCCTTTAACTGATAAGGATATTCAAACACTTAAAGGAATAAAAGAAATAAAAATAATTAGTCCAACTATATCGGGAAATGCAAAAGCATATTTTATGGGTAATGAAGGTAGTGTGACAATTATGGGGGTTGACCAAAAAGTTTGGAGTGAAATGGTAACTGATGATCTTGATTCTGGACGTTACTTGGACTCGGCCGATTCAAATGTGATAGTGATTGGTTATAGTTTAGCAAATGATTATTTTGACAAAACAGTAGGATTAAATCAAGTAATACAAATAGAAGGTGTTTCCTATAGAGTTGTTGGAATACTAGAATCAGGAACACGAAACAATGTTTATATGCCTCTTAATGCGGCCTATGCTGTTTTATCAGATGACAAAACAAAAGGAGAATATGATTCTATTGCTGTTAAATTACAAGATGATGCACTATTAAATGAAACAACAGATATAATTGAAGAGAAACTATCCTTATCAAGACATGCAATTGGTGATGAGAGAGATTTTTCTATTAGTGACCCAACACAATTTGCGTCAATGGCAAGTGATATGACTTCAACAATAACAACTTTCCTAGCCGCAATAGCAGCAATATCTTTACTTGTGGGTGCAGTTGGAATAGCAAATACAATGTTCACATCAGTTTTAGAAAAAACAAAACAAATAGGAATAATGAAAGCCATTGGCGCTAAGAATAAAGATATATTGTTGATATTTGTTTTTAATGCTGTAATAATTGGTTTAATAGGCGGGTTGATAGGATTAGCATTAGGAATATTTTTGTCTAAACTTGCAGGAATGGCATTAGGAATAAATTCAATAATAACTTTTTCAACAGTATCTTTAGCTGTCCTTGTTTCGATGGCTTCTGGTTTGTTGGCAGGATTTATACCTGCAAGACAAGCATCTAAGTTAAAACCAGTAGACTCACTGAGATTTGAATAAATTTTATTTTTTTAATTTGTTCTTAGAAAATAAGTGGCGTGCAAAAGGGTGGACATAAACAAACACCTTCAGCTTAACCCAATGTTATTCTCCTCCCTGCGACCCTGCAAACACCGATACGCAAACGTATGGCTGCTCCCGTCAAGGCCTGACCAGGTTAGTATGAATAACGACCAAACAGGACAGGGGATTAACAAACAACAAAGGACTGATGACACTCATCATGCCGCCCCTTTTGCTTCGACTCGTCCGAGATCCGTTTGACGTTACAGGTGAGGATCAACCACCCAGCCTAGCCATTAATCAGAAAAGAAGAAGTTCTTTATAAAGACTTCTTTATTATTTAAAAAAGATTAAATTTCTATGAATGTTATGCTTTCATCAGTTATTTCGTCAGGTTTCAAACCAAATTTGACTAGTTGTTCTTCAAGTTTAAAATATGAATCATGAACTTTTTTAGCTTCTTCTTCAGCTTCTTTATCGTCTGTGTGGTAGCGTTTTTTTAAATCGTCTAGTCTATCTGAAAGACTTGAAACTCCATGAGGCATGACTCTATAATCTGCATAAGCTAAAATTTTAGCATTCCAATCATCGCCATCAATAACTTCTTGGATGTGCTGCCATGAAGCCAAGTTAATCAAATCAACAACTGGTTTTTCAATCTCTAGTTTTTTAAGAATGTTTTCTGTAGCTGTGTGTGACCATTCTCCATATTCTTTAATGTGTTCTTCTTTAATTCCATTCCAATAATCAACACCATGTTCATCAAAACGCAAGGATTCTTTAGCTAGTGGAGAATCAAAATTAATTTTTACGATGTTGCCCATATCATGAAGAAGTCCTGCAGCTACAATATTATTTACATTTGTTTCTTTAGTTACCATGCCAGAAATTAATTTAGCAACTTTAGCAACACGAAGTTGATGTAGTTGAATAAATGGGAATATGTTAATTGTTTCATAAATTTTTGAATAGGTTAAAATTACATCTTGTGCATTCATTTTTTACATCTCCGAAATTAAATTAAATAATTGACTATGTTTTGGGACTATAGTTGCATATTTAGGAATATCTTCTTTTCGTTCTGAAGTAAGCAAACATAAACAGTCCATTTTTGCATTCTTTGCAGCTAGAACTCCATTTTTTGCGTCTTCGACAACAACGCAGTAAGGTTTTGGTATATTTAATTCTTTTCTTGCAAGTAAGAAAATATGAGGGTCTGGTTTTGTTTTTGTGACTTCATCTCCTCCAACAATGTGATCAAAATAATGTGTTATATTGTTATTTTTAAGAATTGTATTTACATATTTGTGAGAAGATGATGAAGCAACTGCAATTTTATAACCTGAATTCTTTAGTTTTTTAAGAGTTGATTTTACTCCTGGAAAAACTTTTATTTCGTGAAGATGTTTTTTTTGATGTTTATCTCTAGTCTTTAAATTTTTGTTAAATAAATTATCAAATTCTCTATCTGGAATGTTGTTATATTTCATGATTGTTTTATAAAAATCACGAGGGCTTGCACCGTTACACTTTTCTTCAAAAAACTGTTTTGTTAGATTAACTCCGTATTCTTCAAACACTGCTTTGTGGATTTTGAAATGGAATGGTATTGAATTAACCAATGTTCCATCAAGGTCAAAAATGACTGCTTTCTTCATTAACTTATTTTGAAATCTACCTAGTTATAAAGTTTATCTTTAGAGGTAAAAATAAAGAAAAAAATAAACTTATTCAACTAGAATTGCTGGTTTTCCTGGTGAAGCATTACCTGATTTTGGATGATCAAAGTCTTTTGCAGTTGTTACAATGACTTTGCATTTAAACTCTTGTTCTATATCTTCTTTAAAAGAATTAACTAATTCTTCTTCTTTTTTATCTCCTAGAAGAACAAAAGGTATTTTACTTCTATCCTTAAGACAAGCAGGTATTAATCTCATAACATCTTTACTATATTGTTTAAGATTAGTTGTCATAACTTTGGAAATTATATCTTTAGGATTTTGAGTTTCTTCTAAAATTTCTTTGAATAATTTAAAGAAATCATATTTCCAAGTTGGACTGATAATAATCTTAATTTCATTAGGGGATTCTATTTTAGCCAGAACTAAAATGTCTTTGATATCTTTTTTTATTTCACCAATTAATTCAATACTAACTTCAATTTCTTTGTTAATTTTATCTTCTTTTACTTTTGGCCAAGAAGTATTTGCAACTAACGTTTCTTTGTTTTCGAAAAACTTGTTTACTTTTTCGTTTAGCTCTTCAGCAATATGTGGGGTGAATAAGCCCATTGTTTGAATCCATTTTGGTAAATATTCTTGGACTAATGATTTGTTATTGCCTTCTCTTGCAAAGTACGTTGTAAATAATTTATTCATATTAAAATAAATCTCATTACTTGTTGTCTTGAAATCATTAATTTCCATTGCATCTTTAGCTCTTTTCAGAGACGAGTTAAAAGAACTTTCAAACCACGCATCCATTTTTCCTTGACTTGAGCTTAATTCTTTAGATAATATTTCATCCACGAAAGAATTTAATTTTTCAATCTTGGCTTTATAATTTAATAATGACTCTTCTTCAAAATAAATGTCTGCAAAAGGACTTGCTGCATTTGCATAGTAAAGTCGCATACCATCAACAGAATATTTTTCACTAACTCCTGGAATTGGTTGTGCCCCTCCTTTTGATTTGGACAGTTTTTGATTAGGTGCTTGCATGACCCAGAAATTTACAAAGATGCCTTTTGGCCAAAACTTTTTTGGAAGAAGAGCAGTGTGGTTTAGTAAAAATGGTGGGAAGTGAACTGTTCGATGTTCTTTACCACCCAGATTAATATCTAAAGGATACCAATATGCAACGTCTTTTTGAACTTTATCTACAAGTTGAACATCTAGTTCTGTTTTGTTTGCTACTTCTTCTTTAGTTCCTCTTTCTAAGAAAACATAATCAAAGAATTCTTCTGTTAGTTGTTCTGGTTTAATAAGACCTTCATTAACATATTTGGAAACCATGTAGTATATTGGATATAATGTGGAATCAGAAATCGCTTCAACAGTATAGTTTTTATCAAATGGGAGTTTTGTTCCAAGCCAATTACCTTCTCGTGCGCAAGCACGATCAGAGAACCAATCAACTGCAGAAGAAAAATTCTCTTTCATAGCGTCAGGATATAATTCCATTTCATCAAGATACTTTATTGATTTTTGAGTCCATTCTTCGTCTGAGTATTTAATAAACCATGCATTGTCTCGTCTCATTACACGAACGGGATTTCCACATCGACAAACCACTTCTTCAGACAAATCAATAAATTTATCTGCATGACCTAGTTGTATAAGATGTTCCTTCATCTTGTCTTTTGCTTCTGTTACTTTCATACCTGCAAATGGACCTGCGTTGTCATGCATAACTCCTGTGTGAAAACCAATCTTGTAAATTTCTTTTTTAGCTTCTTCAAGTTTCTCTTTATCTGCTTGGGATTTTATTCCTAAACGATTGCAAATTTCAATAGCAGGGAAATCTCCGTATCCTTTAGATTTGATAATTGGTATTGGTTTGATATTTTTTATTGCTTCAAAATCTAAATTATATTTTTTGCAAAGTTCTTCTGATACTTGTAAATCGTGAAGACCAATATAATCCGCAGGAGCATCACTTGGAACTGAAGTAACAATGCCTGTGCCTATGTTTGGATCACAAAACTTACTTGGGAGAATAATAATTTCTCTATCAACACTAGGTGCATAACAATAATTACCTGTTAGTTCACTGCCTTTAATTTTACCAATAACTTTTACTTCATCGATTTGATATTTTATTTTATCAGCAAACTCTGAACTAGCAATCCAAATTTCTTCTTTACCGTTGTTAGGTTTTATTTTTATCTTGACATATTCTATGTCGTAATCAAGCCAGACATTTGTTTGGCCATACATTGTTTCTGGTCTAAGAGTTGCAACAACAATGTATTGAGAAATTCCTTGTTCTTTTCCATAATCTAATTTTATGAGTGTACAATCTGTTTGTTCTGCAGTTCCTCCTTTACTTAAATCCATCTCAGAAGGATCGACGGCCACGGGACCATCAACTACGCAACAATTTGCAAAATATGGTTTTTGAATAATTAATTCTTTTTCGTTAAGCTTTTTGAATTGCCATTCAATAAATTTATTGTAATCAGGAGTTGTTGTTAGCATAAATCTTTGCCAGTCACCAACAAATCCAAATGATTGGTAATCTTTAACATAATTTTTAGCAAAGAAATTAATAAATTCATCAACATCGCTCATTTTTTCAATTTGCTCATCTGTCACGCCACGACTTTTTAGTTCTTCAACCATCGCAGCGTCTTTTTTAGCAAGTTTGTTAGCTTTAGCAATTGCACCATTGCCTGTAGCGTGACCACCTGCACAAAGAAGAACATTGTGTCCTGTCATTCTCTTAAATCTGGCAATTGCATCTGCATAAGAATAGCCTCTCATGTGGCCTGTATGTTGGAATCCAGAAACTGTAGCGTATGCCCAAATGAGAAAAAATTTTGGTTTGTTTTCATTCCTTTCTGGAACGCCAATTTTAGCATCTTCCCATTTCTTTTGCCATTTACTTTCTATTTCTTTAAATTCCATATTAAAACACCATTGTATTAGGTAGAACTAAGAGTTTGGGAGATTGTTTATAAAAGTTGTTTGTTTTTTAGAAGTGATGGGGCGGCGCCTGGGATTTGAACCCAGACTAAGAGATCCACAGTCTCTTGTGCTAACCAGATTACACTAACGCCACCATGTGCAAACCCAAGAAAACCTCAGTTCATTTAAAAACGTTGCTTTAATTCAAATTCACAAATCAATCATTCAAAATATATCACTATAAAGTAATAACAAAACAAAATCTTTAAAAATAACTTTTAATTTACATACGATATGGATTTAGATCAGATGACTACAATAATGTATGATTCTCCTTATTTGAGTTATGATGCTGTGCGAAAGGGTCTTATTCAAAATAGAGAAAAATTGATTTCTGCTGGCTATAAATGTAATTGGAACTCCGATTTAGATATGAATAGAGTTGCTTTTCAAGATTTAACGCCATATGGCTTTGTAAATACTGATCAAACGGTAAAAACCGCTTTTTCTAAAAATGGATTTTCTTTTCCAATTGAAATTTATAAGTCCACACATGGTGCTCAGATACATCACTCATTTTCCATACCCAAAAACCAAATTCCTGAATTAAGGCTTGTTCTAAATGAGCTTGAATCAATTTCAGGAATTTCTGTTGGTAATATTAGAGAAGTATTTGAATAAACCACACCTTTTATAAAAGGAAACAGGTTTCTCCTCAATACTTAATTACAATAATTAAGCATTAATCCCGAGTTAACGCGCTTAAGGGGTGGAAATTCTATTTCTACTCATGAAGACGTCAAATTTGGATTGTAATTTATTTTCGATGAAAACAATATGACCAACAAAAATTTCTGATTTTTGAGGTCATTTTTTCAAAGGTAAAAAAATGACAGACGAAATAAAACATATCGTTCGAATTGCAAACACGGACGTTGCAGGACAAAAACCGCTCTACCTTAGCCTGCAAAAAATCAAGGGCGTAGGAGAAAACTTTTCTCGTGCAGTCTGTGTTCTAGCAAAAGTAGATTATATGACAATAACAGGAACTATATCTGATAAGCAAGTTGAAGCTATAGAAAAAGTTCTTGCTGATCCTGAAAAAGCAGGAGTTCCAAAACATTTCTTAAACAGATTAAATGATTACGAAACTGGAGAAGATAAACACTTATTTACTGCAGATTTAGATTTCGAGAAAGATCAAGATATCAAGAAATTAAGAAAAATCAAATCTTATCGTGGACTTAGACATCATTGGAGATTACCTCTTCGTGGTCAAAGAACAGGATCCAACTTCCGTCCTAACAAAGGAAAAGGTGGTGCTGTTAAGAAAAAAACCACTGTTAGAAAATAAATGGAGTGAAATAAAATGGGAGATCCAAAAAGAATTAGAAAAAAATATGACACTCCATCTCACCCATGGATTAAGTCAAGAATAGAAAACGAAAAAAGATTAGCAAGAGAATTTGGAACTAAATCCAAAAAAGAAATTTGGAAAATGGAAACTGTTTTGAAGAATTTCAAAAATCAAGCTAAATCATTAATTTCATTAAATACTGACCAGTCAAAAATTGAAACTGAACACTTGTTTAGACGAGTTAAACAATTAGGACTTGTAAATGGCGATGTTACTTTCGATTCAATTTTAGGATTAAGTGTTGATCACTTAATGGCAAGACGATTACAATCTGTTGTTTACACTAAAGGACTTGCAAAAAGTGTAGGTCAAGCAAGACAATTTATTGTACATGGTCATGTTCTTGTTGATGGTAAAAAAATCACTTCACCAGCATATCTAGTTTCTCAAAAAGAAGAATCTGGAGTAAGCTTTGCAGTTAGCTCATCTTTATTTAGCGAAAATCATCCTGAAAGAGCAAGCTTAGAAAAGTTAGCAGAAATCAGAGCAGAAAAAGAAGCTGAAGCAAAAAGAATTGCGGAAGCTGAAGCAAAAAGATTAGCTCAAGAAGAAAAAGCAAAAGCTGAAGGCGAAGAAAACGTTGATCTTCCAGACGAAGATGTTCTAGAAGAAGAAGGTGACGAACAATGAAGACTGAAACGGGAGTTCGATGGGGCGTAGCAAATATTTACGCATCATATAACAACACAATCATCCATATTACAGATGTAACTGGTACTGAAACTTTAGCTTTAGCTAGTGGTGGACAAGTTGTTAAAAGTCACAGACTTGAATCAAGTCCAACAGCAGCAATGACTGCAGCTAAAAAAGCAGCAGAAGTAGCAAAAGAAAAAGGAATCACTGGTTTACACATCAAAGTAAGAGCACCTGGAGGCCACAATGGTCCAATGAATCCAGGTCCAGGAAGTCAAGCAGCTGTTAGAGCATTGTCTCGAATGGGTTTGCGAATTGGCTTCATTGAAGATGTAACTCCAATTCCACACGGCGGATGTCGTAAAAAAGGTGGAAGACGAGGACGAAGAGTTTAGAGGTTGGTAAAATGAAAGTAACCGTTCATGAAAAGTCAGAAAAAAAGATTAACTTTACCTTACAGGGAGTTAGCAGTGCGTACTCAAACACACTGAGAAGACTCATGATTGGTGAAGTACCAACAATGGCAATTGAAGACGTTGTAATAAATAAGAATGATTCTGTTCTTTACGACGAAATCATCGCACACCGATTAGGTCTTATAGTTTTAAAAACAGACCTAAAAAGTTACAACATGCAATCTGTATGTAAATGTAAAGGCGTGGGATGTGCTCAATGTCAACTAAAACTAACTCTAAGTGTTGAAGGTCCAAAAACAGTTTATGCTGAAGACATTAAATCTACTGATCCAAAAGTAGTTCCTGTTTACCCAAAAACAGTTGTTGTAAAACTTTTAGAAGGACAAAAACTAGAAATTGAAGCAACTGCAGTTTTAGGAATTGGTAAAGAACATTCAAAATGGAATCCAGGACTAGTTTGGTATTACAATGAACCTAAGTTTACAATAAATAACAAACATAAAGACTTTGAAAAATTCAAAGATCAATATCCAACTCAAGTAATTAACGCAAAAGGTCAAATTGATGAAAAATTAATCAATACACCTCAATTAATTGATGCTTGTACTGGAGTAAACGAAGAAATTGTAAAAGTAGAACACGATAAAGAATCTTTCGTATTTACTGTAGAATCATTTGGCGCTTTAAGTGCTGAGGAAATTGTAGAAACAGCGATGGAGGTATACGACGGCCAGATCAAAAGTTTTGAAGGTCTAGTTAAGTCAGTATAGATTTCAAATTCATACTACTAACCGTTGTGAAATAAAATGAAGCGAATTAAAAACGATCAACTTACAAGCTTAATAGCTGCTCTGAAAAAGTTGTCCATTGAGAAAAAAGTAGCTCTATGGAAACAAATTGCAGTTGAGCTTGAAAAACCAACTCGATCCCAAAGAGAAGTAAATTTATATAAAATTGAAGATGTAGCAAAAGATGGTGAAATAATTATTGTTCCAGGAAAAGTTCTTTCTAATGGAGTAGTACAAAAACCAATCAAAGTAGCAGCACTGAACTTCTCAAGTGGAGCACGAGATAAGATAATTTCAGCGAAAGGAGAAGTCCTTAGCATTCAGGAATTAATGAAACAAAATCCTGAAGGCAAGAAAGTACGAATAATGGGGTAGAAAAATGATAGTAATAGACGCATCAAATCTAATCCTTGGTCGAATGGCGACCTTCGTTGCAAAGCAAGCTCTCCTAGGTCAAGAAATCCGAGTTATAAATGTAGAAAAAGCAGTTGTATCTGGAAAGAAAAAAGTTGTAATTAACGATGTGAAGACAAATATGGATAGAGGAACTCCAGCAAAAGGTCCTTTCATTCCACACATGGCTGATCGATACGTACGACGAGTAATTCGAGGTATGCTTCCATACAAACAACCAAAAGGAGCAGAAGCTTACAAAAGAGTTCTTTGCTACACTGGTGTTCCAGAAGAACTAAAAGATAAACCTACAACAACCGTAGAAGGTGCAAGTGTTGAGAAATTACCAAATCTTAACTATGTTGCAATTGGCGAAGTGCTAAGAAATATCTAGGTGAATAGAAATGGCAAAAGAAACTAAATCAATCATCTCAACTGGAAAAAGAAAAACTGCAATTGCTCGAGCAACACTAAAGAACGGTTCAGGAAAAGTCCTAATTAACAATAAAGATGTTTCAATTTTAGAACCAACTATTGCAAGACTAAAACTACAAGAACCATTAATTTTAGCAGGAGAATCTGCAAGTAAGGTAGATATCTCTGTTAAAGTGATTGGTGGTGGATTTATGAGTCAAACAATTGCAGCAAGACTGGCAATTGGAAGAGCATTAGCTGAAAAATATCCAAAACTAAAAGAAGCATTTCTAGACTATGATCGACAGTTATTAGTAGCTGATGTACGGCGAAAAGAACAAGTTAAACCAAACAGTCACGGAAGTGCTCGAAGTAAACGACAAAAATCCTACCGTTAATGCGGCTATGATTTTATTTTTTATTTTTTTTATTTCCAATGTATTATCACAAAATTACTATATGAGGTTAAAAAAATGATTATTCCTGTTCGATGCATGAGTTGCGGAAAACCAATTGGTCACCTTTGGGAAGAGTTCAAAGAACGAGTAGCTAAAGGGGAAGAACGAAAAGTAGTTCTTGACGAACTGGGTCTTGAAAGATACTGTTGTAGAGCGGTTTTCTTAGGTCATGTAGACTTAATCGACACTGCAGCGGCATTTAAAAAACATTAGTTGTTTTTGCTAACTGTGATCGGCTTTGTCCGTGAACAGCTTTTTTATTATTTTTTCTCTAGAAATAATTATATACTACAAATCACCTTATTGTTATTATGAAGTCTATTTGGTTGTTATTGGTATTATTGTTACTATTTACTTCTTGTTCATATAATCAAAAATCGTTTACTCATACTTTTGTGAATTCATTAAACGAAATTAAAGCTGATGATTTTAATAAATATTTTTCTGAAGAACAACAAAAAGACTTTGATGTTATTAAAGAACTATTGTTTAACTTTACTGATTATGGGGTTATGCAGTTTTCAAGTTCTGAAGATCAAAAATTTTTAATAAACTCTAAATATTATGATGTGGACTTAACTCTATTTTTAAAAAAAGAAAATAGCTTTGTGATACTTAATTCAAAATTTGATTGTAAGTGGAGAAACTGCAAAATTACTCAGATGAGTATCGACAAATCCTCGATGATAAAAATAATTAATAATGACTACTTTTCTGATAATGAAATAACATTGAACTTTGCTGACTATCTAGAAATGCCTTTGATGTGCTATGAGGGAAAATGTCAACCGCCCATAAATGCAACGAGTAAACTGCCAAACTTACAATCTGTCGAATCAAAAATGTATTGTAATGGCGAAAAACAACAGGTTAATCTAGTTCAAGTTCAACAAAAAGATGCTTGTGAAGACTTTAAATCAGCAAAAAAAGTTTATGATGCGTATTGTCTTGAAGGACCAAAAACTAAAATAGAGATATCTTTTGAAGGTAAATTTAATAATTGTGAAACAGGTATTTTTAATTTAACTTTAGAAACTGTAGATGATGATTTAACTTATACAAAATATTACTTTGAGAAATAAAATGTCAATTAGAGGAAGACCATCAAAGAGCGTGGTGCGAGAACACCTAAAAGAAGTTTTATTCTTAGGTGGACGAATGACTGCTTACACGGCTCACAAACATTATATTAAATTGTTTGCTGCAACAACACAAAGAAACATTTACTATCAACTAGAAAAAGGTTTAGAAAAAGGAGAATTTATATCTGAAGAGATTACTGAAGAAGGAGAATATTCTTGGGGGACTTCTGCAAGAAAGAAATATTATGACTTAGCAAAAAATATAAAACCTAATTTTAGCAAAGAATCTTATGATTATTTTCAAACTATAAAAATAAATGAAAAGAAAGGTGATTAAATGAAAACTATAAAAGATTTAAAAATCAAAAATAAACGAGTTTTCCTACGTTGTGATTTTAATGTTCCTATTAAAAATGGACGTATAACTGATACCACTAGGATTGAAAATGCTATTCCTACAATAAAAGCTATTTTATCAGAAAAACCAAAACAGATAATTTTGGCGAGTCATTTAGGTAGACCTAAAGGATATGATGAAAAATTAAGTCTTGGAATTGTTGCAAAAAAACTATCCGAGATAATGCATAAAGAAATATATCTACATCCATTGATCGAGGCTCCAATTGAAGTTAACATTGATATAGTGATGCTTGAAAACTTAAGATTTTTTGAAGGTGAAAAAAAAGGAAGCATTGCTTTTGCAAAACAACTAGCACAACACGTCGATGTTTATGTTGATGATGCATTTGGAACTGCACATCGAAAAGATGCTAGTGTTTATGCTTTGGCAAAACTTCTTCCAAATGCAGTTGGATTATTAATACAAAAAGAATTAGAAAATGTTCATTTGAATCATCCTAAACCTATCGTTGCAATATTTGGAGCTGCAAAAATTCATGACAAATTGCCTTTATTCAAAAAATTACTTGATAAGGTTGACAAACTAATTTTGGGAGGAGGTGTTGTTTTTACATTCTTAAAAGCAGGAGGGATTGAAGTTGGGAAGTCTCTTGTCGAAGAAGAAATGGTTGAAACAGCTAAACAGCTTTTGAAAAAATACTCTAGCAAAATTGTTTTCCCGGTAGACTTTGTAGGGACTACGCCTGCAAAGTTAAAGAAATTGGATTCCTTATCCACATTAGAAAAAAAACAATCAATAAGAACTGTTTCTGTAGAAAATATTTCTAAGTCAATTGCTTGTTATGATGTTGGTCCAAAGACAGTTAAGCTCTTTTCAGCTGTGATAAACTCTTCAAAAACAGTTGTTTGGAATGGTCCTCTTGGAATGTTTGAAGTAAAACCGTTTGATAAAAGTACTAAACAATTAGCAAACTATATCTCTAAACATAATAAAAAATGTATTGTGTGTGGCGGGGATACTGTTGCTTCAACAAGTGGTGTTTTGAAATCTGGAAAATTAGTTCATATCTCTACTGGTGGAGGCGCTAGTTTAGAATTGCTGGCTGGAAACAAATTACCTGCTGTTGAGGTTTTAAAATAAACTTTATTTTTTTGTTTTTTTAGCAAACCTTTTTAAACAAAATTTGAATTCTTAGACCTCCATGAAAAAGATACATAAAACAGTACATCCATGGCACGATTTGCCTTATGGAGATAATGCACCAAATGAAGTAACTGCATTTATTGAAGTGCCAAAGAACAGTAAACTAAAATATGAACTTGATAAAGAATCTGGTTTTATTAAACTTGATAGAGTTTTATATTCTGCAGTCCATTATCCTGGAGATTATGGATTTATTCCACAAACCCTTTCAGAAGATGGTGATCCGACTGATATAATTATTATTTCTAATTTTCCTGTCATGCCGGGTGTAATTGTTCGAGCAAGACCAATTGGTGTTTTAGAAATGATTGATGGTGACGAGCGAGATGAAAAAATAATTGCAGTATATTGTGATGATCCTCGTTTTGATAAAAGAAAGGATATTAATGATTTCTCGGAGCATGTGATAATTGAAATAAAACATTTCTTTGAAACTTACAAAGAGCTACAAGGAAAGAAAGTAGAAATTAAAAGTATCAAAGGCTGTTGGGATGCACGTGAAGAAATAAAGAAAGGCATTGCTCTTTACAAAAAAACTTATGTGGATGAGGAGTAATTATTTTTTCTCTCTTCTTAGGAGATGACCAAGGTCATAAAAATTCTTAAGAAGTTTTTTATCTTTTTTATCAAACTTGCCAAGACCAATAACTTCTTCTTTATCATTAAGAACTAAAACTGAAGAGTTAACGTTTCCTTTTTCAATTATATTTTCGTCAAAAACATCTCGACCACAAATGAATAACCATGCGGATTTGTCATTTAGCTTAACAAACCGATCAGTTTTATCTTTTAGAAGATTTAATAGATTTATGCTTGAATTAAATTTTTTGGATTTTTCTTCCCCTAAAAACAGGCCTGCAGATCTCACTTCTTCCATATCTAGTTTTTCAAGGAGTAACCTGATTTGGGGATTTACTAAGTAGTATTTTTTGTTAATTTTCATAACACTATCAAAATCAAAATCGTCGGTGAATTGATTAACAAATTGCTTAAAAAAATCCATAAATAACAACAATTGAGAGTAGCTTTTTATATGTTGCTTTATTTTACTGTGTTAATATGGCTAAACGCTACCACAAAAATAAGGCTAAACAGATTGCAAAGAATCATATGGATAATCTAGAAGACCAAATAGATAAGCAAAGATTTGTTGATGCTAGTCTTGCTCAGAAGTATCTAGAGATGATACGACGACTATCAAGAAAGTTTAAAATTCCTGTTTCTAGAACTATAAAACGTCAATATTGTAAACAGTGCCATATTTTACTAACTCCAGGTCTGAATGCACGAGTGCGTTTAAGAGATGGGAAACGAGTCTTATATTGTTATTCTTGTAAGAATTTTACCAGAACTCCTTATTCAAAGAAAAAAGAAAACTAAATTCTTCTAAAGTAAAACAGCTTACTGTTCTTACTAACGACAAAATAGCCTCCAATTATTAAAATAAGGCCAAAAACCAGTTTTAATAGAGGTAATAAGACGGGAATAACTATAAATATACCTATAAGGATTGCTAAAACTCCTAATACTGTAAATCCTGTTTCTTTGTAGTCTTTTTTGAAATTAAAGTTACTTTTGTTTCTGTTATTTTGTTTTAATTTCATTTTGTTCCTCTTTGACGATTTTAAAATAGTGTGGCCCTGTGAACTCAATCTACGTCATTGTGTGAACGAATTCACCCTTGGTGATCTTAAAGCACAAGGCCTTGTTAATGGTTATTGTCTGCTGTTTTTATATTTTACTTTTAAATGAAAGCATAGCTTTATATTCTGTAAAATATACTTTCTGTCCCCGAATTAAGTTGTGTTTGGACGTATGTTTAAAACCGAAAAATTTAAATAAGAAATATACGTCAATTGTTACACCTGTTTGGTGAATACAGAACTGATTTGTTCTGGATGTCGAGTAAATCTTGACAAAACAGATAAGAGGTGACAAAATGTCATATTACGAAGAAGAACAAGAAGATTACGATCCTGACATGTTTGAGGAGTTTGGAGAGGGCTTTGAAGATGAGTTAAGTGAAGATTCGCTTAATGAAAAAATCTACGAAAGTGCCTTTGATGAAGCATCAGCAGACGCAGCAAACTCTCAAGCACTAGATGTTGAAGAAGATGACGATTATGAATTTGATGAAGTCGTAGGTGGCCGAGACAAAAAACCTGTAATGAGTCTTCTAAACAAAGGAAAGTTATCTAAATACGAAATGGATGACCTACTGAATTTAAACGAGTAAAAACGTTATTTTTTACAAATTTTTTTAAATTCTTTTTATTTTCTTATTTCTATGTCCCAAATTCTTTCACAAGGAGCTGAAGCGATAATCAAATTAGATGATGGTTTAGTTTACAAAGAAAGAATTGTCAAAGGGTATCGACATCCCCAGCTAGATTCTCAAATGCGAAAGAGCAGAACTAACAGAGAAAAAAAAGTCATGCAAAAAGCAATTGAGTTAGGAATAAATGTTCCAAACTTACACGAAGACAAAGAAGTTGATAAATATACTATTGTGATTGATTTTATTGATGGAAGACGACTTCGAGATGTTTTGCTTGAAGATGTTAATAAAACTGATTATTTAGTGCAAGTAGGAGAATGGCTTGCGAAATTACATTCACAAACAATAATGCATGGTGACTTGACAACATCAAATGTGCTTGTTGATAAAAATGGTGTTGCTTATTTAATTGATTTTGGATTATCTTTCTTCTCAACAAAGATAGAAGACATGGCAGTTGATATTCATCTTTTAGAACAAGCAATAGAAAGTACGCATTACAAACACGCAAAAGAATTTTTTGAAAGTTTCCTGCAAGGTTATTCTACTTTTGAACAATACGATGATGTGATGACTCGACTTGAAGAAGTAAGACTTCGAGGAAGAAATAAGCATTAAATTTTAGGAACTATTGCTTTGTTTTTTTCTAAATATGCTTTGTAATTTGCTTTCAATTCTAATCTCATTTCTTTTGGAAACCTTGATTTTAAGCCATGTCTAATCTCTGAACCGTAAGCATGAACTTCATCTAATAAAACTGATTTGTGATATCCTCCTTTAGAAGATAATTCGTTTTGGATTTTAGTGGTGTCATACTTTTTGATAATGCCACTTGCTTTATTTTTGTATTCTTTATCTGTGTAGAAAAGACCATGTGCTATTTCATGATTTAGCAGATCAGGTATTGATTTATGCTTTCTATGCACTCCGATGATATAAAAATTTCCTTTGATATTTTTGAATAAAGACAATAATTGTTTCTCTTTTTCAGATAATGGGTTAAATTTACCTTCATAAAATGGTTTTAAAATTTTAGATGGAATGTTAAAACCATTCCAATCAGTATAATATGAAAATTTTCCTTGATCTTTAATATACCATTCTTTAAATTCTTCTAAAGAGAATATTTTATTTCTAAATTTTGGAGACTCATAGTGTTCTTGAAATCTCAGAAAAGTAGAACTTAATTCAACTTGAGTATCAAAAACTAATAAAAATATTTTACTTGTGATGCTTATTTTTTGGGTGTTTATCATGTTTATTCAACCAATTCGAAACGTTTGAAAGTTTTTCCTTCTCTTGTGATTATCTCTAAAAACATGGAAAGCGGACGAACCCAAACTTGACCTTCTGGGAAATCTTTAGTTGCATGAAGTTTTTTGTAAACAACCATATCTTCTAAAGTTTCACTATGTTTGCCAACTGCAATAACTTCAATCAAGTCTCCCTTGAAATGTTTGTATTTTCCTAGTTTAATTGAATTCATTTTTTATTTCTCCCTTATTTTGTTTAATAAATTTATCATATTCGTCATAGATATCTAAATTGAATTCTTTCTTGAAATATTGTTTTGAGTTAAACTTTCCTTCTTTATCAAAACTGCTTTCTCCAGTTACTGTTAAGAATATTTTTTGAAATGCTTCTTGAAAACTCGTTTTTTCTTTTGTTGCTATAATTGTTGTTATATACTCATAAATTGACCTGCAGACTGATATGTTGAATTTTCGATTATTGGTCTTTTGTCATAGTCTAAAAAATTCATATTCATTTTTTCTAATAACAATTTTGGATTAACATATTCGTTGAAACTTTTATTTAATTGGTTGCCACAAATAACTTCAAATCCTTCGTTAAAAAGAAATGGAACTCTAACTATTTGTTTATGTTTTTCTATGTTATTAAATTGAAAGAAATTATGAAGTAACTCATGAGCAGTCTCTAAATATTTGTATTGAGGTTTTTTATGAAAATGATTTATTATTCCTTTTTGTAAATAAACAAGGTTTGTTCCTGGAGCATATCCTATTGCTTCTTTAGGCATATTAATTCTACTTTTTACTCCTGTGGTGCTCATTTCTTCGAAATCTTTAGCTAGAAACATATTAATTGCATATTTTCCAGAAAAACATGCCATTTTTTTAGGATTGGAGAAACACTTAAGAAGATGTTTTAGTGCCTTGTTTAATTCTTCTTTAATGTAATTTATTGCATTATCTCTTGATTTATTATTAAATGCTTTAAATTCTTCTTCAAATTCAGGAGTCAATGAACTATAAACTAGATTTATTGGAATGTTATTTTCACTGACGTTAACAATCTTTATTTCTTTTTCATCTGGTATGAATAAACTTCTTTTGATGTTTTTTTCATTATTGATGTTATCTTTCATTTTATTTACCAAAATAAATGTGTTTGTGTATAAAATACTTTTCTCCTTGTTTTCTTTGTTTTGTTATTGTTATTCTATCAAATAATAAATTTTTAACTTATATCTCCTGTTTTTATCATAAATCACTAATTATTTAAAGCTTGCCTGTGTTGTTTTGCTTTGTGAAGGGTGTATGAAGAAATTATATTCCTTATTCCTATTGGTTGTTTTTAGCTTAATTCTGCTAAACTTGGCGTCTGCAGTGACTGTTGATAAAAAACATGAAATTACTTTATTGTCTGTTACAGAATATTCAAATGGCTCGATGGTTGGAGATTTAGCATATCTTGATCTCCAAATAAGGCCTGGAAGTGGTTCTGTTTTCTTAGACTCTTTTCCAGCAACAAGAATTGATACGCAGGTAAGTGCTAGAATGGCAAATGAAATTGCCTGTGAAAAAAGCCATTATGGTTGTTCTTTGTATGATTTCTTTTATACTATACGGGCAGAGGCATCTACTATTGGGGGGCCTAGTGCGGGAGCTGCAATAACTATTTTGACTCTGAGTGCATTAGAAGATGCTCCTTTAAAGGATAAATTGGCTGTAACTGGTGCTATTAGTTCTGGTGGAATAATAATGCCTGTGGATGGAATAAAAGAAAAAGTTGATGCTGCAGATAGAAATGGTTATGATTTAGTTATTATACCAAAACTGGCGATTTCTCCAGAAATTAATGACACTAACTCCACTAATAAAACAACTGATTTTTTCAAGCCTTTAGTAAATTCTGACTTTAAAGATAATAAGATAAATATTTTCGAGGCAATAACTTTAGAAGAAGCATTTCAAATGGCAACAAAGGACAAATATGTTTTTGATTCGGTTCCAAAATTAAAAATTCCAGATGAATATTTTTCTAGAATGAAATTAACTGCAGATAAATTATGTGCAAGATCTGATGAATTAAAGTCTTTGACTGATGATTTTAACGATTCCGAATTAGAACGGGCGAATGAATTTTTGGATTACTCGGTTGTTGCAAAAGATAAAAATCAACATTACTCAAGAGCATCTTATTGTTATTCAGCAAACGTTGAACTGAGATCAAAATTACTTAGTAAATATAAACAAGCTATTCTTCTGGATAATCTAGAAAACTTAAATGACTCAATAGTGAAATTTGAAGAAGATGTTGATGCTATCAACTTAGAAACTTTTTCAGACCTTGAAACTTACTCGATTGTTAAAGAAAGATTATTAGAATCAAAACGTTATTTAGACACATTGAATTCATCAAACATTAGTTCTTTGGAATTAGCTTCCTCTATTGAAAGATACTATAGTGCTGTTGCTTGGAGTGCCTTTTTTGGGATGGAAGGAGATGTCTTGGATTTGAATGAAAATGCTGTAAAAAAAGCTTGTAGTGAAGAACTTCAAAGTGTTCATACAAGAAATAATTACTTACAAACATTTATGCCAAATTATTTACTTCAAGATTTATTCTTGGAAATAAGTGAAGTAAATGATTATATTCGTGATGAGGAGTACGAATTATGTCTATTCAAAGCTTCAAAAGCAAAATCATATGCAGATTACTTAATAACTGGAGCAACACTAAATAACGACACGATTATAGAATTGACTCATCAAAAACAAAACGTTGCAAAAAACTTAATTGCAAATCAACAAACAAGAAATTTATTTCCAATACTGGGGTATAGTTATTATGAATACTCTCAAGCATTAGAAGATGATTCTTATTATTCGGCTTTAATGTTCGCAGAAAACTCGATTGCTCTTAGTGATTTATCAAAATATTTTGAAACAACGCAAACACAAACTACTACTTCCATTTCAAATTTTGGTTCTAGAGAAAAATGGTTCTTTGTTCTAGGTTTGTTTGTGGGTTTAATTCTTGGTTTTGTTTTATTTGGAAGAAATTCTAAAAAAACTCATAAAAAACACATCAAGACCACTAAGCATTAATTTACTTCTTAGAAAAATAACCCTGAGAAGACCACACAAGTGCGGTCCTCCCGGGAAAAAGAGGTGAGTTGATCGTGATAAATGATAAGGATATTTCTAGAACAAATTTATTGTTTAGAAATTATCTTTTCAACGATTATGTTTCCCCCTAATTATTGAAAATGTTAATGACATATATAAATATTTCCGTTTGTATTCATTGCACAATGGTAACTATATTCTAGAACACCTAGATTGGACAGATATTTTATAAAGAAAAAACAGTTCTTAAACAATATGTCGCAGGATTATTATTCGGATTTTACAGGTCAAAAATACTCGAAAACAGACTTTATAGGCCTTCTAACCAAGAGAATCAAGAAAGACTTGCGTATTAATAACCCTCTTGATATGGAATTAAACTATTGTTTGCACGAAAATGGTGTAAAAACCCAAATAATATCTGAGTTATTAGGTAATATTTTTGAAAAAAGGCTAAACTTGATAATAATTCCAAAAAATGAAGATCTAATCAAGGATTCCATTTTACTTGATGACTCCTTTTTAGAAGAATATGTTGCAAAAAAAACAACTGTGTTCTTTAAAGGAGAAGAGATTAATAAATTAAAGGATGATGGTGTTCCTGTTTTTAGAACAATAACTTTTGAAGAATTAAAACAATTAAAAAACATATTCTCAATTGATGGTGATCTAGACAATAATTCTTTAGAATTTGTAGAAAAGTTGAATGAAGAATATTCCCAAACAAAATCTAGTTTCTTAAAAAGTTTTAATTATATTAGTAAGTTATTAAATTAGAAAATAACTTTTTTACCTATAAGATACTTAATGACTCTATCAACTGATTGTGTGATGTTCTCTTCATCGCTTTTGATTATTAAATCAGGATTTTTTGGCTCCTCATAAGGCGAACTTATTCCTGTAAATTCCTTTATTATTCCTTGTCGTGCTTTCATATATATGTCTGATTTTCTTTTTTCGCAAATTAATAAAGGACAATTAACATAAACTTCTGCAAACTGACCATTCATGTATTCTTGAACTAACTGTCTGTCGCGTTCATAAGGAGAAATAAATGACGCTAATGTAATTACATTGGTATCGACAAGAATTTTACTCACTTCTTTTACGCGTCGAATATTTTCTTCTCTGTCTTTTTTTGTGAATCCCAGGTCTTTATTTAGGCTTTGACGTAGAACATCTCCATCCAACCTACAAGTTATAAAATTGTGATTTTTCAGTACTTTCTCCAAATTATTTGCTATTGTTGTTTTACCCGAGCCGGAGAGCCCTGTAAACCAAACTAGAAAACCCTTTTGCTCAATTGGTGCTTGTCCTATTAATTTATATTGATTATTAAACACTTTTAGCGTATTATTTCTCTTGTTAATAAATTCTACGTAAATTCTACGAATATTCTTTAATTGGTTTTTTATATTTTATTTTTGATATTTTAAAAGATGAAAACAATTTACCTTTTGCTATTGATTGTTTATTTTGGAGGATTATTGTTTCTTTATGTCAATTTACCTGAAAAAGAAATTCAAGAAGAAGGAAGTTTTAATTTTTATTCATGTTATGAGTATGATTGTGCGCAAATATTTCTAGATTTAAATAATCTTTCCAGTAACAAAAAATGTGCTTTTTATGATTTGGATGAACCAAGAATGTTAACTTATTTTAAAGAAGATGATGCTAATTTATTGTTATACAAAGACAATAATGATTATAATCTTGGAACTTCTGTGAAAATAAATGGGCTTATGCATCACAAATTTTGTGTATTTGATGATTACTTAACATTAACAGGAAGTTGGAATCCAACCCTTCGAGGAACTGAGTTAAACGATAACTATGTGGCGTTAATAAATTCTAAAATAGTTGCTAGAAAATTCTTAGATGAATATATTAGATTAGATAATAAGGTGGAACAAGGAACAAAGAGTTTGAAGATGAAACTATCTAATATGAGTGTAACTTTATGTTTCTCTCCAAGGAATAATTGTGGGGACTTAATTGTGGACGAAATTAATAAAGCAAATACTTCCGTTAAAATGTTGGCGTTCTCATTTACAGATAAAAGCATTGCGGATGCTTTGATTGATGCACAAAAGAAAGGGGTAAACGTAAATGTAATGTTTGAGAAAACAAGAATATCTAAATATAGTATGTTTTATTATTTAAATAATTCAAATGTCAGTGTTTGTTTAGATAATAATCCTTATACAATGCATGAAAAATTAATATTGATAGATAATACTTCTTTGATAGTTGGATCGTATAATCCTTCCACATCGGCGGAAGATAATAATGATGAAAATCTGGTGATTATTAATGGTATTTCCAAAGATATATTTGATAAAGTTGACAAAGAAATACTTAGACTCTGGCAAGTTGCTTAAAAAGCTTGCAAGGCTTGAATTAACCTTTTAGAACGGGTCCTTTATAAGAAACATCGTTTTTACCATAGTAATCTTTAAATACTAAGCTTGTGTCTTTCCATTATAGAAAATTACCAATGCGAGGATGAAAACACATGGCATTATTGAACTTTAATTTCAACAAAATATTAGTTGAAAAAACAGGAAAACAAACAAAACAAATTAACATTAAATCAGGAATGAATGTAGTAGATGTGACTCCTTCCAAAGTAGTAGAAGGATCAAAGCAACAAGCGTTTATAATTTCCTTTAAATTTGAAACTCTTTACGAGCCAAAAATGGCACAAATCATTTTAGAAGGAGACCTTCTTTATTTAGCTGATGAGGCATTAGCAAAAGAAATGAATGAAGCATGGGACAAGAAAAAATCTTTACCAAAAGAAGTAGCTCTTGTTGTATTTAATAAAATTCTTCACAACTGTAATGTTGAAGCATTAATATTAAGTCGAGAAGTAGGACTTCCAGCTCCAATTCAATTACCAAAAATAAAAGCTGAAGTAAAAACTACTGCTTCCTCAAAAGCAACAAAAAACGTACCTAAGTAATTAAGTGTTATTACACATTTAATAAAACAAAAAGGTAACTTTTGAGTGCATTTTATTTTTTTATTTTTCAAATGCTTATTTTCGGTGAAACCTACCATGACAGTCCAATTAAAAGTTATTGAAGCAATGCAAGATGATGTTAACAAAGGCATCGTGAGACTGGACAGTTCATTTATGAGAACTTTGAATGTTAATCCAGGAGATTACATAACGATTGAAGGCGACAGAACAACTGTCGCAATGGTTGAGAGAAGTCTGCCAGGTGATATTGGCTTAAACATAATTCGAATGGATGGTCTGGTACGACGAAATGCAAAAACAAACATTGGCTCATTAGTGACTGTTGCAAAAGCAGAAGTACAAGAAGCATCAAAAATAACAATCGCTCCTGCAAGAGAAGGAGTAAAAATAAAAATAGATAATCCTGGAACTCTTAACAAATTCTTATACAAAAGACCAATGGCAAAAGGGGATTTAATTTCTCTTGGAAGCCACTTAGCACAATTCGTATTTGGAGATTTAGTATTTGTAGTAACAGATACGATGCCTGCAAAACAACCTGTATTTGTAGGTGACTCAACTCAAGTTAATTATAAACCAGAATATGAAGAACTAAAAGACGAACCTCAAGTTCCTGAAGTGAGTTATGAAGATATTGGTGGGTTAAAAGAAGAGCTACGAAAAGTTCGAGAGATGGTTGAACTTCCATTAAGCCACCCAGAGTTATTTGACAGACTAGGAATTGAACCACCAAAAGGGGTGTTGTTACATGGTCCTCCTGGAACAGGAAAAACTTTGCTTGCAAAAGCAGTAGCAAACGAAACTAATAGTAATTTTTATGTGATTAACGGTCCTGAAATAATGAGTAAATTCTATGGAGAAAGTGAAAGCAATCTAAGAAAAATATTCGAAGAAGCAGAAAAAAATTCTCCAAGTATAATTTTTATAGATGAGATTGACGCAATTGCTCCTAAACGAGAAGAAAGTAAAGGTGAAGTGGAACGACGAGTTGTAGCACAACTTCTAACTATAATGGATGGTCTAAATACCCGAGGAAAAGTAGTTGTTATGGCTGCAACTAACATTCCAAACTCAATAGATCCTGCATTAAGACGTCCAGGAAGATTTGACAGAGAATTAGAACTTGGTGCTCCTGATGTTAATGGTCGACTAAACGTATTAAAAATTCACACTAGGAATATGCCTTTACACGAGAGTGTTAATCTAGAAAAATTGGCTGCAATGACGCATGGTTTTGTGGGTGCAGATTTAGCTGCACTAGCAAAAGAAGCAGCGATGAATGTATTAAGAAAATTATTGCCTGATTTAAAATTAAATGATAAAGAAGAAACGATTCCTGAAGAAGTATTAGAACGAGTTGTTTTAGCACAAGATGATTTCTCAGAAGCACTGAAAGTTGTAAGGCCAAGTGCGATGAGGGAAGTGATGGTTGAAACGCCAAACGTTTCTTGGGATGATGTTGGTGGTCTTCAAGATATAAAACAAGAATTGATTGAAGCAGTAGAATGGCCTTTAAAGAAAAAAGAAGTTTTCAAACGACTTGGAATAAGACCTCCGAGAGGAGTTTTAATATATGGCCCTCCTGGAACGGGAAAAACAATGCTAGCAAAAGCAGTAGCTAAAGAAAGTGAAGCAAATTTTATTTCTATAAAAGGTCCTGAATTATTATCTAAATGGGTTAATGAAACTCCAAAGCTAGTGCGAGAAATATTTGCAAAAGCACGACAAGTAAGCCCTTCAATAATTTTTATAGATGAAATTGATGCAGTAACTTCTTCAAGAATGGGAAATAGTTCGGAGAACAAAACTTCTTCAAGAGAAGGAATGAACGCTGTTAACCAGTTATTAACAGAAATGGATGGTTTGCAAGAATTAAATGATGTTGTTGTAATTGGAGCGACAAACAGACCTGATGTTATGGATCCTGCGTTACTCCGGCCTGGAAGATTTGATAGAATAATACTTGCAAGTGTTCCTGATGAAGCAAGTAGAGAAGCAATATTTAAGGTTCATCTAAAAGGCATGAAACATGATGCAAGCATACCTGAATTAGTATCTTTAACAGAAGGTTATGTGGGTGCTGATATTGAAGCTGTTTGTCGTGAGGCTGCAATGTTTGAGCTTAGAAAAAATATTGAAGCAACAAAAGTAACAAAAAAATCATTTGAAATGGCTCTTGAAAAAGTCAGACCTTCAGCATCTAAAGAAATTCAAGACGCTTATAGAGAATTGCAAGACAAATTTTCAAGTGCTCAAGGAAAGAAGTTTGCTGATGAAAAGCCATCTTATTATGGATGATTTTTTTTATTTTTCTTATCCGATTAAGGGAATATGAACTCCAAGAGTTCTAAGTAAGAAATCATATACTGCAAGGATTATAATAAACAAAGTTGCAATTAAAATCATTCTGTATTTGTGTTTATGTCTTTTATGGTGTTCTCTTTCTTTTTTGTGTTCGTATGAGATGTCCATAAGCTCATCACCAAAGACTAGTGATAAGAATGTTCCTCCAGCAGATAAGATAATAATAATCCAAAAAGGCCAAGGATGCGATATTATGTGCTGAAACAATGAAAGTAATCCTGTCCGTTCGTAAATGGTTGGGTTTGCGAAATGCACGATAAGATTAGAGCCGATGGCGATGGTCCAAACAATTATTTCGGAATAGACCATTCTAATTCCTGTTAAGACTCTAATTGGAAGATCCAATATGAATCCCGCATCAGCGACTGGAGTGCATAGAACAAAGAAAGTCCATGTCATCAATCCCACTAATAAACCATCTGATGCTCCAAATTTAAACATTGAGAATATTGAGTATATTACAAATATCAAAAAAACAGCTATAAATTTAACGAGTGGATTTTTATGAAGTTGAGTTTTTATATCTCTAATAACTTTATGGATGTTCTTTAAATTGTGATGCATGTGTTCCAATAACTATTTTATTGTTTAAATACTTAACCGATTTAATTAACTCTTTTTTATTGTTTATTCTGAGCAAAGTTTTTAAATGAAAACAACCAAATTAACTAAAATGAAGAGGTTGTTTTTGTTTCTAGTTTTGTTTTTAATTATTATTAGCTCTCAAGCTATTGCAGCAACATATGCTGATATAGAAATAAAAGCCAATTCAGATGGAAGCTTATCGATTGATGGTTTAACAAATTATGAGCCTTTTATTTCATTTGATGATGGTGACTTTCTAATTCGTGATGGTAAATATTGGGTTTTAAATATTACTACAGATGAAGTTTTTACTGACGCAATTTACAAAGTAACTTTGCCAGAAGATGTGGTTGTTAATTATTTGCGAGTTCCTAATCTATTAACGATTGATAATAAAGATGGTCGAATGACTATTCTTGGAACTGCACATAATCAGAAAATGAATATAATCATTCAATATACTGCTGAGGAAAAAGGAAGCTCTTGGTGGATTTTTTTAGTTCTTATAGCAATAGGATCTGCTCTTTTAACTTGGGGATATATGATGAAAAGTCCAAGCCAGAAATCATTTACTTACAAAGGCTTAACACCGCGGCAAAAACAAATTTTTGAGTTAGTTGCTAAAAGCACGAAAGGGATAACTCAAGCTGAAATTGAAACAATAACTAAATTACCAAAATCATCGCTCTCGCGAAATATTGATACTTTGGTAAAAAAAGAATTAATTCACAAAGAACAATCAGGAATGAGTAATAAGTTATTTTTGAAAGAAAAATCTTAGTTGTTGGCTTGTTGTGCTAAATGTTTAATTTCTGACGTTCACACGAGCCTTGTTCCGCATTGTTCCGCCTGTTTCCGGGAAATATTAAAGTGTTGTTCCACCTATACTATTAGTATAAGACCCAAAAAAGGGTGTCTTAAGAGGTAATTAATATGAAAAAAATATTTGCGATGTTTGCGTTGCTTATGTTGCTAGTCACTCTAGTTCCAATGGCATTAGCAGACAATAATACAACTGTTGATACAAATACAACTATTAACACAGATGATGTTAATGACACTGTTTCTGTAAACATAACTGAAGAAGATGAAGCAGAAGTTGAAATAATGACTACGCCTTATGGTGCAGAAGTTAGACTTGAACAACTGAAGCTTTCAATCGAACGAAATGTTGAACGGGGAACTGTTGTTATTGAAGAAGGAAACTTCACAGAAGAAACTCAAATATTACTAAGTAGTATTTTAGATGATTTATCTTCTTTAATTGATGATGTTGATTCTCTAGATTTAAACCAAGAACCTTCTGTTTTAGCTGAGGAATATGTGGCAATAAAAAAACAAGCTATTACTTTAAGTAATGACTTTAAAGTTGCTGTTCATAAAGAAGTTGCATCTGAAAGACTTAATGAAGTTAAAATGCGAGTTCAAGAAAAATCTGAAAAAAGAATCCAAGAACTAAAAGAGCGAATGGAAGAAAAAAAGAAAGATTATGAACATAGAAAAGCATTTGAAGCAGCAAAAAGATTAGGCATTGAAGTTAATGATGATGCTACTGTTGAAGAAATTGTTTCGGAGATAAAATCAAAAGTTAGTGAAATGACTCCTGAGCAAAAGGAAAAAGCAACTAGAGCATACGTTGAATTTAAAACAAAAGAAAGAGTAATGATGGAAGCTACAAAAGAAAAAGCTAAAGATCACTTCCAAGAATCTTACGATGAACGAGAAGTAGAAATGCAAAAAAGAATTCAACAAAGAATAGATGATTCAACACTTTCTCCAAAAGAAAGAGAAATAATGCAAGAACGAATGGAACAAGTAAGAGAAAACACTCGAGAGAGAGTTTTAGAGAACATTCAAGATAGAGCAGAAACAAGAAAAGAAGCATTAGAAAAAATGCGAGAACACGCATCTTCTGATGATCAAGAAGATGATAATGAAACTGAGGTGGATGAAGAATGAAGAAACTGATTGCAATATTAATGTTAATTTCAGTTTTAGCAATAGCACTGACAGCTTGTGCATCAGACAATAACGTGTACCAAAATGACGACACCGTCAACACTGAAGGTGCTTCTTTAGACACTTTGGTTACTAATGACGTGACATCAAATGATGTTGGTAATGAAGATTTTGTCGAAATTGGAGATATGATTTAGGGTCTCCTTTATTTTTTTATTTTTATTTTTTCTTTCTTTGGGCTATACATTTATAAATAAAAACCAATTTTACTGCTTTTATGACAACTGATAACCCTGTGAAGGCTAGAAGTTAAGCATCTTAATTCTTATTCTTAGATTGTACTATACTCGATTAAATCGATTAAAATTTAAACTTTAATTGTTGAAAATAACCTAAAAGAGGATTATTAAAATGGTAAATTATGAAAAATTATCCGAAGATAAACTAAAACAAGCTCATGAAAATAACTTTGTAACGCCCACAATGACTCTAGATGATTGGGAACCTGTTAAAGGGTATGACTTTGAAGGCACTTTTGATGCAACAAAATTCTTTGAAAGTTTTTTAACAACTGGTTTTCAAGCAACCGATCTTGGACGTGCAATTCAAATACTAAAAGAGATGAAAGAAAATAATGTAAAAATCTTTTTCGGTTTTACTTCAAATATGGCGAGCTGTGGTGTAAGAGATATAATAACCTATCTTTGTAAACATAAACTAATTGATATTATTGTAACTACAATTGGTGGTGTTGAAGAAGATATAATAAAAACTTTGAAACCATTTGTTCTTGGAAGTTATGAAACACCTGGTAAGTTTTTGCGTGATAGAGGGATAAATAGAACGGGTAACATTTTTATTCCAAATGATAGATATCTTTATTTTGAAAGATTCATGAATCCTTTTCTTGAACGAATATATCAAGATTACCAAATAAAACAAAGCAGAATAATCACAACTAGGGAATTTTGTTATGAGATAGGTAAAGAAACAAATAATGAAGAATCATTTATGTATTGGGCTTACAAAAATGACATCCCTGTGTTTTGCCCTGCACCAACAGATGGTTCAATTGGAGATATGATATGTTTCTTTAAGTATAGACATAAAGATTTCAAAATGGACTTGACAGATGATATTGTTGACTTAACAAATATGGCATTGAATGCTGAAAAAACAGGGATAATTTCCATAGGTGGCAGTGTTCCAAAGCATCACATTGCAAATGCTAATTTGTTTAGAGACGGAGCAGATTATGCAATATACTTGACCACTGCGGCAGAATATGAGGGTTCGAATGCAGGAGCTAATATTGAAGAAGCTATAAGTTGGGGAAAAGTAAAAGACACTGCCAAAAGAGTTAAAGTGGTGGGGGATGCAAGTATCACTTTTCCACTGTTAATTGCTGGAGCTCTAAAATTAGATGTTGACTTAGAAAAAGAAGAAAAAACGATGCGTTAGTGCGTTAATCAGCCTTTTTTTTCGAAACATTATTAAATGAAAAGCGCCAGTTTCTTTTATAAAGAACCTATAAGGTGGTGTAATAATGGTCCAAAAAAGAAAACCCTGTGCTTGGTTGAGAGGATTATTCTCTTCAAAAAAGAAATCTTCTTCTGAATCAACTGTAATTAAATCTACTAGCATTACTAAAACTGTCGCTGAGCCAAAACCAGTGGTTGCAAAGAAGAAAACTGCTAAAAAAGCTCCAGCTAAGAAGTCTGCTAAAAAGGCTCCAGCTAAAAAAGCAGCTAAGAAACCAGTTAAAAAAGTAGCTAAACGAACTACTAAAAAAACAGCTAAAAGAGCTAAAAAATAAGTTTACAGCTTTTTCTGTTTTATTTTTGTTTTTGATTCTATTTTCTAAAGATAACTTTATAAGCCATTAGTCTTTTTTCTGATATATGGATATCGATAAAATACCCCCTCTAACACACGTAAAAGTAAAAGTTAATGGGACTGAGTTCAAGGGTAAATTATTACCTAAAGAAGGAGAGTCATACGTTCTAAAATTAGATTCAGGATATAATGTTGGAATTTTTCCAAAAAATATAGAATCTGTTGAAGAATTAGAGGAAGAACAAACTTTACAAGAACAACAAAATAGTGATTCGATAATCCAAAATGAAGACTTGCCAAAGATTAAAATCTTACACACTGGAGGAACGATAGCTTCCAAAGTTGATTATAAAACAGGTGGAGTAATTGCTGACTTTACACCAGAAGCATTAATTGGGATGTTTCCAGAGTTAACTGAAATAGCTAATATTGAGAGCCAATTTATGGGAAATATGTGGAGTGATGATTTTAGATTTGCACACTTTAACCAATTGGCATCTGCAGTTCTAGACGGAGTAAATTCTGGAATAAATAAATTTATTGTAACAAGTGGAACTGATTTTCTTCATTATTTAAGTAGTGCATTATCCTTTGTCTTAAAAGATGTTCCTGCGAGTGTTGCAGTAGTTGGTGCTCAAAGAAGTAGTGATCGTGGAAGTAGTGATGCTGGAATGAACTTAATTGGAGCTGCAGTTTATTTATCAAAAACAAATTTTCAAGGAGTGGTAACTTGTATGCATGCAAGTGTTGAAGATACTACTTGTAATATTATTCATGGAACACATGCAAGAAAAATGCATTCGACAAGAAGGGATGCGTTTCAAAGTATAAACACCCCAATAATTGCAACTGTTGATTATGAAAAAAGAACGGTTAAACAAATAGAAATAATGAATGAAATAAAAAGTGAAATTCCTTCACGATTACCTTTATTTAAAGAAGACTTGAAAGTTGGTTTATTATATTCAAAACCAAATCTTTATGCTCAAGAAATTTTAGCATACCAAAATTTTGATGGTTTAATTTTAGCAGGTTCAGGTCTTGGTCATTTTCCAATATCAAAACCAAATGATGATTGTTCTGAACATGAGAAAATAAAATCCGCAATTAGTGAATTAGCAAAAAGTATTCCTGTGGCAATGAGTGTTCAAACAATTAACGGGCGAGTTCATATGAATGTTTATTCGCCGGGACGAGAACTACAAGAAATGGGCGTTATAGGTCATGGATCCGTGATGACTCCTGAAACAAGTTATATAAAATTGTCTTGGCTTCTAAGTAATTATTCAAAAGAAGAAGTTAAAGAATTTTACACAAAAGATGTTGTTGGAGAACTAAATAGTAATGAACCAAACAAGCTTCTATAAAGATAAAAATGAATATTCCAAAATTAAAAACAGAAATAACTGACGCAGATGTGAATGAATTAAAACTAACTTGTGGGTTAGAAATTCATCAACAACTTGAAGGAAAAAAATTATTTTGTAATTGTCCCACTACTATAAGAGATGACAAAGAAGATTTTTTAATAAAACGATATTTACGAGCAAGTGCTGGAGAAGGTGGAAAGATAGATGCTGCTGCACTGGCAGAAATAAAAAAACAAAAACACTTTTTTTATGAAGGATACAAAGACACAACTTGTCTTGTTGAATTAGATGAAGAACCACCTGGTCCAGTAAATAATGATGCTTTGAATGCTGCTTTACAAGTATCAAAATTTATTGGCGCAAATATAATTGATGAAATTCGTTTTATGCGAAAGACTGTTGTTGATGGTTCTAACACTGGAGGATTTCAACGAACTGGCCTTGTATCTGTAGGTGGACAACTGCAAACTGAACTCAGAACTCAGAACTCAGAACGTAGCTTACTTGTAGGTGTTGAAAGTGTTTGTATTGAAGAGGATTCTTGTAAAAAAATAGAAACAAAAAGTGAATCTGAAAAATATAATTTATCTCGTTTAGGAATTCCATTAATAGAACTTGCCACAGCTCCTGATATTCATCATCCTGACGATGTTGAGCTAGTGGCGGGGCATATTGGAATGATTATGAGGAGTCTTGACAATGTTAAACGTGGTCTTGGAACAATAAGACAAGATGTTAATGTTTCAATACTAGATGGGCTTAGAGTAGAAATAAAAGGCGCGCAAGATCTTAAGATGCTTGGAACTCTAGCAAGAAATGAAATGCTTCGACAACATAATTTATTATTAATATTTGAAGAACTAAAAAACAGAGGAGCAAGTGTTGGAGAAGATCTGATTAATGTAACTGATATTTTTGTAACTTCACAATCAAAAGTTATTCAAGGAGCACTATCTAAAAAATCAGGAATTGTTTTAGCACTGCCTTTATACAAATTTAAAGGAATAACCTCGCTTGTTATTCAAACAGGACGAAGATATGGATCTGAGCTTTCTGACTATGCAAAAATGATGGGTGTGAAAGGTTTATTTCACGCTGATGAACTTCCCAATTATGGATTAACAGAAGAAGATAAACAATCAGTTTACCAAAAACTAAATCTGAATCCTGATATTGATAATTTCTTATTGATTGCCGACGATGAAATACTTGCAAGAAGAGCTTTAATTGCAGCAAAAGAAAGAGTGAGTTCTTTTGAACTAAAAAAAGAAGTGAGAGTTGCGCGTCCCGATGGTAGTTCTAGTTATATGCGGCCAATGCCTGGTGCTGCAAGAATGTATCCCGAGACAGATGTCAAACCAATAAAAATTGATAAAGAAAAAATCAAACCAATAAAATTATTGAGTGAAAAAATAACTGAATTGTCAAATGAATTCGGGATTGCGGAAGATATTGCTAAACGTTTAATTAGAGATGGAATAAATTTATTTGACTTAACGAATAAATATCCTAATTTGAAACCTGCATCAATGATTGATGTTTATTATTCAACTCCGAGTTTAATGAAAAAACAATTTGGCTTAGAAGTTGATATTATTCCTTTTGCAGAAAAGTTATTTGAAAAGTTGAATTCTAATTTAATAACAAAAGAATCTATTCTTGAAATATTATTAAAATTAGTTAAAGGAGAACAAATAAATTATTCACATTACAAACCGCTCAACATTGAAGATATTAAAGACGATGTTAGAAAAATTGTGGAAGAAAACAAAGACGCTCCACGTGGCGCTATAATTGGAAAGGTTATGGCATCGTATAAAGGAAAAGTTGATGGAAAAGAATTGTCCGAACTGATAAACAGTTTTTTTTAATTTAATTTTTTTTAATTCTTTATTTATTATTAGAACTAATTGTTTCTTTTTTGATGCTTTTATCGTATGCTTTTTTGAAATTAATTCCATGTGTTAATAAAAACGTAACTCCAATTAATGTCCATAATAAATCTCTTGCACGGATGATTGTTGCCAGACCTACAGCAGACGCAGAGCTTAATTTAAGAAGAGAAAATATTGATATTTGACCTGCTTCTAAAACACCTAATGCTAATGGAACTGGAATTAAGTATGCAGTCCCCATCATTGTTATTATTAAGAAAAGACCTGCGAATGAAACGTTTTGGATACCCACTATCATTAAAGCAAACTGGTATTCTAAGAACATTAAAAGCCAAGTGATTGAACTAAGAATCATAACTTTGTTGAAACTTTTTTTGTGATGTTTATAGAAACTAATGAGCAAGACATCCATTTCAATTATATCTTTCTCAAATTTTTTTAATTTTTTAATTCTATCAAATCTTAATAACTTAAATATTTTCTGAAGAACATTTTTATCACCTATAAGCATTAAATAAAACCAGATGATTAATGCAATAATAACAATTATAAAAACCATTAATAACACTTCTGCTTTTTCAGGAAGAGCAAATGTTGTTATTGCAACAAGAATTCCAATAATAAATAAAAAACCACTAGTTGTTAGATCGACTATTTTATCAATTGCAATTGTTGAAAGACCTTCTTTAAAACTAAAACCTTCTTTTTGTAAAAGCATTGCTCTAAGAGGTTCGCCGCCTGCCTTTGCAACGGGAGTAATAAAACTTATTCCATATCCTACTATTTTGTATTGAAGAAGATTTAATATTGGAACTCTTTTTTTAGTGTCTGTAATGATTTGCCAACGCCAAGTAAAAAGAAACATCATTGTTATGGAAACTAATAGAAAACCAATGATTGCTAAAGGGGTTGCGCTTTGAAAAGCTTGTTTTACTTCATTAAATGGTATTTGTTTAAGAATTGCTAAAATCATAACAATGCCTAATATTATTGAAATGATGATGAGTGTATACTTGCTGAATTTTTTCATTATTTTCTGTGACTCTTTATTTGTTATTTTTATTTGAGGTCTTTTTATTTATAAGTATTTGTGATATTTGTTAGGATAATTCGATGAAGTGAAAAAATGACTATTCGAATCCTTTTTTTTGTTTAAGCGAGCTTGAGGGGATTCGAACCCCCGATTTACGCCTTAGGAGGGCGTTGTCCTATCCAGACTAGACGACAAGCTCAATATTTTATTATGGAAAAAAGGAGACTTTATAAGTTCTACATTTAATGTTAACTTAGACAATCGTTAAGTTTATAAATTAAAAATAGTAAAAAAGTTTCAAGGTGGGTCTGCTAATGGATCATTTTTCAAAAAGATTATTTGTTATAAGTTTATTGCTCTTATTATTCTCTTTAACTCTAGTTTCTGCTGTAAGTGCAGAAACACACATAGTGGTTAACTCAAAAGACTGGCGTTCAGTTTATTTATTAACAATTTATGGTAAATATACGGATGCGGATGTGGTTTTTTTCAAGAATTTAGCTGATGCTCAATTAAAGACAAAGATGATTGGCGTTGATGAAAAAATAATTGTGTTTGAATCAACTTCCGATCCAGTAATTAAAAAATATTCTTCTTTACTAAAAGTTAATGGGTATGTTGATTATACCTCTTTCACATTTGATAGTTACTTGGATTTACAGGATTATTTATTGGGTGAAATAAAACCTGATGGTTATTTTATGATGGATTCTAATTATGGCCTTGACCCTATTGCAGCAACTACCTTTATTTTAGCAAATAATTATTTTCCATTATTTGTAAATCAAGACAATGTCGATGAACTATCAAAGTTATCTCAAAAAAAACCAACCTATATAGTTGGAAGAACGCCTGTAAGAATTTTAGATAAATTACAAGGAACTAAGATACAAGGATTTCCTTATGAAACTTTACAAGCATCAACAAAACTTTCTATTGATGCGGTAAATTCTGACTGGGGAATTATAATGCGAGCAGATACTGTTGATGTAAAATTGCTTGTAAAAGGATTACCTATATTTGTTTATCATGCCGACGAATACATTGATGAAGTAGCTCAAACTGTAAAAGAAAGTAATGTTAGTAAATTTGAAGTGGTTGGTGCGGGAACTGCAGAAATAGCTAAAGCAATCGAATTGCAATCACAAAAAAATCTAAACTTCATGCTTAAATATGGACGAAAAATAACAAATTATCCTGGATTAGAAAATGACATATTAGATATTGACTCCGTGAGTTTTGACTATCCTATCGAATCTTTGGAAATTGTAGATGTTGTTCACTATCCTGAACTTGGGGTGCTTGCACTAACATTTGAAAATACTGGAAACACTCCTGTTTTATTCTTCTCAAATGTGGAGTTTGCAAACGAACCTCTATCTGATGAAAATACTCATTCAATAGGTGTGGGTGAACGAAAAACCATTCCATTTTTACTATCTTCAAAAGGCTTATCTGGTGATGTTGTTAGAGTAACAACAAGATATGGTTCTTCATTGCCTTTGAAATTTTCTATCTCTGGAGACCCTGGAAATTTATTCTTTGAGTCTGATGTAAAAACTAGTTATTTATCACAAGGACAGTATCAATTAGATTTAATTTCATCTGGTTTTGATACGGAAAAAGGATTGTTAGAGGTAGTTTTCAAAAACCCTTATGATGAATCTCTAAAAGTCTTTTCTGAGCTTTTAATTGGCGATACTGATGTTGCTTCATCAAAGATGGTTGAAATAGATCCAAATGGAAAAAGAACATTATTTATTGAAGTTCCATATTTGCGAGATTCTGAAATATTAGATAAAAATTTTAATTTGATAACTTATCTTGGAACAGATGATACTACTAGTAAAATGCTTAATAGTTTGTTAATTGAAAAGAAAAAAGAAGTTAATCCAAAAATATTTGTGATTATAATCGTTGTAATTGCAGCACTAGCAATATTGTTTTTGTTGTTTGCAATGAAAAAAGATGGTGATGGACGACAAAGATCTACTGTTAGCGTAAAACAATCAGTTAAATCAACAAGTAAAACCTCTTCAAAGAAAACTTCAAAAACAAAGTCTAGAAAATCACATACTAAATAGACATTTTTTTTATTTCTTTTTCTATAATTTTTTTTAGTTATTGGGGAGTGAGAAATCACTTATTTCTTTTGTGAAAAAACGTTACGTTTATAAATGATAACTTCTCTTTTTTGTAATAGAAATACGTGGTGGGACAAAAGCACGGAGAACAATTTTGAGCGTGGTGGCTTGGAACTAATTCTCTTGATTTTTGCACGTTTTCTAAATTAGGGACACAGTAGTCTTAAACGTAGAAACCGAGGTGGGCAACCATTCAAAAGGGTAGTGTGAGTGCTATATTAAAGAAGACAGTAATATATGCTGTTTTATTGACATTTATTATCTTATTCTCAGGTAGTTTGAACGCTCAAGTTCCAACAACAAATGATAATGTAAAATTATTCCTACCACAACTTTCAGAACGAAATCTAGATATTTCCGTAGCAACAGACTATGCGGTTGATGAGGCGATTCGCGCCCCAATTGTTTTTGGGCAACCGGTCACGTGGCGGTTGCTCCTAACTGATGGAATTGATATCTTAAGCGTGGATTATCAAACACCCCCCATCCGTCTGGAGCAAGCGCAGACAAACAATACTAGTTCTTTATGGGAACGTACGATAACCTTTCAAACCAACTTCTCTGATGTTTACAACAACATTCCTTTCAAAACAACAATTCCAAACTTAACAAACATTACTTTAAATCCTCCAATAGATTATATTTTAAGTGTCAATAATGGGATTGAGTTTAATGTTTCAGTTCTTAACAAAACACAAACAATTGTAATAAGAGGTTTATTTGACAACGTTACTGCAAATGTTAGCTATGAAGTTCCAAATACAACACCTATTCCTAATACTACTCCAATAGTTAATGATACTGATTTTAACATTTCAATTAATACATCTATCAATCAAACTGATGTTAATTCTTCTTCTATTCTCCCACCACGAATAGAGAAACAAATTGCCACCACAAAGAAAGGTGATTTCGTATTCACTTCAAAAAAAGGAGTGATGCGAAATCTTCTTCTTTCCAATAAAAAGGTAAACTTTGATTTATTTACAGAAAATGAAACAGAAATTAATCTAACACTTCCAAACAAAATAAGTGATGGTGTTATTATTTATGTTTGGAAAGAAACTGAATCTGGAAAAAAATTAATTAAGTCTACTCTTGGAAATGATAAAAGAACTTTACAATTTAATGCAAGTGAGAATGCAAGTTATGAGTTTATTATTCCTGAATTTAATGTTGTAATAGATAAAAAACAAAATAATGAAACAAACATAACTGTTAATAATCGAAGTTTATCTTTAGAAGCAAGTGCTGATTTAACTTCTATTAATGTTGTTGATCCAGAAAGCATTCCTAACTCTCCTTTAACAAATGATAATACTCCACACAAATTATTAAAATTTACTTTAGAAAATGTGATTGACAGTGCTGATATTATAATCAAATTAGATGAAGAAATAAAAGAGCCAGAATTACAAAAATACAATCCTAATACAGATACGTGGTATACTTTTCCTTATGAAAGAATTAATGCTAATACTTTGAAGATAACTATTATAGATGGTGGTTTTGGAGATGATGATGGGATTAAAAATGGAATTATAGAAGATGATTTAGGAATTACAGATATATGGGTTAATGAAAGTTTTGCATGGAGAAGTGCATTTAATATAACAAACACTGCAGGTGTATTAACAGATTATCAAATACTAATAACGCTTGATGATACTAATTTTAATTTTTCAAAAACACAAGAAGATTTAGATGATATTAGATTTACTTATTATAATCAAAGCAGCGATACTGAAACTGCTGTTGATTATTGGCTTGAAGATTCTGGATTAAATTATTCAACAGGAACACAAACTGCAAGAGTTTGGATTAAAGCACCATACTTGGCAAACAATGCAGATACAACTTTCTTTATTTATTATGGAAATGATGTTGTATCAAGTGCTGCTGATGGAAGTGCTGTATTTGATTATTTTAATGATTTTGAAACAAGTGTTGGTTTTGACTCAGGACAACTTCTACCTTGGAGAGATGCTAATGCTGCAAAAACAGGAAGCTTTGGTATACAAGGATATGGTTCTGGAAGTTATGATCAAGCAACAATAAGTGGTTTTACTAGCGGTCAAGATGTTGTTTTAGAATCTTGGATACGAGCGCCAGATTATTCTAGATCTCCTGCGGTAAGTTTAGCAGCCTTAACATTTGGTCATCCTTCTGGTGGAACTGATCAAAATGGTTATCAAGCATATCTTGATGAAAGAGGACTTCCATATTTAGGTATTAGAGAAAATTATAACTCGGGTGGAGTTTTATCTTCTGCTGATTCTCCAGTTATTAGTTTTGATACTTGGTATTTCATCTCTTACATTTGGAAATCAAATAATGATTTGGTGTTTAAAATTTATGATGAAAACATGACTTTATTGCAAACAGTAACTGCAAATGATAATTCTTATACTGATGGTGAATTTGGAATTGGTGTATACTATGATGGTCAATGGGATGACTTTAGACTACGGCAATATGCAAATCCAGAGCCTAGTTTTACTTTTTTATCGGGAGAAGATTATGTTGGACTTCTAAATATGACTTTAGATAAACCAACAAATGGAGATGTTGGTTTACGAAACACTCCATTCACTATGAATGCAACACTTTGGTGTAGTCGAGGAGATGATTGTGGAAATGTTTCTGCTTATTATCAATATTATACTACAAGTTCGCCACTTTACACTTGGGAAGAAACAACTAATAGTGAGTTTAATGACGCTGTATATTTAACCAATGTTAGTGTTTCAAGTGATAGATTAACTTTAGCAGCACAAATAACTGGAAATCCTTGGTGGGAAACAGCTTGGACTTATAGACAATTAATAAATATAACAAATGTAACTTCAAATCAAACAGACACTCCTGTAAAAATAACTCTTAATAGTTCTATTGTTGGAAGTGACTTTGATTGGTCAACTGATAATGATTCAATAAGATTTGTTGAATATAATTTATCTGGAGGAAATTTTATTGAACTTGATTATGCAATATTTTCGTGGGATGAAACTTCAGAAAACGCTCAAATATATGTTATTGTTCCACAAGTAAATTCTACTCAAGCAAAAGAGATTTACATGTATTATGGAAATCCAACAGCAACTTCTGGAAGTAATCCTGATTCTGTTTATTTATTCTATGATGAATTTAACGATGGCGATATTAGTGATTGGACTGTAGAAGATGGATTTAGTGGATGGGCATTAGAAAATAATGACTATATTTATCAAACAACAACTTGGGCGCAATATTTAATGCTTGAACACCCGGGACTTAACTTAGCAAACATAACTTTAGAAACAAGAATAAATTTAACATCAAATCTTCCTGATTATTTTTCTGGTTTATTATTCAGATATCAAGATATTGATAATACTTATGCAGTAATTTTAGATGATAGAGCTGATGACAGTCTTCATATACGAAGAAGATTTGGGGGAGCATGGGATACGGGGACTAATGAATACACTTCAGTAAATATTGATACTGATGTATGGTCTGATTTGAAAGTTGAAGTTTGGGATGATTCAATAGGTGTTGATCATATTAAAGCATATTTTGATGGTTTAACATTTGAAAATACTTACAATTTTTTCCCGAGTGGTTCAATTGGTTTAATACAATACGAATCTCAATCAAGATATGATTATGTTAGAGTAACTAAGTATAATCCAAACAAATTAAATTTAACTTTTCAAGCAGAACAAAAGTTAACTGTATCTGCAAATGGGCAATATATTAGTGATGTTCGCGATTTTGGAACGCCAGATATTTCTTACTCAACCCTTCACTGGACTGAAACAAAACCAGCAGGAACAAGTTTACAAGTTTATACTCGTTCTTCTCCTGGCCTTGCAGGAATGTGGTATGACTCTAATTATCCTTATCAAATAAAACTTAATGTAACAAATACTGCAGAAGATGCATATGAATATCAAATATTTTTGAGTCATGATTTTTCATCAGAATATTCTGCTGGAAAAATTAATGTTGATTGTAGTGATGTTATGATAACATTCTTTAACACAACATCTCAATTACAAGAAGAAGTCTCTTTTTTCACAGACTACTGTAATTTAACACAAGAAAGTGAGGCTGATTTTTGGGTTAAAATGCCTTACTTAAAAAATGATACAACAACAGACATTTATATTTATTATGGGAATGCAAGTAATCCTGATAAAAGTGATATAGATGCTACGTTTAGTTAT
Source organism: Candidatus Woesearchaeota archaeon (assembly GCA_016926395.1). Taxonomy (GTDB): domain Archaea; phylum Nanobdellota; class Nanobdellia; order Woesearchaeales; family SKGA01; genus SKGA01. Next base: position 50,243 of record JAFGOT010000006.1, read on the forward strand.
TCAACTCCAAAAACAATAGGTTATATTGTAAGTAGCAAATTAGCAACTAACGGACTTAAAGTAATGAGTCTTGTTGATGATAACGAAGTTCACATTGGTTCTGATATTTATTATATGGATGAACTTGATGTTACTGATGATTCTTTTACTTCTCAAGAAGATGCAATCAAAGCAAAGGGTTTAGTTCAAGTTGCAGGACGAGGAATGAATGGAGATTCAATAGTTCCTATATCTTGGGCTGGAACAGAATTTTCTTATGATGGAATGCGAGCTGCAACTGATTCTATATGTATGTTGGCTCCATTTAGAACTGCGAATGTAACAATATATGAAGGAGCAACTCAAAGATGGAACGGTCTTGTAACGTCTAGTGGTTATTGTTATGATTCAACTAATTTTGGAACTGGAAATGCTGTTGGAATAGTTTCAGATTATCCGATACTTGCTTTCCACGATGGAGGATTAGCAGCTAATGAGGATGCTTGGCCATTTTATCCAATGACTACTGAACCGCTTTATGGAGTAATTTCCAATCAGGCATTGATAGGTGCTAGTAGCACTGGTTCAAATGTTGTTTGTTATAGAAGTGATGGTGGAAGTCAAAACCAAAATATTGCAGGTGTTTACAATGATGGTGCATGTAATACAGGAGCAGGTTCTCAAGGTTCAGGTGCTGCAGTAAAAATGGTGACTTCTACTGGAGGTATTGGAGGAATTCAACAAGCTGACAGTGACGGAACTGAATCTGTGACATTTGTACCAAGAAAAGAAATGGGGACTAAATTTGGTTCTGGTCAAGATGCTCAATATATTTCAATTGCAACACCTCATGATGGAATAACTTGTACTCTTTATAATTCTAGTGGAGTTCAAAGCAGTACAACTTCAACAACATCAAGTGCACAGGGAATTGCAAAAGCTTGTTTTGGATGTGGTGATAGTAATATAGAAGTTTATGCTCCTTGGAAAGTTGAGTGTGACTTGCCTGTAAAACCTTATTTTGAAAAAAACTTCAATAACGAAGAAACTGTAGCTCTTACTCATAAACAAATGAGGCAAATGATTTATCCAGAACCTGTAGTTGGAGCTGCTTCTACAGAACTAAATTATACAACAGTGAGTTTGGATCCAAGTACTTATTATGTGTGGTCGAACTGGTTCTTAGAAACAAAAGGATCAAACATTAATTCGCCTAGCGCTCAGTATTTACAATATAAAATAGATTTTACAACCACAAATAGTTCAAAAACACCAATTATTGATGAAATACATTTTAACTATAATCTACTAAGTCTTGATTGGAAATTATTAAAATCGTCTGGAACTGATTTTACAACAACAAATCCTTATACTTGTTCTATTCTTAATAAAACAACAAACTGCACTGCAAGTAGAAGTGTAATACCAAAATCTATTGGGGAGTTCTCTTTACGAATGATTGCAAACGCAACAGATTCTCCAGTTAGTGCAACTTCAGATACTAGAAATATTACTATTAATTTTCAACCAGTACTGTCTTCATTTACTTTATCAAAAACGCTTTTAACTCCAGGAGATGCTTTAACTTTAAGTGTTTTATTGCTTGATGATTTATCTTCTCCAATGAAAGGATACAATTTGACATTTTATGATGAGACAGGAAATGGAACAAGACAACTGCTAGGTTATGGGGTTACTGATGCATCTGGATATACGTCTATTCAAACAATAATATCGGATGATGCACTATATCAATTACACACTTATAATGTTAGTTTGGCTGCAGATACTAATGCTTATCGTTTATATGAGGATGCTACAAAAACAGCTAGAGTTTCTTCTTTACCACAAATAACTGATGTATACACCAATCCACACGACATTGGTTATGGACAAAATATAACTATATATGCAAATGTTACAGATGTTGTTGGACTTGATACAGTAATATTAAATATTACAAACCAAAGTAGTCAGACTTTATCTGTTGCGATGACTCCAAACGGAGATCAATATAGTTATACTTTTAGTAATCCTTGGGTTCTTCAAGATTATACTTACAAAATAATTGCAACAAACGATGATGGGGTTGTAGTTATTGATGATGATAATTCTTTTTCATTAAAAGTAGAAGCAGAATTTGATTTATTAACAAATAAAACTGATTACAAAAATGAAGAAACAGTGGGACTTCTTTCTACAGGAAATTCTTGGACTCTTTTCCCTGGTTGGAAACTTAGAATGCCAATTAACATAAGTGCGGATGTTGCATCAACTGATTATCAAGTAAATATTCTTTTAGATTCTGACAATTTTAGATTTGCACAAAGTAATAATGGTGATGATATACGATTTTCATACTATAACACAACAAGCGGAACAGAAGTAGAAATTCCTTTCTGGATAGATGTTTTTAATGCAACTTCTGAAACTGCAAGTATATGGGTAAAGCTTCCAGTGTTAAACGATACAGTATCTAATTTAATTTATTTATATTATGGTAACGATGCTGCAACGCCTGCAAGTAATGGAACTGAGACATTTATTTATTTTAATGACATGGAAGGAACATTTACTTGGACTGATTATGGAAGTGGGGATATTAGACAAAGAAATTCTAGAGCTTACAAAGGAACATACTCTGCTCACAAAGAAACTAACAATGATCCAAACGGAGGATATGATAATGTTGGTGTCACTTTTGGACGAGACGTAATTATGGAATTTTGGATTAACAGAAATGCTGCTTATAGTGGTGGGGCTTATGATCGATTAGGATTTATAGATAACTCTGGAAATGGTTATGGTTGGGCATTTGATCATGGAGGAGATAGAATATTAGCAGATGTAAGAAATGGTTATAATGCAGCGACCCTTCCAGCAGTGGCTGCAACAGATGTTATGGATGACTGGGTATTTGGTCAATTTGTAGTAAAAAGTAATGGGGTTGTAGAAGCATATAGATATGTTGATGGAGCACTATCAGGTAACATGTTCACAACAGACTCAACACACTCAAGTTTTACTAGAGTATACATTTTTGGAGGAAATGATTATTGGGTTGATGATATTCGAATTAGAAAATTTGTAAATACCGCTCTTTCAACAACTTATGGTGAAACAGAAGACGATGCTAAAGGTCTTAAAAACTTAGAAGATACTGAGTTTACTGGACAATTATACATGAGAGTTCAAAAATGGACTGGAACTGTTTGGCAAAACATTATTCCTCCAGTGATGTCTGATGTTACAAAAGTAATTTCTAATTATGATATTGAAGATTTGGCAGATGATTGGAGTGTTTATGGAAATTGGGCAACATCAACAAGAACTCCTGGAACTTATAGAGTATATGCCGAACTAAAAAATCCAAACACTGGTTCTATATTGATGACAACAAGTGGAAAACAATTAGTGGGTTCATATAATTTTACTATTATTCCTGCAATAATTTCTCTAACTAATCTAACTTATGAAAATGATTACGAACATTCTCTTCAAGAATATGAAACGACAGATGTTATTGATTGGATAAACGCAACAGTTCAAGTGACTGAAAACAAAGCTTACAATGCTGTTGTAAATCTGTCTTTACTTGACTCAAGCAAACAACCAGTTGGTTTTGGTCCGCAAGAAGAACAACAAAGTTGTGGAACAATGATTGAAAATGCAATTTGTCAAAAACAGTGGTCAAATAGTACTAATGGATATGTGATCCCTGCTAATGCGAGTTCTGGAAATTACGATTTTTACTGGGAGATAGAAGCAGATACTGATAATGGTCCTGTGATGACAAATCAATCTTACTCTTTTGTAATTCATGATATTCCTTCAACAATTACTACTTCTGTTGATCCTTTAAGAATTGAAAAACCAAACCAAACTGAATATAACTTTACATTTCAAAATCTTTGGTCAACAAATATTAATAATGTAGAAATAAGAATAAATTGTCCTGCTGTATCTGGATTTGTTTGTCAAAATGTAACTTCACAATCTCTGGCGACTCTTGGAAGTTCTGGAAATTTTACTGTTAGTTATGTTGTATTAGCAAATGAAAGTGTTGCTTCTGATGATTATAATTTAACTGTTGATTTAAACTATACTAATCCTGCTGGGGAAGTTAAATCTTGGAATAGTGTTGGACAGGACATTGTAGAAGTTAGACAGTCAGGAATTATTAGAATTACTGATTACTCTCATCCAGTTACTGTTACAAGAAATTACCAAGGAGTATTAAGTGTTTATGGTAATAATACAGGTGATACTGTTGCTAGTGATGTATGGGTTAATTATACTTTACCAACTGGATGGACTGTTGCTGTTGGTAATAAGAACCAATATTCTGCAAGTTTAGCAATAAATGGTCTTCTTTGGAATAATATTACTGCTAACATTGGAAGTGGTGCAAGTTTAGGTCTTAAAACAATAAGAATAGATACTGGGGCAAGTGATGGCAGAGCAGACTTTAAAACATACCAATTAACTGTTTATGCTAATTCCTCATTAACACCAACAACTAATCAAAGTACTGTTGATAGAGGAGATGCTATACTTTTACGAGCAGTATTAAAATATGATAATGGTGCTTTTGTAACTGGTCAAAATGTAACTTTCTATGATGGAGCTAACTATCTAGGTTGGGATTTAACTGATGCTAATGGTTTAGCAGAGTTTGAATATTTAATTAATGAGTCTCATACGCTGGGCATTCATACAATAACAACTAATTATTCTGGATCAACAAGTTTATACTTAAGACCAACAAGCAACACGACTGATTTTATAGTAAAACTAAAACCACAAATAAGTAACTTTGTAGTAACTCCAAACGAAACAGGATATGGTCAAAATATAACTATACAAGCAACAGTTGTTGATGCAGACGGAGATAACATTGATAATGTCAGTGCTTATGTTACTTATCCTGATATGTCTATAATAAGGTATGATTTAACGAATATTCCTCCAGATGATTATGGAATAAAATTTAATAATACTTGGCAAACAGGAATTTTTAGCGTTTATGTAGAAACATATGATGATTTTGGATCCAAAAGTACAACCGAGATAAAGAATTTTACAATTAAAGCGCCATTAAGTTTAGGCGTGCAAACAGAAAATAATTTTTATGGTCAAAATGAATATGTAAATTTAACAACTGCTGATGCTAATTTTTGGTGGAATACAAGTTGGCCATATAGGGTAGAGTATAATATCTCAAATACTTATGGAGATTTAACTGAATACCAAGTATTTGTCGATGAGGATCTAAGTAGCGAGTATTTGGATGGATTTGTAAACGCTGATTGTAGTAATGTTAGATTCACATATTATAATTCCACAACCGGCGAAGAAATTTTAATCCCTTATTATGTTGAAAAATGTGATTTGGAAAATGAAAACAACGCAACATTCTGGGTAAAAATACCTTACTTGGCAAACTCAACAAATACAACATTCTCTTTGTACTATGGTTATGATACTACAACAAGTGAGAGTGATATGGTTGAAACTTTTACTTATTCTTCAGAAAAAACCATCGGATATGTTGTTAGTCACACATCTGTATCGAATGGATTGACGTTAGTTAGTCTTGAAGATGGAAACTCTATTACAATAAATGACTCCTCTTATTCATTAAATGCTTTTGGAACTGGAACAAAAGGAACAAACTTTAATTTAGGAACTTCGATTCAAGCAAAGAAACTTGTTCAAGTCGAAGGAGCAGGAGATTATGATGATATGATTGTTCCAGTATCTTTTGCAGGAACTGATTTCTCTTTTGATGGAAGTACGAGCAATAATGATCGATTTTGTATGGTGAGTCCTTGGGGAACAGCGACTGTACAAGTGCTAGAAGGAAACACTTTACGTTCAACACAATTTGTTGATGCATCGGGTACTTGTTATACATATAACATGGGAACAACACTTCCTTCAAGATTACTATCTGATATTCCTATTTTGGCATTTCATACAGGTGGAACAAATAATCGTGATTCTTTCGTATTTTATCCTGCAACAAAAGAAGATTTGTTTGGTATAAGATCTAACAATGTTTATGTAGGTTCAGCTTCTTCAAGTGCTGGTATAGTAAACTTTTATGGTAGTGATGGAAACAGTGCTGTGTGGAATGCAATAAATGCTTATGATGATCAAGTTTGTCCAGCAACAATAACTAACGGAGGAGATGGTTCTGGCTCTGCTGTTAGAGTAACAACAAATGTTCCAATAGGAGTTCTTAACTATAATGATGGAGATGGAATAGAATATGTTACTTTCTTGCCTGAAAAAGAAATGGGCATGGTTTATGGTTCTTCAGAAAGTACAGAATATATTGCGATAGCGACTCCAAACAAAGGAACAAATTGTACAGTCTATACTTCTTCAACCACTGTTGGAAGTACAACAGTTTCAGGAAGCGATCCTAACAAACTTTATAAGGGTTGTTTTGGATGTGGAAATGATAATCAATACGTTGCAGGTCCATGGAAGATGGTTTGTGATGCTCCTGTATATGCATATTATGAAGAAGATGTTTATGGTGATGAAACAAACTTATTTGGTCATAAACAGATGAGACAATTTGTTTATCCAACACCACAAATTGAATCAGGAATTAATCAACAGTTAGGTTCTCAAATATATTCCAAAGATGTAAATTCTTCAGGATTACTAATTTTAACTGTTGAAAATAATAATACTGGATCTTGGAAATTAATTTCAACTATTGTAAATGATTCATTAACAAATAATTTTAGATCAATCGACTCAACAAATGGTTTAGATATTTCTGCGATATGGAATCCTATTTCTTGGTTTACAGGTTTAGAAGATTCTGGTACTTACAAAGTTAGAGCAAGATTAGTAGATCCTTCTGGAAACATTTTGAAAAATGATTTAGGTGAAAATTTAGATACTTCTTGGATTTTTGAAATATCTCAACCAGACTTACAATTAAACATTCAAGAAGTAAGAGTTTATGATGTAACAAATAGTCCTGAAGCAAACTGGCATTTTTACACTAATGACTATATAGACGGTGGACTTGGAAAAACGTATACTTTAGAAAAAAACAGCATATATAGAATTGAAGTTGATGTAAAAAATACTGGAAGCGATCCTTGGACATTAAATGATACGCAATTAACATATGGCGGATATAATTCTTCTTGGCCAGTAAATCCAACCAGTCACATATTTTATTCTACTCAATTAACAATTGCGAATAGACGAACTGACACAACAAAAATTGGAGGAACATTTTCAGATGGAAAAATAGATTGGAATATAAGTTCTTTAGGTGGAACCGTTTCTCCAGCAAATACTGCAACATTCTTCCTTATAATAAATACTTCAAACGAAGAAGATAGATCGATTAATTTCACTGTTAATCATACTACTTTTGTAAAAAGTGATATTTCAGATTTACATGTTATTGTAATAACTATAAATCCTCCTCAATTAAATAATAATGTTTACAATGTAACCCCTATATCTATTTTTAGAGGAAATTCATTTAAGATTTATGCTCAGTGGGATAAATCAATTGGAGAGTCAAATTTTACATACACAACAACATCTCCTTTTACATCATTAACCCAAACTAACAGCTCTCCTCAAAATTCTGGAAATTGGACTAATTATACAGTTAATACTTATTCTAATTGGTTCTTAGGAGAGCACGAAGTTAGAATTGATGTGGCTGATGAAAGTTCGAATGTGAATGATACTCTTCCAAGCTTAAATGTTACTGTCTGGGGTCTAGCACAATTGGAAAGTATTTCTCTTAATGATTCTTCAATAAGTGTTGGAGATTCAGTAAATATTACTTGTAGAGTTGTTGACGACACAACAGGAGATAATCCTATTGCTGGATATACTGTAACATTCAAAAATAGTACTAATACTATTGGAACTGCATTAACAAATTCAAATGGTTATGCAAGTTATATTTATACAGATAATACTGCAGGACCTGAAACTATTAGTTGTGAAATAAGTGAAAATCTAACGAGTTACTATAAAACAGATTCAAGTAATAAAACAAGCACTTCTCTTTCAACAATTGAATTAGTGCCTCCAACTTATAATGGACTTGGAGGACCAAGTGTTGCTCATAAAGGGGATAATCTTTTATTATATTCTCAATGGCAAGATAATTTTGGATTATCAAACGCAACACTTTATACAAATGCAACAGGAAGTTTTGCAATTCGAAATGTGAAATCCTTAACAAGTATTATTGATTGGGCTAATTTTACATATCAAATACCAACAACAATGACTCCTGGAGTTCTTGCTTGGTATCAAGTTGGAAGAGATACTTCTAATAATCCAAATGCAACATCTACTCAAATGATAACAATTTGGGGTTGGTCTAAAATACAATCTTCAAATTTGAATCCTGCAAGTGTTCAAGAAAACAATCCAACAACTATGAGTTGTTTAGTTCAGGATGCAAATAGTAGTGTCGCAATACAAAATTATAATGTTACTTTTGAATACAAAAATGAATCTGATTCAGCATATACTTTAATTGGTTATAATTTGACGGGCGCATCTGGTTATGCAAATTATACTTTTTCAATTCCAAATGCAAGTACTTATGATATAAGATGTACTATAACTGATGATTCAATATTACAATACAATGACAGTAATCAAAACAAAAGTGTCGAATCGTTAAATGTTGTATCAAGTGCAGATGTATTTCCTCCAGTAATAATTGGTGGAAATTATGGTATTAATGATACGACTCTTGATAGGGGCGATTGTTTCTTAATATATGGAGAATGGAATGAATCTATTGGTGATTCTTGGATAATTTATAATCGAACACCAACTAATACTACGAGAGTAAATATAACTTCGCCTTATACAGCAAACTGGACAAATATAAGTGTATGTACAAACAATACTTGGTTACCTGGATTGTATACTGTTAAATTGTATTCAGAAGACTTAGAGGGTAACTTAAACGATTCTTTATCTTTGATAACTTTTAGTATTACTAGTAGATCAAACATTACTTGGAATTATCCTCCTGCGGGCTCTACTCAAAGTAGATCTGATTTGGATGTTATTTGTTATGTTCAAGATCATGATACTGGTTCTCCAATAGCAAATTATCCAGTCACATTTTATGATGGTGATTCAGGTTTAGAAATTGGATCAACAACAACAAATTTAACTGGTTATGCAAAAATAACTGAAGATTATTCGGGAGCAATAGTGGGGCCTGATGAAATATTCTGTACTATAGCTAACTGGAATGGTTACACTGCAATGTCTCCAACTTTAATATCTGAAACAATATACTTTAAAGGAGAATTAAATACGACAATATCAAATCCGACAACTTCACAAATACTTCATAAAGGAGTGAGTGAAACGCTAACAACAACAACTAAAGATGAGCATGGAAATACTCCAAGGGACCAAAACAATAATATTGCAATACTTGAAGTTAATTGGACTAATAGTTCTAATGCAATTCTTGCAACTGGAGCATCAACAACATGGACTGTACCAAACAATTATGTTTTAGGACCAATGATTTTAGATGTTAACGTAAGTGAACCATATTATATTTCATCACAAGATTCAGTTTTAGTGAATGTTTATGGTTATTCGAGAGTTTATTTAGTAAGCCCTCAACCACAAACATTGGGTGCAGGTCAAACATTCACTATGAATTGTTCAGTAAATGATTCTATTCTTGGAACCCATTTAAGTAATTATGAAGTTAAATTTTATGATAATCTAACTGAAATAGGATCAGGGCAGATGACTAATTCAAATGGATTTGCAAGCTATACTTTTAACACTAATTCTTTCGCTGATGGAAATCATCTATTTAGATGTGTGATTTCTGATAATAACACTCAATATTATACTGCTTATGGAAGTGGAGATGCAACTGTACCAATAACAATTGATAAATCAACACCTGGAATTAGTTATCATGCTACTGCTGATAAAAACGGAACTTATGGTCGAAATTGGGCTTATATACGAGTAACAATAAATGAACCTAACCCAGATACTTTACTATTAAATTGGAATGGATCTTTTGAACCAATAACATTACATTCAGGTAATGATTGGTGGATAAATAAAACAGGACTTCTTGATGGGGAATATCAATTCTATGTTTGGATAAATGATACTGCAGATAATTCAAATCAAACTTCTCTTAGAAAAGTAGTTGTTGATTTAGTAAATCCTATAATTAATGTTATTAGTCCATCAAATAATAGTTTTCATAATAGTACAACTGTTAATGTCAACTTTAATTTAAATGAACTACATCCTGACTCTTGTTGGTATACTATAAATGGTGGCGTCACAAATACAAGTCTTCCAAGTTGTAATAATGGTTCTTTAACAACGCCAGGTGCGGGAGATTTTATGTTCACTATTTACGCAAATGATACAGCAGGTAATTTGGGATTAAAAACAACAAACTTTAATGTGGACTTGGTTGCTCCGACAATTAGTTTATCTTCACCAATTAATACTTCAACATATAATACTGGAAATGAAGTAGATCTAAACTTCAGTGTTGCTGACAATGAAAATATTGGTAGTTGTTGGTACAAAATAGGAAGCAACCCGATTGTTAGCGTTCCAAGTTGTTTGAATACAACGATAACTGGACTAACAAATGATAATCACACTTTAACTTTGTATGTAAATGATAGTGCAGGAAATATTAATAGTACAACAATTTGGTTTATAGTTGATTTAAATACAATTGTTCCAATTGCAGTTTTACCTTTAAATAACACTTATTTTAATTATGCGAATATTCAAACTAACGTAACAACGAACATTAACGCAACTGCATGTAACTATACTATTGATGATACTACGACTGTTGCAATGACTAACTTTACAAATCTTGATTGGAGTTCCATAACTTATGCTCTTCCAGAAGGATATCGAAACATAAGTTTCCAATGTTCAAATGGTACTGATTGGTTCCAATCAGAATATAGATATTTTACAATTGATTTAACAAAGCCAACTGTTGATTTTGAAAACCCAACACCAATAAATAATACTCTTTGTGGATATAATTGGACGATAATAAATGTAAGTGTTGATGAAAATTGCGATGTTGCATTCTTTGAAATAACGGATGGAAGTGGAACTAATAATTACTCCATGACAAAACTAAATGATACCTCCTTCTGGATAAATGCTTCTGACCTGAATGACGAAACAATAACATATAGAGTATATGTTAATGATACTGCAAATAATTTTGGAGTAAGTGAAGAACGAACATTGGTGGTTGGAGCTGCAACACCATATATTAGATTATATTCTCCACAAAATATTACTTATACAAACACAAATATTATTGATTTACAGCTGGATGTAAGTAAACCTATTTCTCATTGGACTTATGAATTAAATGGAGAAAACTTCACATTTACTCCAAATACAACTTTAACAAGCATTATTGGTTCCAATGCAATTACTGTTTATGCTACAGATGCACAAGGAAGCACCGGAACTGTAATGGAATATTATTCTGTAAATACAACTTCTTTTTCTGATAATTTTAATAATTATGAAGGCATATCAACTGAATCAAATATACAAACAGGAAATGGCGCAAACATGACTTTTTGTTGGCCGTTATTGATTGAATCAGGATTGCCTCAGGAACAAGATCATACTTGTTGGCAATATAAAAAATCATCTTCTGTAACTTCTGCAAGTACATTAACTAATTATCAATTATTATTAAATCTTGATTTAAGTAGTGAACAATCTGCAGGAAAATTAAAATCTGATTGTTCAGACTTGAGATTTGGATTTGATAATGGAACTGGAGAACAAGAGCTGCCTTATTGGATTGAATCTTGTGATGATACAAGCGACATTAATGTTTGGGTTAAGATGCCGACTATAAACTCAACAACTGATGTTAATATTTATTATGGTAATTCTCTTGCGAACGATAACTCAAACGGATCAGATGTATTCTTATTTTTCGAAGGATTCGATAGTGTGACATCTGGGAAATGGGGTGCGAATGCTTTAAACTGGGCAAGTGTGAATGGAGAGTCATATTCAACAGTTGGAGGATCAACATCTCAATTAACTGCAAGCGCATACACGTTCCCTAATCAATATGCAATTGAGTTTGGTTTAGCAGGAAATACAACTGGAGGATACTTTGACTTTGGAAGAGGAAGTGGAAGTAAATATTTAAGATTCTATGTTGAACCAGTAAACACTCGAGTAAACTTAAAATATGGAACAACAAATAATTATCATACTGTTAATTCAGATGATTATCAAAGATACACTTTAGTAGGTGACTTTGTCAATAATAATTACACTTTGCTTGTAAATCATAGCGCAACAGGAATATCTGTTTCTGGTTATTATGCTGCATCTAGGTTGAATCCTCTGATTTATTCTTATGTTGCTCAAGGTCTTGTTATGAATTATTATGCAATAAGGGCTTATAGCACAACAGCTGTTAATGTTGGTGCAATAAGTGCAGAATCCAGACCTGTTGCAACTTCAATGTTGCGTTCTGAATTAATAGTGCCAGAAATATTTTTCTCTTGGATGAATCTAAAAGCAAATGGAAATTTACCTGCAGGAACTGACATATATTTCCAAATACAAAATGAATCTGGAGATTCTTTGTGTTCTAATATTAGTTATGCTGCAGCAAGTGCTGGAGCTAATCCTTGTCCTGGCGCAGACTTTTATGATAAAGTTTATGTTGCAGCCTTCTTGACAACGGATGTTGCTGGAAAAACACCAACTCTTTATAATTATACTTTAGAATGGAATATATCTGGGACAGATATAATTCCTCCAAATGTTGTAGTTACAAAACCACTTGGAAATCCAACATATAATCAATCGGAAACGGTAGATATTGAAGCTGTAGTAACGGATAATATGAATGTTTCAAAAGTCTTCGCAAATGTAACTTGGAATTCTGGATTGTCTTGGAATTTTGTAGAATTAATAAAACAAGGAGCTACAAATGTTTACAATGTTAGTTTCACTAACACAAGCAATGTTGGAAACTACACTATATACTTCTTTGCAAATGATAGTGAAGGAAATAATAATACTGCAGAAAGTGTTAATTTCACAATACGAGATTCTGTTGGACCTGTAATAAATGCATATAATGCAACTCCCGCATCCCAAACATATGGTAACAATATTACTATTTTTGCTAATGTGACTGACAATATAGCTGTTGATAATGTTTTGGTAGAAATAGATGGAATAAATCATACAATGAATTTGGTTTCTGGTGATGTTTATAGTTATGAATTCAATACTAGTGGTTTTATTCCAAATATTTATTCTTATACAATTTACGCAAATGATACATACAACAACTTGGCTATTCCTCAATTAGATACTTTTACAATCACAAAAGCTTCTAGTTTGCTTTCTCTTTATTTGAATGGTTCTGCGGATAATTTGTCTGTTAATGAGGATACTCTTGTTAATTTGACTCTTGTGCTTGATGTCCCACCA
>JAFGOT010000007.1 GCA_016926395.1 Candidatus Woesearchaeota archaeon
GAAACAATACCAGCTTTAATTTTTGTTCCACCAATATCTAACGCAATAACAGCCATAATAGATATAACAAGGACAAAGAATGTATATAAACATTACTCATTTGTTTTATTACTGATGAAAGGAAACGAACTATTTTAAAGGATTAAACTAATAAAAAGTTATAATGAAGAAAAAACATCATGAAATCCCTCTTCGGATATTAATAATACCAGGAATTTTGCTACTTGTGGCTTTACTTCTTTTAGCATTTCAAGCAACAGAATGGGCATTCTTTTTTGTAGGAATCGCAATTGTTATTGCAATATTAATCCACAAAGAAACAGAATGAACAAAATTTAAGTAACAAATAAAAATCAGACATCTTCTAAATCTTTTTTGTACTTACGTTGCGCGTCAGAAAGTTCTCTTTGTAATCTTCTAATATGAGAAGCAATGTCCTTGTCAACATAACCTTTTGAATTGTACTGTTGTCTTGCTAAATTTGTTGCTTTGGTAAGCTCGTGTTGAGATGCTTTCAAATTTTTATGAGAGTTACGTCCAAAACCCCAAAGCATAATCATAAATGCACAAAAGACTAAGAAGCCAACTATAAAAGCATTTAAAGATATTAAAAAATTATAAATACGATGATCGATGAAGGCATAAACAGTAAGTAGTAAAGACATCACTAGTTGAACATTCTTTGAAGAGAATATGTGTTTTAGGGTCGTAGTTATAATAAAATGAATCAAAGCAAACAGGACCATAAATAACCCGATGACAACCATTGAATCTAAAAGGCCGTCAAAGAAACCATAAACATCACCAACCATTAATGATTGAGTAGCATACACTAAACCATTTAAGTCGTCAACAACTCTGTGTTCTGGAAACATTCCTTGAGTAGCATACTTATATCCTAGAATGGCTGCAATCATAAGAACAATCAATAGAATAATAACTGACCGATTCTTGCCTTTTTGTGTAGATTGCTTTGAAGGATCTAGAATAGTCAACTTAACTCACCTAAGACAGCCACCAATTAATAGGAAACTGAAAAAAAAGAAAAATAAAAAATTAAAAAATTTAAGGATTTTTTATTTCATCAACTAATGCAGTTTCTGCATTGTGGAAATCTCTAATCTCAACAATTAATGCTTTAACTTTATTAATATCAGCTCTTAATTTTGCATTATCATCTTCAATCTTTTGCAAATGGGATTTAATAGAACCCAAAGCAGCAGAAGCCTCAGAAATATTTCCTGATTCAAGAGCACCTGTCAGTCTTTGCTGTAAAGAATCAGTTTGAGATTCATTTGAATTAGCATCCATAACTAAAGACTCCATTTGTTTTAACAATTGAACTTTAGCTTTATCAAGTTGAAGAGCTTTAAAACCATAATCTTTAATTTTTGTCTCAGTGGTCACAGGAATTGGACCAACAACACCTGCTTTTGATTGAAGACGAGATATTAAATGAGAATAATCATTTTTCTCGATTTGATCAAGTTTAAACTCCCTAAAAGACAATGTTTCTAAATTCTTAAGTTCAACATTCAAGGCCTTCAAAGATTTGTGTTCATGATGAAGACTTGCAACAAAAGAACTCATCCTATCAAGAATTCCTTGTCTAACTGCTCTTGTTGACTCTCCTTTACTTTGAAGAGTAGCAGCATGAGATAATTGTTGTTCCATGACTTGAATCAGATGCATATGATTTCCAACAGCACTACTTAACTCATCAATCGATTCAGAAGTATCGCCCCTTGCTCTTCTTTCACGTCTCATAAGACGTCGACTAGCCCTTGTTTCATTATTAACCTTAGCAAATTCACCAGCAGCTGCTGTAGATCGAGTTGCCGATTTAAATGCACCTTCTTTTGCTTCATTATGAACTTTTTTAAGATGAGTAAGCAAAATAATTATAGCATAAACTACAAATAAAATTAATATTAAAGTTAATAATGTTCCAGCCATCAAATCAACTAGAAGAGAATATATTTTCTTATTAGTAATGGCAATCAAAGCTATACCAATTCCAAACATGTGCGAATATTTTTTATGTTCTTCCGCCTTAAAAAGAGTAATTTGACTAACAAACATCATAAGACCATAAATAATTAAAAAAACACCAATACCATCAACTGCATTAAATAGATGTGTGAAAAAACCTTTAATACCCTCTTCACCAAAAAGACTACCCAAAGCTTGACCAATCTCATTAACATCACTTAAAATACCAGTTGCTGCTTCTTCTCCAGCCATTATAATAATACCTCACGAATAATAATTACTTAAAATCTACAAATTATAACTTATAAACATTTCGTTAAAACTTGTCATTAAGTAGTAAATAAGACAAAGAATATGCTAAATACACCACCCAAAGGTAACGTAATTTGTTATTCTTGAGAAGTAACTTTAATAAATGAACAAAGTTCACTTAAGAAAATGGCTGGAAATCCTCTAAAAAAACTAATAGGAAATGACTCTGAAGAAGCAATAGAACAAGTAGAACATTTGCTTAAAAGATTACAAAGAGAAGTTAAAAAGACGTCAAGAGAATTAGAAGAACAACAAGAAAAAAACATCACACTAATAAAACACATTGAAGAGCTTAATAAACAGCATTCAATATTATCACAAGAAGTAGAAGCAACAAATCAAAAATTGAAAGAAGCCACAAAACAAATAGAAAAAGCAACATCAGAAATACAAATTTTTAAACCAAGTGTTGAAACAAAATTAATTAATCAAATTACTCAAAAACTCGAAAGCGAACTAGCGAACGCAACAAACAAAATAAATGCAGAAGCAAATGGTTTCGCTCAAGCAAAAGAAGTATTTTCTAAACACCTAAAACAATCCAAAGAAACAAGTGACGAAATGGAAAAACTTAGAGCAGTCATTTCTAAAATTGATGAAAAAGACTTCACACTTGAAGCATACGCAAAACAACTAGATAAAAACGATCGAGAGAAAGTTAAACTCTTAAAAAAAATTGATGAACTAGAAAGTATGCTTGCAAAGATGAAACGAAAATGAGAAATCCCGTTTTCGAATGTTGATAAATTCAACAAAACAAAAGTAAAATGTTACACATAATTTTCAAAGATTTGGACGAACTTATAGAAAAAGAAATTGAAGATACAACGGGTTTAATTTATGATCCTAGAATGTTAGATAGAATTCTGAAATTTACAAACGGGTTTGATGAATACTCTTTTTTCTTTAGAGAATCCGGAAAATATACAATAATACATACAAAACAAATATGGAACCTGAAAATTTTCTAAACTACCTCTCCAAACAATATAACTTTCAGTATTGTTGTAATCATGGAAAAGAAGCACATAAATTTGGAATTAAAACATCTGACGCGAAAAGAGTTACAGATAATTTAAGAAAAAGAGAAAGAGAAAAAATAGAAAACGAAGAACGATTTCGAAGATAAACTTATTTCTTCATAGATTTAATCTTAGCAAGAGTTTTCTTATCACCATTCCAATCAAGAATATGCTCCAGTACTTGTATTACATTTTCAACAGGAATAATTGTTATTTTATTTAAACGATCTTTATCAATAACAATATCTTGTATGTTTGATTTTGGAACAATAACATGAGTCATTCCCGTGTCAATAGCCGCCTCTATCTTAGCACTAACGCCACCAACAGGAAGAGTTTCACCTCGAACAGAAACACTACCAGTAATAGCATAATTCTGTTTAATAGGAATATTTTTTAGAGCACTAATCATTGCAGTTGCAACAGCAAGAGATGCACTATCGCCTTCAACACCTTCATAAGTTTGAAGGAATTGAACATAAATATCATACATTGCCTTCACATCTTCGCCAAAATATTTTCTAACCAAAGCACTTACATTAGTGATTGCTTCTTTTGCAATCTCACCAAGTTTTCCAGTTGCAATAACTTTTGGCTCTCTAGCGCAAGGAACAACTTCAGATTCAATTGGAAGAACAATACCAGATAAAGAACTACCATTACCAAGAACTGCCAAACCATTAACTCGACCAATCCTTGTTCCAGTTGTTACCAAAACTTCATAGTCTTTTTTATTCTCAATGTATCTGTCAGCAAGCTGTTGTTCTAAACCTCTAGCTAAAGATCTTGCAGCAATAATATGAGTAATTTCTACGAACTTAGAATTTTGTTCATGAGCAATATCACCCGCACTTCTAACTAAACCGCCAAGTTCTCTAAGTCTTAGAGTTAGATGGTTTTTCTTGCTAGCCATACGACGAGCTTCATTAACTAAATACTCAACAGCAGTTTTTGAGAAATGTGGAATTTTACCGTCCTTTCTAACTTCCTGAGCAACAAACTGAGCAATTTTATATTGATTCTCAAGAGTATCTTCCATAACATCTTTCATGTAAATTTCATAACCATATCCTCGAATACGACTTCTAAGAGCAGGATGTAAATCTTTAAGACCATCAATGTTACCTGCAGCAATTAAAATAAATTTACAAGGAACGGCTTCGGTTCTAACCATCGCACCAGCACTACGTTCACTTTGACCAGTAATGGAAAAACGACCTTCTTGAATTGCAGTAAGAAGCTCTTGTTGAGTAGTTGGATGAAGTGTTGCAACTTCATCAATAAACAAAACGCCCATGTGAGCTTTGTGAATCATTCCGCCAATAACACGCTCATGAGCAGGAGTTCCAAGACCACCAGACTGAAAAGGGTCGTGAAGAACATCACCAAGTAAAGCGCCAGCATGAGCACCAGTAGCATCAAAAAAAGGTGCAGTAGTATTATCAAAATTATCTACAACCAATTTAGGAACGGAAATAGAATTACCCGCTGATTTTTTTGACATATTAACCATCAACACTAATGCAACTAAAAACACAAGTCCACCAAGAAAAGTTGCAGCAAACATAATACTAGCAACAACTAAACCATCAGTTGAAGCATAATAAGACCTAACCCCCCAAGGCGAAAGCATAGCAACAATTGCTAAAACCAGAAAAATAATGTTTTGACCCTTAAGAGAATTAGCACTTTCCATCTTAGCCTTAGCAACCAACTCCCTACCTTGTTTTGCAGGAACAGTTCTAATAAGAGGTTTATTTTCATCATTAGGGTTCTTGAACGAAAGAATATCAACAAGCTTTTCTTTAGGAATAAGTTCTGCTAAAGCAAGACCAAGTAAAGATTTACCAGTACCAGGTTCACCAATAAGAAGAACATGTCTTCGCTGCAAAGCAGCTTTTTTCATCACTTCAACAGCATGGTCCTGACCAATAACTTGGTCAATTAAATTTTTAGGAACAGGAATATCAGCAGTTGAAGCATAATTAAAATTAGACTTAGCTACAACTTTCTTTGAAGATTTCTTAGAAACTGATTTTGTAGATTTTTTATCAATCACGTGATTAGTTGCTTTCTTAACCATTACAGTAAAAGAGTCGCTTTTTTGATTTATAAGGTTTTTGGAACTAAAATTATAATAAAGTCACATCTTAAAACGTTTTGCTAAAGAAAGATAGAGAGCAGACCAAATCATACCCTCATCGCAACTATAAACACTACTTTTGTAAGGCCGACCTTTTGAATCAAAAACTTCTAAGAAATTTTTATGAGTTTCAATTAAATCTCTATACTGTCTTAGATAAGCTTTAGCCTGTCTTAAATCAACATCACTAACTAAATCGATGAAAGGAAGAGCGCTCATTGGCCAAATAGCATCAGATTGCCAACCACTAGATAACTTTTCAACAAAAATAGTTTTTCCTTTCTGAGAATTGTTTGCAACATATTTTATGGGGAATGGTTTGTCAAGATCAAGAGCTTGCATTGATTCAATTGCTGTTCGTTGATATGACATATCATCAACCACACCATACCAAAAAGGATAAATGTTTGCATCAGCAGATAATAACTTAGAACTTTTATCATCCCTAAAATAAGCTCCAGTCCAATAATCTTTTAGAAGGATTTCGCTATAATCAAAACGGTCCAAGGGATTATCAAGACCAAGTGCATTCGCTTCACGAGAAATAACTCCAGCCATGACAGTATCATAACAAGAACTATCTCTCTTACTATGATCTCTCATCCCTCCAAAATGAATGTGACGTTTAATCTCGCCAGTTATTTTAAAAATTGCAGTATCATAAAATTTGTAAACTTCTTGTTGAAGAAAATTTCTATAACGATCATTTATTTCCTTATTATTTAATATTCCAACAGCACGAAACATGTGCACTACAGAATCAGGAGAATATACATTTGGGAAATTAACAGGCTTTCCACTAACATTAATAAAAGTTTTAATTCCACCATCTCGTTCGTATCTATCTAAGGCATAATTAACAGTAGATATAGCTTCTTTCTTTTTGCCCAAATCAAGTAAGGAAGGAACCATCATTCCAAAATCCCTACTGTAAAAATGAGGATAATGCCCGAGACTTGTTCGATAAAATAGTCCATTATATAATTGAGAAACAATAGATTTGGTAATATTATTAGCATCACCATCAAAACGTCTAAAATATTTTCCTCTGACAGCTAAATGTCTTTGAAACATTCGACGTCCTTCTTTTAGATGATCCTTATTAATACTAGCCATTGTAAACCCTAATTAAAAAAGAAAAAAATAAAGTAAAAAATTACTTTAAAGAAATTTTTATTCCGCCAATTCGACTTGAGAATTTATTATACAACCAAGAGCCAAGAGCACCACCGATAAAACCAATAACACCATAGATGATTGGAACTAAAAGAATTGTTGCAAGAACATCCCAAAAACCAACAGACACTTGAATCAAACTCACAATAAGAGTGAAAAGACCCATAAAAAATCCTATAACTAACATAATTAAAGCTTGAATTTTTGCTGCAGAAAGAACATCAATTTCAGTAATCTCTTTCATATTTTTTACCATAATTTACACCTCGCACAAACTGTGGCCAACTAGTGGGGAACAGAGTACTGTCAAGATATAGAATTATTCATTATTAAATATTACTATTTAAGGAGAAAAAATTAATTAGAAGATTCTTTAGCTTGACGTCTATATTCTGCATATTTATCTTCAGGACTATACTTAGGAGGGTGAGAAAATAATCTTTTACCACCACAAGAACAAGAAGCAGATAAGCCATAACCACCACAAGAAGTACATCTCAAAATAGAAGTTCCACTCATTTTAATCCCTTTCAAATTTGTAAGAAGTTAAAGAATCTTTAGTTCCTTCATTTAAGATTTCAAGAGCTTGTTTTACAATATCTTCAGCAACTTTATACTCTCTTGAACGCACTTCAACTTTGTATTTACCAGCACCAAGAAATTGTAATTTTAATTTGTCATCAAAAGAAGCGAGTTTAGAAACAACATCGTTAATAATATCAACACCATTTGAATTGAATGATTCAAGACTAAGGTGAGCTTCAATAACAACTTCTTTTGGTTTAATTCTTTCTTTAACAAGAGCTTCCAAATCTGTAGCCACATCTTTATCAATACCGATTTCAGCTAAAGAAGCACCACTTTCTACAACATCTTCAAAAGCACCATAAATAGAATCGTACTCTTCAAGAATAAGTTTTGAAAGAGAATTGTAAACTTTTTTAACGTCCTGTTTGGAATTCTGAGCGTATGACTGAATAATAGCTTCTGCAATTGCTTGTTGTTTTCTTTCTTCAACTTTAGCTCGACGTTGACTTTCATTAACACGTCTTAAAGATAAATCAATATGACCACGGTCTTTATTAATTCTAAGAACTTTACAAACAATAACTTTTCCTTCTTTAACATAATCGCCAATATTTCTAATACGACCAGGACTAATCTCGGAAATATGAATCATACCGGATTTATTTTTGTATTCATCAAGAGATACAAAAACAGAATGATATTGTATTTTCGTAACAGTACAAAAAACAATTTCTTCTTCTTGTGGGATTCCTTCTTTAATGAATAACATTTTTTTCTCCGTAAATGCTCAAAAATATTTAATTTTTAGCTCCAAAAACATTTGGTTTCAATATAATAATTTTTCTTGAGTGTAATATAAAACCCTAATGGGAAAAATAAAGAGAAGTTTATTCTAAAACTTCTAAAACTCTTGCCTTAACTCGCGTTTTACCACCAGTTGGTTCTGCAAGAACTTTTTCACAAACTAAACATTTCACAACAGAAGCTGTTTTTCCGAAAATGATTTGTTCGTTTTTACATTTAGGACATCGAACTTTGATGAACTTTGAACTTGGTTCTCCTTTACTCATTTGTAAAATCACCATATTGTTTATTTCTCATGTTAGAGACCAAAAAGCCATGTAGACTGTCTGGTTCGTGTCCAAAAACAATTTTTGGGAACATAAGATATAATCAAGAAACAGGACTTGCTTTATAAATATTGGCCTAAAATCAAGAATAAAAAACTACAAATACAACTAGTATAATAGGAACTAATCAAGCAAAAAGTAATAATTTTTCAGAAAAAGGTTTGAAAATAAAATAAAAGTTCAAAATAGAACTTTATATAATCTCAACTTTCTTAGCTCGAATACCGCCTGCTTGAGCACTTTGCTTTTTACAAGTAGAACATTCGTATCTAAAGTCAGTCTTTTTTGTGAGCTTCTTACCAATCATTTTTGGTTTAGTAGGCTTGGAATACTTACCCAGGTTACCAGCTCCTCGTCTTTCTCCCCGAGCTTTAACTCGTTTAGTAGAACCGTAACTAAGTGGTCGAGTAGCGTTTCTTGCCCGCCGTTTAGAAGTCACAACCTTTTGTTCTGTGTGTTTATTACAGTTAGGACAGTGACGTTTGGTTATTTTTGGTACTTTCATAACTTAAACATGGAATTCTAATTCATTTTTAAAGCTATCGCATTAGAAGAGGTGTGAAGGTATGAAACACCCACTTAAGAAAAAATAAAAAAAAGCTAAATTAAGTAAAATAGAGAGGCTCTAGTCTCCAAATATTTAAAAATAAGAAGGTTTGAATAAAATACAAGAGATGCGAAATGGAATTTATAACAACAGTTGAAGGGATTAGCAAATCAGTGATTGAAGAATTAGCAAAAGATACTAATGTGGATTATATTGTAACTATAAAGGATGAATCAGAAGATGAAGGTTGGATAGGACTTGAAGAAATAGATGATAGTGTTGTTAACAAAGACGACACAAGTAAAGGATACGAAGAACAATATATAATAACAATTTACAGAGAAGGAAAAGGGACTAGAGAACATAAAGTTGAAAAAACAAAAACAGTCCAAATGGAAGGTATCCTTTCCGAAGTGATATCAGACCTTACAAAACATAAATTTCTAAAACTCAATAGCAAAGTACTAGTTGTTGTAGATAGCAGCATATCAAAAAAATACCACACCTCAATATTAATTCTTGATGTTGATAAAGTTCTTTATCGAATTGGTCGATTTGACTTAGCTGAAAAAATGAGCAGTGAAACAATAATAGAGACAATAATAGAACTAGCTCAAGAAATAGGAAGAGAAGGCCGTGAAGGTAAAAAAGTCGGAACGTTGTTTGTTATAGGAGATGAAGATGAACTAAAACCATATTCAAAACAACTAATAATGAACCCATTTAAAGGGTATGAAAAAGAAAACCTTGATGTTGTTAATAACCAAAACCTAGGAGAAACAATAAAGAATTTTGCACAACTTGACGGAGCGTTTATTATAGATAACGAAGGTCATTTTCTAAGCGCAGGAACATATTTAGATGTTGATACAAGCGACATAAAACCATTTGCGGGATGGGGAACAAAACACTTAGCAGCAACAGCAATTACAAATATTACAAGCTCAGTAGCAGTACTAGTTTCTGAAAGTGGTGGAGCAGTAAAAGTATTCAAAAATGGAAAGCTAATTCTTAAGTTAAGATGAGCTGATCTATTGAAAAATAATCTCCATTCTTTGAACCAACAATTTGAACATTAGATCCCTTCTCTAAAAAAGAAGCATTCCCTTTGAAAAAAGCAGAATCCATTTTTTCATAAGAAAATAAAATTAAGGTTCCAGAACTAGTTTGGTAGAAATCTAAAACACTAATATTCAAAGAAAATTCTGAATCCAAAGGAATATCGTCATTTAGAGAGACAAAAAAGGGCTTTTGAAATAAAAAAAGACAAATAAGACCTACAAAACCTATAAAAAACACTAAAATAGATGTTTTCTTCAAAAAAGACTCATTCATAAAACAAAATAATAAAACAAGCAATAAAATAAGTAACTGTATAAAACCCGAAAAAAATCGGAAAATAATAAAATTTTTAAACACACCAAAAAAGTTTAATGCAATATAAGAGGTAATAAATATGTTTTGTCCAGAATGCGGTTCATTATTAAAAAGTAAACAACAAAAAACAAAAACAGTACAATTCTGTTCATGCGGTTATAGTTCTGACCTTAAAGAAGAAACCACGTTCAAAGAAACCATCGATCACAAAGATGATGAGATTCATGTAGTTGAAGATAAAGACGATATTCACCCACTAACAGATGTGGATTGTCCAAAATGTCAACATGACAAAGCATACTATTGGTTAAAACAAACCAGAGCAGGGGATGAACCAGAAACTAAATTCTATAAATGCGAAAAGTGTAAACACACTTGGCGTGATTACAGTTAAACACAACTTTTGTGTTTAATAAAAAAATAGCAGAATAAATTTAGCATAAAGAATTATCAAAGAAGAGACCATTAGGAAATAATTAAATCAAATTCTTTTTCTATAAAATCAATAACAATAGGATCTTCAAATAATTTATTTGCCACTTTGAAATAAGATGCTAATTTATGACCTTCCAAATCCAAAGCATGACAAAGTTTAAGATATTGCCTGCCATAAAAATCTCCTCTAACAGAAGCAATATGAGCATACCTATGCCTAAGAGCAGTAGCTTGATCCATCGAACGAACATAAAGCAGAATATAGAGAAGTTTCAAAAGAGGATTTTTTGAAGAAAAAACATAATCTTTAGAAGTTTTAAGAAGAAGAGTGTTTTTATCATATAATTTAACGATAGTATCAAACTTACCTGGAAGTTCAGTTAAAGTATTATCTAAACGATCAAAAAACTTCGCTAAGATAACAGACTCATCTTTAGTTGAATCAACATACGAAACTAAATCCTGGAGATAGAACTCGTACGATCGCAACAAGAAAAAATCTTTAACATCACCAGTAATATCAGATAAAGAAGATAATAAATGAGATGCACTCACCTCCAAAATAGGATTTGAAGAAATATCAGATAATTGTTTTGCAATACCAGATAAACCACTTGAAAAATCAAGAGAATTAATCAATACCCTATACTTATTGGTCAAAAAATTAATTTGAGTTGTTATTTCTTCAGGAACAGTTTTCATAAGTGAAGAATATGTTGAAAAGGACTTTCCAAAGTCTTCAACATAATCATGATAAAGGCTAACTTTAGAACAAAGGTGATCACAACCTAAAGCTTTAGCCCAAATAAGACAACGAAGAGAATGAACAAACGAAGGATTTCCACAAGACCTAACCTTGCCAGATTCTAAATAGATGTGTTGTAAATCCAAAATATCATCAATTATTCCGTCAGAAAAATAAGGCTTAAGGTCTTGAGCTAAAAGAACATCTCTAGAATTAACTAAATTGACTAATGGATAGAACGAATCTAAGCTTTTTGTTACGTTCTTGAATAGTGAATTATCTAGAGTCAGCATAGTATGAAATCCCATTCCTAATATAAAAAACTAGCGAAAAAAAGCCTCAAACACGCTCTTCGCAACCTTTATAAATAAACTGGCGTTTCTTGGAAAGGTATAATACACTCAAAAACAGATATTTTTGAGAGTTTAGCTTTAAATTTTTGAGGAAATAAAATGACAGATTCAATAAAATACGATACTGCTACTAAAACTGCATTAGCAAATGATGTAGGATCAACTACTTTCAAATGCCCAAAATGTGGAAAAGCAACAATTAACCGAACTAGAAAGTCTCGAGAAATTGTAGTTAAATACACTTGTCCAGAGTGTGGTTTTGTAGGCCCAAACTAAAAGTCTGAGAACAGAATTCTGAACACAGCAAAAAAGGTAGTGAGGTAAAATAAAAATGGCAAATGCAATTGTTACATTTAAAATCATGCCAGAATCTCCTGAAGTAGATTTTGATGCAATCAAAGATAAAGCATTAGAAATTGCAAAAGAAAAAGGAGCAAAAGGCGAAATGCAATCAAAAATTGAGCCAATAGCTTTTGGTCTTAAGCAAGTTCTTGTCTATGCAATGTATGAAATGGAAGATGGAAAAGACTTCGATGAAATCAGCAATGCAATGAAAACAATCGAAGGAGTTTCTGAAGCAGAAATTATCAACATGGATTTAGCAATGGGCTAAAAACAATTCTCTGTTAGCTAAAAAAACAGCAAGCAGAAATTTTTATTTTTTATAATTCTAAAAAACAAAAAACCAAGTCTATTTGAAAATTATAACAACATAGAAGCATCAATATCAGATTCTTTTTTATGAACAATCGATTCTAAATTTTCAATGTATTTAGAAATAGATTTCCATTGTGTAATTGAAATGTCCTTATCTTTTTTTGCCTCTAAAGCAATCTCTTTTAAATTATTAAGATCAGATTTTAACTGATTAAGAACTTCCTTCTTTTCAATGATATCGCTAGCAACTTCCTTTCGTTTATCATGTTTTTCAAGAGTCTTAGAAAATAAGTCAACAGTCTTTTTTAAAGAATCAATATCTTTTTTTAATTCTTCATTAACAGACTTATGATGAGAAACTTCTTTCTTTAATTTATGAACAACAACTTTAGAACTTTTTTTCTGACGATATTTGTGAACACGAGCAGCATTTCGAGGCGATAAATTAGAAATAAAAACTGGCTGAATATCTTCATGCTTAGCGTTTTTAACTAAAGACAGAAATAATTTTTCTTTTAATATTGGAATCATTTGAACATGCCCATAAGACCGCTTTTTTTCTTAGCAGGAGCAGGAGGTAAATCTAGAGCAGGAGGAGGCATAGAAGCACCTGAAAAACTAGGATTTGACATTGGAGGAGGCATTCCTGGAGAACCCATTGGAGGAGGAGGCATAGAAGAAGATTGATTTTGAGTCTGAGGATAAGTTTCTTGATTAGGCGATTCTTGAGAATAAGAAGGCGGATTGCTTGTTTTTTCAGGAACCTCAGGTTCTTGAGGAACATTCATTTGCTGAACCATTTGAGCAACAGCTAAGATACCTTGAGCAATCTGTTCATTTTGTGTTGAAATTTGAGAGAAATGTTCACTAATAGAGGTTCTTTGAAACTCTTTAGTTAAGTCATCATTAGTGTCAGTTAGAAGAGTAGTTAAGGAATTAATCGCTTTTGTAAGTTCAATAACAGAAGTCTGCAAATCTTTAGCCTGAACAGTGGTTCCTAAGGGATTTTTCTTAAGTTTTTCTAATTCATCTCGTAATTTTTGAATTTCTTCGTGAGGAAGAAGCTCATAATCGCCTTCGTCAGCCATATAACTACCTCTTTTTAAATAAAGAACTACAAGAAAAACTATATAAAAGTTGTGTCATCTCTATTGAGTAGAACTAACAATAATATCACAATCTAAAGAGGGAAAACAAATGAACAATTCAAATCAACAAAATCAACTCCTAAATGAAGGAACAAGCAGAGATCAAGGCAGAACAGCACAAAGAATGAACATTTTAGCTGCAAAATTAGTTGCAGAAACAGTGCGAACCACACTTGGACCTCAAGGAATGGATAAAATGATTGTTGATTCGCTTGGTGAAGTAGTAATAACTAACGACGGAGCTACAATCCTGCGGGAAATGAACATAGAACACCCAACTGCAAAAATGATTGTAGAAATCGCAAAGACTCAAGAACATGAGGTTGGCGATGGAACAACAACTGCAGTCGTTCTTGCAGGAGAACTATTGCGACAAGCAGAAGAACTTCTTGAACAAAACATTCATCCGACAGTCATAATCAAAGGTTATCGAATGGCAGCTAGAACAGCTGCAAAAGTATTGGAAAATGTTTCTGAAGATATCGGCAAACAAGAAACAACAATACTAAAAAACATTGCGATGACAAGCATAACAGGAAAGGTTGCAGAAAATGCAAAGGAACACCTAGCAAACATCGTGGTTCAAGCAATAAAACAAGTTGTCGATGAAACAGTTGATTTAGAAAATATAAAATTAGAAACAAAAACAGGCAGTGGTGTTGATAATACAGAACTTATCAAAGGAATAGTTCTTGATAAAGAAAAAACACACAACAACATGCCAACAGTGGTTGATAAAGCACGTATTGCCTTAATCGATGCAGCATTAGAAATACAAAGCACCGATACAGATTCAAAGATTTCAATAACAGATCCATCAAAATTACAAGAATTCTTAGACATGGAAGAAAATA
This sequence comes from Candidatus Woesearchaeota archaeon, assembly GCA_016926395.1. Lineage (GTDB taxonomy): Archaea > Nanobdellota > Nanobdellia > Woesearchaeales > SKGA01 > SKGA01. The sequence continues at coordinate 14,420 of JAFGOT010000007.1, forward strand.
TGCTTCGAAAGATTGTTGATAAAATTGCAAGTAGTGGAGCAAATGTTGTTTTCTGTCAAAAAGGAATTGATGATTTTGTTCAATACTTACTTGCGCAAAAAGGAATTTACGCATGTAGAAGAGTGAAAAAATCAGATCTAAAAAAATTGGCAAAAGCAACACAAGGAACAATAATAACAAATGTTAAAGATTTATCTAAAGAACATCTAGGAACAGCAGGAAAAGTAAGCGAAGTAGAAATAAATGAAGAACCAATGACAATAATTGCTGAATGTAAAAATCCAAAAGCAGTAACAATTCTAATCAGAGCAAGTACAGAACATTTAGTTGATGAAGTAAAAAGAGCAATAGAAGATGCACTTGGAACAGTAGCAAGTGCAATAAAAGCAAAAAAAATAGTTGCAGGGGCTGGCGCAATAGAAATTGAACTTGCAAGAAACATAAAACATTATAGTTCTAAACTAAGCGGAAAAGAACAATTAGCAGTAGAAGCATTTGCAAAATCAATGGAGATAATTCCTAAAACATTAGCAGAAAATGCCGGACTTGATCCAATTGATGTATTAACAGAGCTTCGAGCAGCGCACGACAGAGGAGAAAAATGGGCTGGACTAGATGTTTATAGTGGAAAAACACTTGATGCTATGAAAAAAGGAATTGTTGAACCATTACCTGTTAAAACACAAGCAGTAGCTAGCGCTAGTGAAGTTGCAGTTATGATTTTAAGAATTGATGATGTAATTATTGCAGGAAATGAACCATCTCAAGGTAGACCAAATCCTGGAGAGGGATTTGAATAAATTTTAAATCATCAAATCTTTTAGCAATTCAACTAATTCAAAAGATTTTATTTTTAGAGTTTTCATCTCAGTTACAAAAATAAACAAAACAACATTTTCTCGAAAAAATATTAAAATATCAGAAGACACCCTTTTAGATATAACATCATTCTGACTAAACAACAAAGACAACTTTGCAGACAAACCAATAGGAAGATTGTTTTCAGAACCTACAAAAAAGAAAGGTCCATTTAATTTTTGTAGAGAAAATAGTATACTTATAGTCCCTGACAAACCAGTTATTACTTCAATGTCTAAAGATTCATTAAGGTTAGATTTCAAAATCAACTGAGGAATTATTGATTTTAACGACTCTTCTTTTTCTTTTAGTAAAGAAAGTAAAACATCAGGACTATTAGCAGAAAATAAAACATGTTTATCAAGTTTAGAAGTTGTCACAAGTCCAATCTTAGAAAGACGATGAAGAGTTGAATAAACATTAGCACGATGAATTCCAGTGTTCTTTGATATATCGGTTGCAGGACTTGGACCTAAATTAACCAATGAAAGATAAATTTTTGACTCTGAAGAAGTTAGACCAACATCCGATAAAGCTTGCGCAATCATAGAATAAACATCACAAGTTAAGAAATTTATATTCTTCTCAGACAATTTCGCAAATAACACGAAAGTATATAAACCCAAAAAACAAAGAACCATTGTTTATGGATTGGTATGATAAAAAAATAGCACAAGAACAATTCCATTTTTTTGCGGAAGGCATCATAAATACAAGTTTTTCTCAAAGAGAACTATACACCAGAGAAATAGATTTATACAAATACTGGAGAGATGTATGCAAAAATAATAATTACATATATAGCACTTGTCTTGAGTGCAAAGTAAATAACATCTTAGATGAATTTTATAGGACAAGACTACAAATTAACGAAAAAGAAGAAACAGATAGCAAAGTGATACACATGATACCTGATAAAGTAGAAGAACAAAAAATAGCAGTAGGCCTTGAGTATCAATTAAATTAAATAAATTATTACAGGTAAAAGTAAACAACCAAGCAAAATATTTTTCGAAGCACCAATAAAATTAGCCAATAAACCAAGACTTGTTGCAGTTAATAAAATAACAACGCCTTGAAAACCTGAAAAAACTAATACGAGAAGGAAAACAAAAAATACAACAGAGTAAATAAGAGTAGAATATTTTATTTTAGTTACATTAACTGCAAACCAACGGGAAAGAAACAAACCCAAAGGAACTGCTATTCCAGCTGCCATAAGAACAACACAAACAAAAAGAGACAAATGAATAATTCCTAGTTCACCGAAAAGTTGGTTCACTCCCACAATAGCACCATTTCTAGCCTTACCCAAAATAACAACAGTAATAAGCGAAAAGACAAAATTAACCGTGTTAATTCCACCAACTAAAAGCAAGTAATCTTTTGGGGATTTTTTCTTCATAGTACTTATTGCAATTATAGCGGCTTGAGAAGAACCAAGACCGGGAAGAAAAGAAGCTAACGAACCACTAATCGTAGCACGTGATGAATTTCTAAAGATATCATCAAAACCAATATCAATAAATCTTCTTTTCAAAAATTGTTTTGGAAGAGACGTTGTTGAAACCAAACTAAGAAGTAAAGTTGAAGTTCCAAAAAGACCAGATAATAAAGGAAGTAAAATATTTCTTTGACTAACTAGTTGAAAACAAAGCAAACCCAGAGATCCTGAAAGAAAAAAGAACAATAAATTTTGAATAAAATTTTTTGATAAAAATAAAATAATCAAAACGACAACAATTAACAAATAAGGCAGAAGAGGAGAAAGAAATTCAGAGATAATAGTCAAAGATTTGAAAGCATAAGGAAATAATAACAGACAAAGCAAGAGAGCAGATAATGATCCTACCAAAGTATAAACAATAGCAGCATGACCATGACCCCTATGAAGAAGTTGATGACCGGGAAGCATAGCAACAGCCATGGACTCATCAGGAGCACCAAGAAAAACAGAAGGAATAGAATCAAGGAAAGAATGAGTTAAAGCTAGTGAAATAATATACACTGCAAAAATAATAGGGGAGACATTAGGAAAAGCAGCAGATAAACCAAGAACTAATACCGTAATTAAATTTACATGAACTCCGGGAATTAAGCCTGTTAAAGTCCCGGCATTCACTCCGAGTAGTATTGCGAGCAATATTTCGAGAAACATGAAATTCTTGAAACCCTTGAATTTATATGTTTCACGGCCTAAAACTCGAAAATCCTTCGACTTCTTGAACCTTGATTTTTCCTTGGATTTGAGCTGTTTTTTGGCCAAAAATCGGCATTTTTTGCCATTTTTCTTAGCAGCCAAAAAGGCATCCTTCTTTTCAGGGTTATATCCCTTTAAGTCGCATTCCTTTATATAAATTGTCGTAGTTAAGTCGGATTCCCGGCATTTTTTGTATTTATTTTAGGGTTATTGGTTGATTGTATTACATTTACCGAGTTTTCGCTTTCACAAAAGGCGAACTTTGGCCTTACATGAAACTCAACGAAATAAAAAACATGGATTGTTTGAAATATCTTCGTTCATTGCCCGATAACAGTGTCGACCTTGTAGTGACAGATCCACCATACAATGTTTCTCAAAAAACCAACATTAAGTATAAAGATCTTAATGTCACTAAAAATTTTGGTGACTGGGATTTCGGATTTGATCCAGCTCCAGTAATGGCCGAAATTAAGCGTGTGTTAAAACCTAAGGGACAAATATTTGTATTTTGTAGTACAGACCAAATTCCAAAATACATGGATATATTCAAAGAAAAATGGCAATTTAGGAATTTACTAGTATGGTACAAAACAAACCCTGCACCTCGCCTTTCAAAAACCAACTTTGTGTTTGCTAATGAATACATAATCTACGCAATCAACGATCCAGAAGTAAAACCAGGACAAGTAACATTCAACTGGCAAGGACACAAAGAAATGCACAACACAATAATAACAGGAGCACTACAAGGAAAAGAAAGACTTCGAAACAAAGACGGAAAGGCAACACACCCAACACAAAAACCACTAAGTATCTTGAAAAAACTAATAGAAATAGGAAGCAACAAAGAAGATGTCGTACTAGATTGCTTCATGGGAGTAGGAAGCACAGCAGTAGCATGCAAAGAACTAAACAGGAATTTTGTAGGATGCGAACTAGATATAAAATACTATCAAGAAGGAAATAAGCGAATTAATTAAAGATCCATTTGATTAATGCTTATTGGATTTGATGCTAACCAAAGAGTATTAAATAATATTTTAATTTTTTTTACTTCTTCGCCTTGAAAAACAACGCCTGTTTCAAGATTAGAATAAAGAGAGTTCATAGTAATATTCGCACTTCCCAAATAGCAAGATTCATCAGATATTAAAATTTTAGAATGTATTGCGAATATTTGCTTTGAGCTAGACTCGTCGCGTTTAAAATAATCTTTGATACTTAGTTGATCTAGTAAATTCTCTTTTTTGAAAGTATCACAAATTAATTTTATTGATTCTCTATTGTTATTACCATCAAACTTATCAAAAAAAGACCGAGTAACTATTCTAATTTTAACTCCTTTCTTTGCCACAGTAACTAAATCAGGTATTATCTTTTTTGTACCATTAATCTCAAAAAAAGGATTAATAATGTCCAGGTTATTATTTGATTCCTGAATAAGGCGCTTAATTGTTGGATACAACAAGGACATTTCTGAATCTTTCTTGAACCGACCATCTTCAGGATAGGTGGCTAAAACTTTAAACAAAGGCTCTTGTTTATTGGAGGGAATATATGTTTTTTCCAGAATCTCCGCGACTAAAACTTGATGTTTGAAAAAGAATTTAGAAACTGCCGTATTAAATTCAAACAAATAGCTGTCAATGTTTGATCCTGCTTTGGACTTTATTATAACTTCATTCTCTATTAATATTTCAACAACTATTTCCGAAAGTTTACCACCGAATGTTTTTTTTATCAAGTCTCTTAGCTCTTTACCATAAACAATTTTACGTTTAGAGAATAGTTCATTTAAAACAGTTTCAAGTAAATGAATATTTTTACTTGACTGTAACTGAGATGCTAATTCATTCATTCTTAACTTCCTCTATAAATCGTTTATTCCAAAAACCAACATATTTTCCACCTATAAGATAATTTCTATCTAAGTCTTTGTTTGAATGTTCGCATGAAATTTCACTAGTAAATAAGCAGGCGTGACAAGATCCTTTATCATGAATACACAGAGGATCATAAATACAATTTTCTACATCTTGTATTGCTAAATCTATCCAAGGCCTAACTTTGCTTTCAAACAAAGTAAATAATCCTCCTAATTGGAACGATGTTGAATTATTACTATAAATAATTATTGCAGGTATTTCTGCAAAAATAAGCTCGCCTAATGAATCCTTATCCAAACCACATTGAGAAGATGCTCTTTTTAATAACGTATGAGAAATTGTATGCAACAACCCATAAACAGCTTTGGTAATATTATTCTCAACTGGAACTTCATTAAATCTTGTTATGGCATCAGAATGAATGTTTTTTAAGAACCACAACTTTAAACTTTTTTCATCTAACTCGGTCGGCATCTGAGAAATAATTTTATTCTTAAATAACCACTTAATTATTTTAAGTCGGTCAAATTCAAGAATTATTGCTTCAGCTTCTGTTTTGTTTATGTAAACAGGAAGTCTTTTTCCATCTAATCGATCCCAATTAAAAGGGATTAGACTAGATTTTGGCCCTTCTTCTACTTCTCGAGTAAAACCATAAGTCGCATTAACTATTGAAAGGTCATTAATCACATAAGGATTACTTACACCTATCTTCTTAAACAAATCAGGAAAATATGTTACTGATCCTAATATTGGACTGTTCGTTTTCTTTGCCTCATCAATTACATCATTCACATGTTTTTTAGTTTTTGATTTTAAAGTTTCTAAATATTCAAACAGTGCTATGGCCATCGCATTCATATCTTCAGGCTTTAATGTTATATAAGTATCAATCTCAGATATTATCTTATTTTTCACTTCTTGGATTTTGAAAACCGTTTTGCTAAAAACATTAGACCCAAGAATCAGTTCTATTTGTTTATCATCCATCCCTGCAGCTCGCCATTTAGAGATATCTTTTTGTAAATCTTCATTTGAGGTGTTTTCTTCGTGATCTTCAACTTCCAAAAGCTCAGTTAATTTAAACCCGTATTGGTCTACTAAACCGAGATAATCTCCGATGATTAGCTTAGAACTTTGTATTGAATACAATTTATCCTCTTCAAGGAATGGTAAGTTTATTATTGGAAAACCTTTTCTTTGAAAAACATCTCCTTGTCTAAATGGAACTGGGTGAATAAACTTTGGATCATTACAGTTTGGACATCGTGTGTTAAGAGATATTTTGTGACCGCACTTTTCACAAACCCATCTATTTTCTCCTATCGATGATCCTCTTACTAATCGCATATTATCCTTGCCATGAGTCGGACATGCTCTCACAGGTACTTGTCCTGCATATCCACAAGAGTGCTTATAGATTAGATCTAATTGTTTTAATTTGCCACCGCAGCCTGAACAGGTGTATCTTCCATTAGTCATTCTTCCAAACTGACTTAGATTAAAATAGGAGTGAGCTAGTCCGCATTTTTCACAAATAAATGTTAGAGGAGACAACTCAACATCAATTCCGTATCTAGGAGATAAAATAACATAGTCGTCTTTGGTTTTATCATTAAATAATTTTGCCTCTCCAAATCGTTTGACATCTTCTTTTATTTTTTCGACAATTCTTTTCTTGTTGATGCCTTCTTTAACTTCATAACTATCCCATCGATCTATAAATGCAATACAATTCCCATCTTCAAAATCAATAAACATTCCGGGGAGGTATCTATATGTTGCTTGAGCTCGTCCTCTTCTCATTGTTTTTCACCTCCATTAGATTCAGTAACCCCTGCTATTTTTATCATTGCAGGCGCACTTTCGGGCGTAATCTTTATATCCACTTGTTCATCAATATCTCTCAAACTAGTCATTGGAGGATCCGAAATAAACATAGGAATAAACTTGCTATTTTTACATTGCAAAATCTGATCAATGTACTGACTAACAGTCTTCTCTATTACTTGTTTAAAATTATTGCCTAAATCATCTTCTTTAGTTTGATATGATTCCAACAAAAATTCTTTTATTTCTTTATCATTTAACTTTGATGTTTGATAAGCTTCTTGAAATCCTTTTGTCATGTATAATTTATTACATCCTTCCCTTAAATCAAAGTAATGCATTAATGCAGATGTAAAAATTCCAGGGAGTGTTCTACTTATGCTAAATTTAGCCCATCTATTAATTGGAACTGATTCCACTAACAGATCTTGGAATTCATGAAATTTTTGAAAATATTTGTAATAACTTTGATCTCGTTCTCTTGTTGGATTTAAAACGATAAATACTATTCCTGGATGTTTCCGTCCAACACGGGAATACGCTTGCACATACTCTGCTGTATTTCCGGGCATTCCGTGAAATACCATAAAGTTTAACGAGTCTATATCAACTCCATGAGAGATCATGCTTGTAGCAGTAATTAGATCTATTTCTGGTTTTTTATCAAAATTTTCTAATTTATCTAAAACTGCTCGGACATCTCTAAATCGAACATCACCCGTCATAGAAACAAAATTCATACCTTTTTCTTTTAAGAGATCTGCTTTTTTTAAGAAAGGATTTATCATCGTTCCTACTGATTGATTGATGGCCGCACCATCTCTTTTAGCAAGATTATATTCTAATATTGTTGTATAATCTTTTAAAAGCTCATAAACATCTTCTGGCGATTTCAAATCTAGTTGCTTGTCTGAAAGAAGTTTGTCTGGTTCTTCCCAATACTTCCGAACTATTTGAGTAAAATATTTAATTAAATCAATAACCGAAAATCTTATTGTTTTGTTATGAGGTAATAGTCCTACAATGATCCTGCTTAATTTTCCTTCTGGATCTTCTAATGAATAAAATGATTCTTTTCTGTTTGGTCCAGATGAAGGAAACCTACTGGTTTTTTCTCTACCATAAAGATGTTTGACTTGAATATGAAAATCATCATTAATGGTTGCAGTGGCAGCAATAACTTTTATTGGTTTGCCTCCAATTCTTTTTTGTAGATTCATCAAATAAGTTTCATAATGTGCATCAAATGAGCCGAAGGATTCTCTAATTAAGTGCATCTCGTCCTGGATTTGTAATGTTGGTGTTGGATCATATAATTCTACTTCTTCATAATTTTCAACAGGAACTGTACATCCCGCCCTTATTTCAGAACACTTTTCTGAACTCATGTAGCCATGTTTTGGACATTTATGTTTTACTTGACCAAAAATGTTTCTGAAATTAGATTGGTATCCGCAAGTAGGAATCTTATCTAATGTGCCTACAATAAAGGTTGGTATATAACGATAAACCTCTACGTCTGAGATATAAACCGGCAATATTTCTTCTTTACAAGCAGGATTCTCACAAACATGAAGTAATCGGATATTATCAAGATCAGGCTTAATCTTCACTTTATGTTCTTTACTTTCACAAAAAGGACATTTAGATATGATCAATAATTTCTCTCTCTCTTCCTCATTATCTATTAAAGGAGATAAATGATCTTCATCAGAACCCCAATCATCTTTTTTTATTAAGATATTAGGCGTGTTACTTTTTCCAACATAATAACCCATGCTGAAAGGTTCGTTTTTTCCAGAATTAATTTCTGGGTGTTCTCTTCTTACCAATTCTGCTTTTGCAAAAATATCCGCAATTCTTTGTAGTTGCTGAAGTGAAAGTAGTCTTAATGGAAATTTTGTAAATGCAGTAACTCCTGCAAATTTACCTCTAAGTCTATCAAAAAATGCAGTAAACACAACAAGGCCTAAATAAGCTTCAGTTTTTCCTCCTCCTGTTGGAAAATAAATAACATCAACTACTTCAGGATCTGCCTCAATTTCTTCATACTCTGATTTAGCCACATCAGGAATATTCATCACAATGAAAATTATCTGAAATAATCGCCAACTAGCATAGCCTTTAGCAGATTTCATGAAGGCTTTATTCATTAATTTAAATGCATCTAAAGTTTTTTCGTATTTTTTGAGAATCGAAATTCCATGACTAAAGCGATTAATTTCGTTTTGAAACAAATTTAGATCCGTTTCATACTTCATTTGTTTTACTAGTATGTCTCTTCCTTCACCAACAATAAATGATTTTTTTTGCTCTTCCATACTTGCAAAACTAGTCTGCATCTTCTGCAAAATCTCTTCTAGAACGGGAATAGGGTTCTC
>JAFGOT010000008.1 GCA_016926395.1 Candidatus Woesearchaeota archaeon
AACGTTTTCTACGCTTGTCTAGTGTCAAATAGGGGCAAAAACAATAAGGTTTAAATAGAAATGAATGCAATTATTGATTTAGAGGTCAAAAAACGCTTTTTTAGCATGAATGTGACCTATAGGAGATAATACAAAATGAAACACGCAATTCCTTTAGCTGCAATGGAAAGAATTTTGAAAAATACTGGTGCTCACCGAGTTTCAGAAGAAGCAAAAGTTGCACTAAGACAAGTTCTAGAAGACATTGCTATGGAAATTGGCGAAGAAGCTACTAAATTAGCATCTCACGCTGGTCGAAAAACTGTAAAAGCAGAAGACATCCGTCTAGCAAGCCACTAATTAAAAAATTACAATTCTAAATAGCTCTTTAATAGAGTTATTTATCTATTATTTTTAATATTGTGAGATTTTACTTTTTTATACAATTGTTCCATCCCATTTGCAATAGTATCAACAGTTTTTACAACAAAATGTTCTAAACTAGAATAAGTACCATAAGCTTCATCATCATCTTCCAAATCAGATTTAACACCATACGCCAATTCATTAAATAAAAAAGAGTCAACACCAAAATTTTGTTTCACAAAGTTTTGATGATTTTTGGTCATACAAATTATAACATCTGATTTATCTATCATTTCTTGAGTTAATTTTTTTTGATAATAACTTTCAAAGTTCACACCATAAAACAATAATCTCTCTTTTGTCTGGGAATACAGCCCCCATCTATCTGTGGCTTTTGTTCCAGCAGATAAAACGTTAATAGAATCATCTTGTTTATCATCCAACAATTTTGTTAATAATAACTCACTACTAGCGCTTCGGAATAAGTTTTCTGTGCAAATAAATAATACAGTTAACATTTTAATTCTAGAAAGGCAAATCTAATTTCATCAAATCATAAGCACATTTCGTATTTTCAAACAAATCTTTAGCTTCAGATTCTAGTTCTTCTACATCTTTATATCTGATAGAAAAATGTGTTAAAATTAATTCTTTAGCACCACATTCACTAGCAAGTTTTGCTGCTTGATGAGCAGTCATGTGTTTGTATTCTTCTGCTTTATTTACTAAATCATGTTTATACACTGCTTCACTCACCAATAATTCAGAATTATCTGCTAATTCATAACAAGCATCACATAATTGAGTATCAAAAATAAAAGATACTGCTTTAGAGGAATCTATCACAGTCACTTCATCTGCTTTAATTTGTTTTCCTTCATAATTAATATCTTTACCTTGTTGTAAGTCTTTTAGATGCGGACCCTGAGAAACACCAAGCTCTTTTAACTTTTTAAGTTGAATATTTCGTTTTTCTTTTCTTTCAAATCTAAAACCCAAAGTAGGAACAGAATGTTCTAAATTAATTGCTTTAAGTTCATAATCATCATTTTCATAGAAAATTTCTAATTTTTTTAAGTCAAGTTCAGTAACTTCAATATTAACCCGTGACTCAAAAATACAACTATTCATTAAATGATTAAGATGCTCTTTAGTTCCAATTGGACCATATAATTGTAAAGTTTTCTCATGATCACCAGCAAAGTTCCCCACAGTTTGAATTAAACCAACCAATCCAGAAACATGATCTCCATGCCAATGACTGATTAGCACTCGTTTTATCTTTTGAGCATTAAGACCGGCTAATTGAATCTGTCTTTGAGTACCTTCACCACAATCCAAAAGTATTCCATCTCCATTATACTCTAAGTAAATGCTCTGAACGTTTCGTTCTTTTGTGGGCACCATACCCGATGTTCCAAGGAATACTAATTTCATAACAAGAGTAAAACAAGAATTCATTTATAAATGTGCTCTCGATAAAAAGAAAAAGTAATTACTTGAAAGTGGTTAAAAAAGAAACATTTAAAAATAAACACAATATACCAATAAAAGAAATGAAACTAAAAGAAATCATCAAACAACATTTTGGACACCAAGTTCAAAAAAAACCAGAAATATCATATGATGACAATTTTTATATGAATAAAATATTTATTGATAAATATGGAACGATATACAAAGTACGAGGAGCAAACAGTGAAATTAAAGAAGGCGTTTCAATCCCATTTGCAATAACTATCGAAGCATATCAAGTAGACAAACCAGTTATTTATTCAAGAGAATGCACAATCTCCCCGCCAAAAGATGATTTTATACTAACTCCAGATAATTACAAAGAAGTAATAAATTCACTAAATCTTAACACAACAAAAGAGCTAGCAAAAATATATTTGTCATTAGCTAAAACTCAAAAAATAAACACCAATTAAAATGTTTTAATGATCAAACCTTGATATTCTTTTTTCATCATAACAAGACTTTTCTTTGTAAATTCGCCGTTTGTTAAAAACAAACATTGCAAGTCTTTTTGTTTAGCTTTTAGAAGTGCAGGAGCAACATCCCCCTCATTTAATTTCTTTTTATTTCTTGCTCTACAATAATAATTAATAGTTCCTATAGCACTTGGAACAGTTATAACAAATTCATATTCTTTATCTTTAGCAACCATGCTTTCTTCCAATACATTTATGTTTTGCTCCTCAAAGAATTTCCAAACTGAATCATAAAAAGGAGTTCGCTGCAAACCAGGACTTGTTGTCAGTTGTTGTTGTGAAACGGAACTATTTTTTTCTGTTTGAAGAGGTTTAGGGATTGAAACAGGTTTACGTATATTAGGATGATTAAGTTCTTTTTGTTCTTCTTCAACAACAGAGCTATTTTCCTCTTTAATTTTATCAATAGATTTTTTTTCTTCATTTAATTCTTCAGTTACTTGTTCTTTTTCTTCTTGAAGTGTTTCAGTTATTGCTTCTTTTACTTCTTCTTGAACAGGCGTTTTTGGTTTGTTATATCTTTCTTTTAGTATTTCTAATGCATCGTGTTCGCTAACTAAATAGTATCTCCAAAAAAGCATTTCTCCATCACTAGTACTTACTTTCATCTCTTTGGCATAATCTTTTATTTTTCTTACTGAGACTCTTTGAAATAATTCTAAGTTTCTATCAAATACAACTTTTTGTGTTTTTAGAAATTGTACTGTTGTTTGATCTTTTGGATTTAAAAATTCAACAAAATTTTCTAGTTGTGCTTCTTGACCTGGAAGATAATATAATGGACTTCCTCCTTTTTTCAAATCAGCTATTTTTACCATCCCTCGAGAAGATAATTCAGAAAGTATAGCACCAAATATCATGGTGTCGCCTTTTATTATTTTTTTCAGGTCATTCGGAACTAAAGGCCCTTTCGCCTTAAGCACCGCCATTATTTGATCTCTAGAATCAGGTCCCATTTTTCTACACAACAAGTAACATTGCAAGGGTTTTTATAGCTTACTAAAAAGAATGAAAAAGAAATCGCAGTTCACTTCCGTTCCCTGCTTTCGGTTTTGCCGTGACAAATTTTGCAAAGCAAAATTAAGGTCTTACCCACTTAATTTCCCAGTAAGTCACATCATTCTCATCGTCAACAACACCCATCATCAGACGTTTTTTAGTTGAATGAGCAACTCTGTTTTTTGCTGCAAAATCAAACCAAGTATATTTTTCACCTTCATGAACAGGGTATACAATCCATCTAGCATGATCTTCGCCTGGTTTTATTCCTCGGTCATACACTCGAAAGTCTGCTCCAAATTTTAGTGCTGTTTTAACTACATATCCTCGATTTCTCATGTCTTTAAAAACAGCGTATCTAGTCCAGAAACTTGGTTCTACTCGTCCTGCTTTTCTCACAAAAGAATCAAAATCTAGTTGTTTGTTTCTACCATCAAAGATAACTACTCGCTTTTTTTCCATTAAATAAAGAGCTTCTGTTAAGGATAGCTGAAGTTTTCCTGAATCAAGCATTGACCCATAGCTTCCTTGGTTGTTTAAGTCTCTAGCGGCATCACATTCTTCAGCAATCACTCGCTCTCGTGTAAACACTGCTTTTACAACTTTTGCTCTCTTTATTTTTTTAGCGGCATTATCAACGACTTCAACCAATGCACTCGAGGAATTTTCCTCAGAAAGTGTTTCATTAGATTTTTTAGTTGTTTTCTTATTAGCCATATTGTTATACAATTTAAAAGATGTTTAAAAAGCTTTTTATAGTATCTTTAGGTCTCAAATACGTATGGGAGTAGCATTTGGAGAGCTTATAAATGGAGAAGAGGTTACAATAGAAGCATTACAAGGCAAGATTATCGCTATTGATGCTATGAATATGCTTTATCAATTTGTCACAACCATCCGCCAGCATGATGGTACTCCTTTAAAAGACAGTCATGGCAACATTACTAGTCATTTAACAGGATTATTTGCTCGTTGTTCTAGACTCATGGAAAAAGGTCTAAAATTAGTTTTTGTTTTTGATGGTGAAATGCCTCCTTTAAAAAAGTTGGAGCGTGAACGTCGTCAAAAATTAAAGGAAGAAGCTGCAACGTCATTTGCGGAGGCTGAAGCATCCAATAATCTTGAAGAAATGCGTAAGTTTGCTTCTCGTTCTGCTCGTGTCACAACTGAAATGATTAATGAGTCCAAAGAATTACTCCAAGCGTTAGGAATTCCGGTCGTAGAAGCTCCTAGTGAAGGGGAAGCTCAAGCAGCTTACATGGTTGCCAAAGGCGATTGTGATTACGTTGCAAGTCAAGATTTTGACTGTTTAATTTACGGCGCCCCTCGAGTAGTGCGTAATCTTAGTTTGTCTCAAAAAAGAAAGAAAATCAATGCTCTCACTTACAAAACAATCCTTCCTGAAATTGTCACTCTTGATAAAACATTAAAAGATTTAAAACTTAATCTGGAACAACTACGTTCTCTTTCAATAATTATAGGAACTGATTTTAACATTGGCGGTGTTAAAGGTCTTGGTCCTAAGAAAGGCTTGAGTGTTGTCAAGGAGTTTAAAACACCAGAGAATATTTTCAAGAATATTAATTTTAGTGAAAGTTTTCCCGACGTTACGTGGCAAGAAGTATACGATACCATTTCTAAAATGCCAAACACTGACAACTATTCTCTTGTTTGGAAAGACATTGATGAAGATAAAGTTAAAGACATTCTTGTTAAAAAACATGATTTTTCAGAGAGTAGAGTTCTTGGAGGAATAGAAGCTGTAGCTCTTTCTAAAAAACTCAGCCAACAAACCAATTTAGGAAAGTTTTTTTAACAGGAAAGGTATAATTTAGTCTATTTTACAAGGTGATATTATATGGAAGAAACATTCGAACAAAAAGTTATTCGTAACGTTCAAGGTAATTTTGCAGTTTATAAAACCAGTGAAGTGGTTGGTTCTAAAAGCATCATCCCAAATCTAGAATGGGTTGAATCTGAGGAAGTTGACAAGTTCTTTGCTTTTGCCAGAAATCTTGGTGCGAAGGTAGTTTATGTTGCTGAAGGTGAAGAAGAAGATGAAAATGGCAACACTAAAACGAGTATTGTTCAAGTTGGCTTTATGCATCAAGGAGTAATGCACCACATCAACCTAGCTGAAGATGAAAGCGATAATGATGAATATGAGTATGAAGATGAAAGCGAGGATGAAAATGAAGACACTGAAGAAATAGTGTACGATCAAAAATTATCAAATTCTCAAAATGAATATAATCAACAACAAAGACCAAATCCAAATCCTCAGAACTTTGGTGGTGACTTTATTGCTCAAGGACCTATGTAAATAGGTTTTATTTTTTATTTTTTTATTGAGTATTAAAATGCAAGAATTTCAAAACAATACTTTCGATTCTCAAGAATTTAAAGGAATTAATTTTTCAGATTTTGACTTTTCTAATTCTAAATTTGTTGAAGTAAAATTTACTGATTGTAATCTTTCTAATGTTAATATTCAAAACACGATGTTTCAAGATTGTAGATTCATAAATTCCAAAATCAGGGGATTGGATTTTTCTAAAGCAAATAATTTTTTATTAAGTTTTAGTTTTGAGGGATGCAATATTCAAAGTTCTTTTTTTAACAATTTGAAAACACCAAACACGATCTTTAATAACTGTCAAATAATTGACTGTGATTTTTTTCATAGTAACTTCTCTAAATCTGAATTTAATAATTCTAATCTTAAAGGTTCAGTTTTTGATGAGGGTGTTTTAGAAAATGTTAATTTTGCAACAGCAGAAAACTTCGAGATAAACCCTGAAAAGAACACCATTCAAGATGCTAAGTTTTCAGAAAGTGGCGCATTATCTCTATTAAGATTTTTTAATATAAAAATAGAATAAAATTATTTCTTTTTCTTAAAAAAACCTTAAAGAAACACATTACCACCTACTTTTCGACGTTCAAAAGAAATAACATCAAAATGTCGGCTAAAAAAATCTTTGAAAGAATCTTCTTTCCAAAATGAAAAAAATCTCTCATCTTTTAAGAATCCTTCACCACTACCTTCAATTAAACAAACATAAACAATACCATTTGAAGTAAGGATATTATTAAATTTTTTCAAAATACTTTCCAAGTTTGTTTTAGGAACATGAAGTAAGGAAGTAACTGCCCAAATACCATCAAAACTTTCTTCTTCAAAATTCATTTGTTCCATATCCATTTGAATAACATTAAGTCCTTTTTGTACACAAATATTCACAAATTCTTTTGATAAATCAATGCCCGTAACATCAAGACCATTTTTTTGAAAATAAGACATGTGATCTCCAGAACCACATCCAACATCAAGCACTTTATTGCCTGAAAGAAGTCTCATAAAAGTGTTAAATTCAGGTCTTTCAAAGTCCATTTGAGCACTAAACTTTTTAGAAAAAGAATTTGCATGAGTATTGTATGCTTGAATAGTTTTATCCTTATAGGTCATATTAATAAAAATAAAAGAATAACTACTTAAAATCTTTGATTATAGTTTAAGACTGGTAACCTTACTCATACCGTGCTCATTCATACTCACACCATATAAATTATCCGCTTCACTTATTACACCGTCATTGTGGCTAATTACTATATACTGTGCTTTATCACAATAACTTCTTACAAGTTCGGCTAAACGACTTGAGTTTTTCTTATCAAGAGCAGCGTCTACTTCATCCATGATGTAAAAACTTGCTGGTTGATATTCTTGAACTGCGAATAAAAATGCAAGTGCAGTCATTGTTTTTTCTCCACCAGACAAACTTCTTATGTCCATAAACCTTTTCCCAGTTAATCTTACTTTGATTTCTACTCCACCAGCGAAAGGATCATTTTCATTCTCTAGAACAATGCTTGCATCTCCTTTCATAAGAAGGGTTGAAAATATTCTTTGGAAATTTGATTCTAATGCTTCAAACGTTCTCATAAATAGCTCTTTTTTCTTACTATCTATTTCATTCATCATTAACAAAACATCTTCTCTTTCTTTTCTTAGAGTTTCTTTTTTCTCTTGTAATTTGTGATATTCTGTTTCCACTTCTTCATATATTTCTAGCGCTCTCATATTTACTGCGCCTAGTTGTTCTTTCATTCTTTCAAATTCAGCTAATTCTCTTTTGATTATATCAGTATTTTTATCAGTATAAGGCTCGACACCTTGATAGTCTTTATCTTCTTCTTTTAGTCCTGCAAGTTCGGCCTTTAATTTAGCATTTTCTAAGTTAAGAGCATTATTTTTTAGTTCAAACGTTCTTGCATTACTATTTTGCGTCGCTATTTTTGTTTCAGCAGAATTCACTTCATCTGATAATTTTGATCGTCTATTAAATAGTTCTTTGAATTGTTCGTAGAATTCTTTTTCTTGTTCTTCTTTTGCTTCTAATTCCTTTTGTTGTTTTGCAACTTTTTCTTTGATGTCTAGTTGTTCCTTTACAAAAGATCCTTCTTCTTTTTCGTGTTGTTTAATAATATCAAGTATTCTTCTTCCCTCAGGACCTATAACGGAATCCATCTGTCCAATTATTCCTTGTAGTTCTCCTTTGAAATTTACTATTTCAGTTTGTAATTCCAATCTTTTCTCTTCGAAAGTTTTCAATTCCGCTAATTTCGCAGGGTTTCTAAGGTCAGTTACTTTATCTCTTAGTTGTTGTCTTTGTATTTTTAATTGTGCAAATTCCCTGTTTTTTTCACTTATTGTGTCTTGTATTTCATCAATTTTAGAATCTAATTCGTGAGCTTTATCTGCTAATTTTTGTTTTTCATTTCCTTCTAAAGTTGCATCATCACCATCCAAGTGAAGTGATTTTTCTGTTTTAATTATTTCTCCTTCTAGTTCTGCTTTTAGGTTTCTTAGTCTTTGTATTAGTTGATCATTATCACTTGATTTTTGTTCTAGTGTAAAAACAACACCTTGAGAATCCGCCATGTCCGAGTTTAGTGCTTCAATTTGTTTGTTTACTTCTTCTTGTCCAAACAAACCACCTTCTTGTTTTTGCGCTCTAAATCCTCCTTGCATAGCTCCACTCATTTCTGCAATGTCGCCCGTCAGAGTTGCCATTCGTATTTTTCCAATTCCCACTCTTCTTGCAGTTTCTATTGAATCAACTACCAAGGTATTTCCAAATACGTATTCAAATACGCCCTTATATTCAGGACTAAAAGAAACTAAATCAATTGCCAAACCTTTAATTCCTGGTCCGGATATTTTTCTTGAATCATCACTTATTGGTGGAGCTCTAATTTTATTTAATGGTAAGAATGTTGCAACACCTAACTTCTTATCTTTTAGATAACGAATACATTTTGCAGCTACTTTATCATCGTCAACAACTATGCTTTTTACTTTGTTTCCTGCGGCAATTTCTAACGCCAAGGATACATCTCCAGGAACATTTCCAAGTTCAGCTACAGTTCCATGTATTCCTGGTTCTGATTTTTTTAAGTCAAGAATTGCTTTTAGTGCACTTCCACCAGCAAGTCTTTCTAGAACTGCGGATTTTCTTGCTTCTAGTTTTGCAAGTTGTTCTTGTTTGCTTATTATTTTACTTCTTGCTGTTGCTAATTGACTTGCATACTCTGAAGATAATGCTAATGATTTGTTAAGATCGAGTGTGGTTTGTTTGAATTGTTTTTTTCTTTCTTGAAGTTGTTCAAGTTCTTTTTTGTGTTCTTCTTTTACATTTGCAAGTTTTGCTAAACGTTCATCAATTCCTTGTAGTTGCATATCTACTCTGTCTTTTTCTCGAAGAACATCTTGTTGGCTTACTCGCAAAGTGTTCATTTCTTCTTGGAGTCCTTCAAGTTGTTTGTCCATCTCATCAATTTGTTTGTCAGCATCACTTTCTGCATCTAGATTATGTTTTTTCTTAAACTCTTCAATTTTATCTTTAATACCTGATAAGTCTCCTTCTCTAATACTTATCCTTTTTTCAAGTTCGTTTTTTCTTTGTTCTAAGTTTCCTGTTTTTTCGTTAAGTTCATCGTAATCTTTTTTCAATTCACTTTGACGTCCTCGAACTTTTTCTATCTCAGTATCGATTGTTTGAAGTCTTTGTTTGGCTAAAGCCACATCAACTTTTAATGCTTCAACTTCTTTGTGAATTTTGACTTGATCTTTTTCTCCTTTCTCTTCTACTTCTTTATTTATTGCTTCAATATCTTTTTTCTTTTGAGAAATTAATTCGCGTAGTGATTTTATTTCTTCTTCAATTTTTGTTATTTCTAAGTTATGCTTTTCTATTTGAGCATCTATTCCAGATACTTTTTCTTCTCTAGTAGAAATATCATTTACAAGTAAAGTTTTTTTGTTTCTTTTTTTCTTGTTTTCAAGATCTTTAAATTTTTGTGCTTTGTCTCGGTCTTTTTTTAATTCTTTTAAGTATGATTCTCTTTCAGCTAGAATTATATCTGCTTCATTTATTTTTTCTTCAACACGACCAATCTCTCGTAATGCTTTTTGTTTTTTATCTTCATAAACATTAATGCCTGCAATTTCTTCAATGATTTGTCGACGTTCATTAGGACTCATTTCAATCAGCCTAACAATGTCTCCTTGCAAAATAATGTTGTAGCCATCAGGATTAATATGTGCAGAACCTAATAAATCAATTATTTGTGTTCTAGTAGAAGTTTTATCATTTATTTTGTAAACTCCTTGACCGTTTGATTTAATTATTCGTGTAATCTTTACTTCTTTCTCATCTATCTGTGAAAATGTGTTTTCAGAGTTATCAAACCAGATAGATACTTCGCCTTCTTTTGCAGGTTTTTTTGTTTTTCCACCGTTGTAAATTAAGTTACTTGATTTTTCTACTCTAAGACCTTTAGCACCTGCTTTTCCCAAAACAAAACACAGACTATCAAGCACATTTGATTTTCCGCTTCCATTTGGTCCTAGAATACAGTTAAAATTATCTCCAAAATCAATATCTGTTTTTGTCGCAAAGGATTTGAATCCTTTCATCTCCATTTTGAGAACTTTAGTCAATCAATATACACCCTTAATAGTTTCTGATTCCAGTGTCCTGTTCACAGTAGCAAATAGCCTATTCACACAGATTTACCAGTTTAGCTTGCTTTATAAAGATTTCGTCCTTAAAGTACGTTTTTAAAGTGCATTTTAGCAAATTCAGACAAATCCTTACCTAGCTCTTTTAGAAGTTTTAAAGCCTCTTCAACGTGAGTTGAGCCTTTTGGAAGAACAAACCCTGCTTCTTTACTCAAACGATTGAATTGTTCAATTCCATAATATCTTGCCACAATGCTTGCTGCCGCCACAGCCACAAAAAAAGATTCTGCTTTTTGAATCATATAATCTCCTGCTTGACATCCAGGATATTGATCAACCACTTGTTTTGCTCCAAAATATGTTTTCTTTAACTCAAACCCTACGTGGTTGTGAGCTTCGTTTAGAATTCCAGTTATTGATCTTTGTTTTGTTAATTCATTATACTCCTTTGCTTCAATTTCATAGATTACAAATCTTTCTTTGTAGTCTTCAAGTAGTATTTTTGCAATCTTCTCTATTTGAATATCCGTTAGTTGTTTTGAATCAACAACCCCTAGTTGTTTTAAAGTATCTTCTTCTGATTTTTCAAAATATGCACCAACAACAACTAATCCTCCAAAAGTATCTCCTTTTAGAGTTTCATCACTTCCTATGCATTTCTCTATTTCTGGAAGTTTTGTATTAAGAACTTGTTTTTTTTCTTTTCCTGGTTGTAAGTTTAAGGCATGGTTGTTTTCTTTGAATTTATCAAGCAATTCATCACTTCCTTGAACAACCAGTTTTCCTGATGTATAAAGAATAAGTGTTAATCCCTCACCTCTAAAGCGGGCTTTTTCATATTGGTTTGTACCCGACTCCATTGCGTAAACTTGCGTATTTATGTCGCTTTCTTTTACACCTAAATATACTAGAGTCATTTTATTTAGCTAAACCAACCAAATTTAGTAAATCTACAAACCAGAGTTTAACATAACCAACCAGTGGAATTCTTGCCACACCTTTTCCTAAAACTTGCGATTGAAGTATTTCTTTTTCATTAAAAGTAGTTGTAACTATTTGGAAACCATTGTGATCCCCTTTTGTTGAAAACATTTTTCCTTCACTTGTTTCTTGTATATTCACAATTCGATGAATTATTGGATATGGTCGTGATTTTGTTGAATCAATGTTTGATAGAAAAACAAGAATATCTCCCACTTCTAATTTTTCTGGATCTGCTTTTCTTAATACTATTACATCTCCTTTTTCAAATCCATTTTGAAGTTTAAAATTTTTGAATTCTTCTTTTGATATCCCTTTATCTTCATACCAGCTTCCACAAATAAACCAGTAATTCTCAAAAGATAATTTCTTTTTTGAAGATTGTTCTGTAGCACAAATTTCGTATCCTCCTTGAGTATAACTTATACAATCTCCTGTAAACAAAGATCTTTGTTCACAAAGAGGAGTTGGTGTGTGTGACATGCTTTCAGAGATTACAGCCACAACTGGAAGTTGAGTTCCAAGCAGAAGACCAAGAAGAGGATAAACTACGAATTTTATTAGAATAAAAGCCAAGACAACATTTGCAATCCAACTCCATGCCGAATCATCATTCCAAATAAAATCCCACACTTTTTTTGCAGTTCCTTTAAATTGGTTATTTTTGTGCTGTCTCATGAGTTAAATTGAAACTTAGAGCTTTTAAAAACTTTCCGTAGAAAAGAAGAACATAACAAGCAGTTCTAATTATAGAATGTATTTATAAATAAAGTCACGTTTTAGTATAAATATGGTAAACCGTTTTTGTCCTAAATGTGGCGCTCAAATCAAGAAAGGTACTTTTTGTGAGTCATGCAGTGCTGAAAAGATAAAAATAGATGTGCCTCTAATACAGATTTCCGAGTTTAATAGAACGTATCACAAAGGTTCTTGGCAACCATTTCAAGAGCTTGAAGATTTAATCATTAAAAGAATCAGAGAAGCAGCAGGTAAAGACTATCCCGTTGATGTTGAGCCTTTTGAGTTTGAAGCTAAACCTAAAGAGAAAATAATAGTTACCGCAAACGTTCTTGTTGCAGAAGATGAAGAAATTACTCTTTCAATCCCCGTCTCATATAGACAGTGTGATTATGGACAAAAGCAAAAAACCCAGTACTTTGAAGGCATCTTGCAACTTCAAAATCCAACCGAAAAAGTTATTGATTTCATTAGTAAGCAAATGGAAAGTATGGCTCCCAAAGGAGTTTTTATTACAAAAACAGTCGATACAAAAAAAGGCGTTGATCTTTATTTTACCAAAAAAAATCCTATGAGAATTATAGCTCAAAAAGTTGTTAGCAAATTTGGCGGTAAAATGGATGAAAATGCACAATTATTCACCCACAATCACCTAACATCTAGAGATGTCTTTCGTCTTAATATCCATGTTCAACTTCCAGAGTTTACGCTTGGCGATGTTATTGAGTTCGATTTGACACGTGTTCGAGGAGATGATCTTCGCCATGTTATTCAAGTTAATAAAATGGGCAAAGTAATTCAAGGAACCGATCTTCTAACAGGCAAACAGTTAGCATTTGAGTTAAAATTTGCTAAAGAAATAAAAAAAGTTAAACCCATAAAAACGACCCTTATTTCAGTCCAACCGACAATTCAAGTTCTTCATCCTGAAACATATCAAGCGCAAACTCCAAGAAACGCAGATGTTTATAAACATGATTTAAACATCGAAGATAAAGTGGATGTCGTTATGGTAAAAGAAGGTATTTTACTTATTTACGACGTCTAAGAAGTTAATTTTTAGAAACATTTAAATACTCTAATTTAATATTTAAAATTGCGAATCGGGGTTTATTACGATGGTTGATGATGAAAAAAAATTCTCAAAACAGCTTATAAATAAGACCGTTGTCTCCAAGACTGGTAAACGATTTGGAGAGGTCGGCGACATTATTTTCGAAACGTCTTCAGGCGAATTAATTCACATTGTTCTTAGAGAGCCAACTGTTTATACAAAAAAATTAGAGCTTGAAAAGACCAAAGATGGAGATAGTTTAATTCCATTCAGTGCAGTTATTGCAATTGGAGATTTCCTTGTTGTAGCTGAAGAAGATATCATATAAGCAAGTTTAGCTTATTTTTCTTTTATTAATTCTTTATTCTTAAACATAAAAACAGCCACCCAGTTTAAAGTTTATTTCTCTTTTAATCATAATAATTATAAAGAAACCCTACTTTGTTAATATCTATGACATCAAACATTTGGACTGAAAAATATCGTCCCAAAACATTCGCTCAAGTTAAAGGCCAATCTCACGTTGTTTCTAAAGTTGAAGCATTTGTTAAAGAAAGAAACATGCCTCATGTTCTTTTTGCAGGTCCTGCAGGTATTGGAAAAACCACCCTATCATTAGTCATTGCAAAACAGCTTTTTGGAGATTCTTGGGAAAATAATTTCTTAGAATTAAATGCAAGTGATGAAAGGGGAATTGATGTTGTTCGTGTTAAGGTTAAAGATTTTGCTCGAACCAAAGCTCTTGGGGATGTTCCATTTAAGATTATTTATCTTGATGAATGTGATGCATTAACTAAAGAAGCACAACAAGCTCTTCGTCGAACGATGGAGAACTATACTAACACATGTAGATTCATTTTATCCTGTAATTATTCTTCTAAGATTATTGATCCTATTCAATCAAGATGTGCAGTCTTTAAATTCAAACCATTAAACAAAGAAGATGTTTTTGAAGTTATTAATATGGTTGCAAAAGCTGAAGACTTAAAAATTAGTGAACAAGTTAAAGAAACAATTTTTGAAGCTAGTGGAGGCGACGTTCGTCGTGTTCAAAACATTCTTCAAAGTTCAGCAACATTTAACAAAGAAATCAAAGAAGAAGATGTTCTTGCTATTGCTTCTCTTGCTCGTCCTAAAGAACTTGATGAAGTATTCACCCAATGTATAAAAAAAGATTTTCTAGCTGCGAGAAAAAAACTTCTCGATATTATGCTTGAATACGGTCTTAGTGGTCTTGACATGGTTATTCAATTACAAAAAGAAGTTTGGAAAATTGAAGGTTTAACCAACAATCAAAAACTTGAATTTGTAAAGAATTGTGGCGAAGTTGAGTTTCACTTAATTGAAGGTAGTGATGAATTTATCCAATTAGAATCGTTGCTAGCAAGATTAATGCTAAGTTCAGAATAATCATTTCAAATAAGAACTTAGATTTTCTCTTAATTTTTTAGCACTATTGTAAAGTTTGTCTCGTTCTATAACATTTAGTTTAATATTTTTTATTTGAGAAATCGAACCATCAATTATTTCAAATGGAAAAGACAAACATATTTTATTTATGTCATAAAAAGCATCCACATAACAAGAAGCATATAAAGTTCCTCGTCTAGAATTAAGTGTATTAAAAAATTTAACAAATTCTAATCCTGCAAAATCATAAGGAATACCATTAACCCGTACATTTTCAAAAAGTGCGAAGTCAACTCGTTTGGATAAAGCTTCATAATCACTCTTATTTTCTGAATTAAGTAAAGGAATAGCATCGCCGTGTAACCCCACACAATCAATATCAAATCCTAAAACTACCGAAAAACGTTTAACATCCAGTTGCATTCCAAAACCAATAACTTCTTTTTCTGGACATTTAATGTCAATGTAATTAACCAATTCATCTACAGGATTTGAAACAACAATTATTTTAGAATCCAATTTGTTTAATAAATCAACATAATCATCAACTATAGCAATATTACCCTCTAATTCAGCGTGCCTCAAATCATACGTCGTACCAAGCTTTTGAGTAAGATTTTTTCTTTCCGCATCAGTTATACTAGAGAAAGCTAGAACAACATAATCGATTTCTAAAGGTAATTCATCATCATTTATTGGATTAAATTCTGTTTCTTTTTTTGATTTTGATATAAAAAATATTTCGTGGTTCTGCCTTTTTAACTGCTTAGCAATGGCTTGAGCAGTCTTTCCAAATCCAATAAATAATAGTCTCATATCTGTTCAATTTGAGTCAGTAGTAATAAATCTTTCTAGAATAATAAAAAAAATAAAAGGAGGAAAAAAACGTTAAATTGTAGTTTCCCACAATCTAACAAGCATAGACAAATCAGCTATTAACTTAACACACCTACATCAGTTATTACTATACTGTCTTGAAGAGTTTCTCCATATCTATAACGCATGTCAACACTCAATAAGTCTTGATAGTAAGTTTTTGCACTTCCAGTACTTTCAACATTACAAGTTATTGTTCTTGGAGTTCCTTCAAACAAAGTTACTTCTCCTGTTGCTTCATGTCCAGATGATGTAAATCCTGCACACTGTAGGTTTGCTTCGGATTGTTCGGGTAAGTGAACTTTTACTTCAACTTTGTTTCGGTCTGGGTTTTGTAATGCATAACTACATCCATTATCGCTACCAGCCTTGAATACATCACCAGTTCCAACATGTCCTATTTTAATAATTAAAGTAACTTTACTTCCTCCTTGAGGAATCTCATTCATTTCAATTACTTGAACTGGGCCTGCAGAGTTATAAGGTTTTTTTTGCTCATTTACTTTACAAATTTCTTGTTGTTTTTGATTAACAAGAGCTCCTGTTACATCTCCAACCATACAAATTTGTGTTGTTGATCTTGTTTCATAATCATAACAAAGATTTAGATTGTATGTTATTGGTGTATCTCCCATTGCATCAGCTTTGTAACTTAATCCTTCAAAGGTAAGTACTGTTGATTGTCCCGGTTGAATATTTCCGCCAATAATTTTTCTTGCACCCGGCAAAGGAGCATCTAATCTTTGTGTTAGATCTGCTTCAGTGATTCCAAATTGAGAAGAAGAAATTCCTGATAGTTCTAAGAATAATTCATCTCCTTTGGTTGTATCAATGTCATACTCTCCAACGTTATTTAATCGTAGTTGGATTCCAAATGGTGAATTTCCATTATCCAGTATTGCACCAACTTCATTTGGTGGCATTCCGGGTACTTGTTCCATTTCTATTGCCTGAGTTCCTCCAATAAATGGTGCGAATACAGGACCATTAGGTGTTTGTTCTCCACACGCAGTTAGGACCAATGCCATTGCTACGAGTGCGATTAGTAAAATTTTTTTCATTTTATTCTTTTCCTCCTATTAATAAGATTTTTTAACAGTCATTGTTCTTTTCATTGTTTCTGCGTAACCATAAGCAACTTCCACTATTAGTGGTGTTTGGAATGCAGATCCAATTCTTTGGAAATTATAGTCATAATGACATCTTACTTCTCCATGACCATTATCAAGACGCACTCCATCCCACCTATCAGGCGTACAAGTTAGGTGTTGATTTCCTATTCTTACATCTGTTAGGTAAACTTTGTTGTAAACTCTTGTTGTCGGTCTTATTGGATAATAAGGACTACACTGTTCTATGTGTGTTGCATCATATACTGTTCCGCCGCCCACATTGTCAATGTTAATAACAAATGTTGTTCCTTTGTTTGAAGAATCAACTTGTTCTATTGAAGTTATTTTTACTGGTGCACCAGTTCCTTTATTGTATGTTATTCTTTGTGGATAACATACTTTTCTTTCTTGACTAAATGGGTCAGGATCAATACAAACTTGCGGTGCAGCATAAGTAGCATATAAGTAACAATTTGTTACCATTATTGGAACTTCTGCTTGGTCAAGACCTTGTGGGAAGTTTCTTATTTCTCCTCTAAATAAAATAGAGTCTCTTTCTCCACCAGGATAATCAGCTAAGTCAGGCTTTAATCTATATTCTAAACCATTATACTGTCTAAAGTTAATCCCTTCTAAGTAGATTATCATCCCTCGACCATGATTTAAGTATTCAAAATTGAAATCATCATCAAATCCTAAAGATAAATGGTCTCCGCCAGGATTAGAGTCATATGCTAAGGAAATTCCGTCTAAGAAATTTGATTCAACACCAACTAAATCTAGAAAAGGCGATAAGCTATTTACTTTAAATCCCCAATCGTCAGCACTGTTTCGGTGACCTGAAACTCCCATTCCTGCACAATTCCATGCTCCAGATATACTATTCCAGAAACTTCCACCAACTGCGTTACCTGAGAAGCCTACATCAATCAGGCAATCTCCCCAATCAGCTCCATATTCTATTATTGAAAGTGCTTGACCTTCTTCATCATATAATTCAATCATTGAAGGATCGTATCCAGAAATGTATAACGCACCTAGAGTATACGCTGTTCCTTCATTATGTAAGTCCACAATTACATCAAATACATTGTCATCTGGAGATGCATCGCTATGATAATACATTCTTGAGGGTGGACTTGAAGGGTCACTAAACATCATCGTTACTCCTTGTGTCCCCGTATAATAGTTTCTGTTTGGATCAGCAGTTTGTTTTCTACCTGCTCCTGAAAACATATCTCCTGCGCTACACGCGCTTAATGCCAAAGTTGTAACTAGAAGAATTGCAATAAGTATTTTTGTATATTTCATTAGCTTTTCACACCTCAAGTACTTTTATTTTGTTTTTTTAGCTTTATATAGCTTTTTATGATATTTATATATCAGCCGACTCTACCTTCGAACTCGCACCCAATCTATCTTTTACAGCATAACAAAGTTTTTGTTCGTTGTTAGCAGGTATATCTACCACATATTGGAATCCCTCATTAGCTAAAACTCCTTTAATTTTGCTCATGTTATCAATATCTAAGCTTCCACAGTTAGTTTTTGAGTCAACAAATTGATAGTAACCGTATTCTTCACATCCACATAGTTTTTCCACATAATATTTGTCATCAAAGTCGTTACAAACCCATGTAAATTGTATTGGATTAAGTTTGGTTCCTAAAATAGTGTGTTTTGAAACAAATGGCTTTCGGTTATTATCTCCTTGAAGACATTCAGGCCAACCACAATATGTCCCTCTCATGCATAAATCGGAAGAATTGGTTGTGCATAGCCCATCAGCATCATGACAAGAGTCAGGTGTTGAGTAAATACAAGATAAACCACTCCATTGTTGATTGTATGGTAAATCTAGTTTTTTGACTTTGTCTAAGTAAGTACTATTATGTTTTCCGTAATACTCGCAATTATCTACGCAAGTTTTAGTTTCTTGATCATATGTTTTCCATGCAGCACAATAGCTTGGTCCAAGAGGTTTTATCATGGATATTAAATTGTCATCAGCTTGTTTTATGACTACTTCTTTTGAGAACACTTCTGTGTAAAAATATTTTAGAGTTACTCTAAGAGAGGACATATAGTTTGCTACATTTCCAGGAATTTTTGATTCTGTTAATTGACATTCTATTTTTGTTTCTCCTGCTCTTAGAACAGGTAGGGAACAATCAAGTTTTTCTTCTCCAAGATATGCATCTATTCTCATCTGATTCGGCTTTGCTTCTTTCATATCACCACAAACATGAGTTACTCCTTTGTTTGGTATTGTGACCGCATCAAGTAAGCTTTCATTAAAATTGTAAACAAGACCATTTCCTTCATTCTTTACATATATTACAAATCTTGGTTGAACTAGTGTTCCACGCGGAATCATTTGAACATCTACTGCAGTTATTGCTACAGGAGCTCCTTGTCCTTGTCCATATTTTTTATCTTCTGCTTGACACGCATCAACTCTTATGTCTGCTTTTTGGGGGTCAGAATCTATACATATTGCCTCAGCAAATGTTGTTTGGTATGGATAACAAATGTTTAAACCAAAGTCTAAATGAGATGTTTCGAAGTTAGTTGGAACTTCTTTTGCTCTAAATCTATCAATTGCAAAATAATTTTGTTCTCCACTAGGATAATAGTATGATTTTCCAAAAAGAGATATTATTCCATCGTTGATATATGAACCTCTATAATATCCTGTTTCTAAATCGGTTATTCTCTCTACTTTTGAACTATCATAAATCAAAGATGCTTTTGCGCTATAATTTTCTGCTAATGAGAACGCACCTTTATTTGAAATAAACATTTGCACATCAAAGTCGCTAGTTTCAAACATTTCCGATGGTGGAGCTTGGTCTAAATAATTAACTACCAATCCTTCATTTCCTACATAAAAGTTTTCTGTTGCAGCCCTATTTATTTTTCCAGGCGAGACTGCAGGCATAGTACATGAAGATGATGCTAAAAGCAATAATATAAAGATGATGAACAGATATTTTCTTATCATTTTAGATCACCTGAATTGGATTTTCGTATATGTGTTTTTGTTCATAGTCATACATCACGTTAAGTATTATTGATTCAGAGGACCATGCATTTGTTGGAACAAATTTATCTACATATTGTTCTTGCGCAAATATTTGACAATCAATTAATTCTTTTAAATCAACATTAAAACTGGATGAATTTGCTTCTGCTAACCATCGGTCGCCAACTTTGTTTATAGGGATTTTTTCTCCATTGTTTATTCCACTACAAGATATTTCAAGTCCTTCAGGCATTGAGAAACTTAGCGCTCTTATTGATTGAACTTCTCCTTCTAAATCTTGTGAAGATTGTTTTAGTTCAAATGTTAAATAAGATAATGGTCTTTCTGGCAAAGTATTTCTATCAACTATTAATGGATCAACATAAATCCATTGCCTATCAGCATTCTTATCATTTGCTGGATGAATAACCACAGGACCCGAACTAGCGATTATTTTTGGTTCGCCACCAATATAGTCTTTTACAGATTTATATTTTCCAGTATCAACAAAATTTTGATACAAAATATTTGATTGTTCATAAGACATAATTCTAAGAGGCAACACAACCGAAGAATTATGACGATAATAAGATAAAATATCTATTTTGTATGACCCTCTTGGTAAATTGTCAAAAGTGCATTCTACCCTAGGATAAAGAGTTGGAAGTAAGTCATCAGAACCCATTATCGGTCTTTGCATATCAAATGATTCAGGGTTTGTTTTTCCAGAATACTTATTCGCCATACATTCTGTTCGAAGCGTTGTTGGTTGGAATACCTTGCCCTCAAAATCAATTAGCATCGTTACTCGTTCACCTTCTTGATACGTTTGTTTTAATGATCTAACATCAGATATTTTTACCCCTATGTATTCTGCAGTCTCTTCTTGGGGGGCAGTATTAATGTCTTCTCCACGCCCCGCATTCATAGAGTCTTCTACCCAAGACATTATTCTGTCAATTAAATCTGCTTTTTCAACAGCAATCGCTGCTTCTGTTTGTAATTGGTCTTGTCGTGCTTGAATTTTTTCTGTGTTTTGAAATGTTCCAATCATATAAGGAACCGATACCACAAGTAAAGTTATCACTGCAAATATACCTATTGCTTTTCCTGATAAAACTCCACCAAAGTGTAAAGTAAACAAAAGCATAAAAAATAACAATATTATTTTGA
>JAFGOT010000009.1 GCA_016926395.1 Candidatus Woesearchaeota archaeon
ATACTCATTTTCTTGTCCTCACATCATTTTAGTAAGCAATAAGTTAATTGCTTCTTTTCGATCTCCAAGAGCTCCGCCATTAACAAAAGACTTCTTGATACCTTTTCGTTCAAAGCCGCCTTTTGGTGGTGCTAGGAAATAAACTTCTTTATTATCATCTTTTCTTCGTTTAGCAGCAAGTTCTTTTAGAACATCATCACTAACTTCGCCAAAAGTAACATAATCTTGAACTTTTTGAAGCATTCCTCTAGTAACTTGAGTGTCTTCAATAATTGCACAAGCATGTTTTTTTCTAAGATTTAGATAAAAAAGAGTTTCTTTAATATCATGTCTAATACCAACAAGACCTCTAACAAGGATAACAGCGATTTTACTCATCTTGTTTCACCTCAGTATCAGCGGACTGTTTAACAGCTGTTGATTTATCAGACTTTTTAGCAACTTTTTTAGGTTTATCAGCACTATCTTCTTTTGCTGTTTCAAGAACGTTTTCAGATTCTTGAGAACTAATAGCAGACTTAGCCACACTACCTTCAACGATTGCAAGTCTATTTCTATGTGCATCAGAAACACTAACTTGGTTAAGTCTCATAAGTGCTTGCATAGTTGCTTTAATAACATTCAATTTGTTTTTTGTTTGACCTGTACTTTTAGACCAAACATTTTGAATACCAGCCATGTCTAAGATTTTTGCAACTTCTTTGTCACAAATTAAACCTTTACCTTTTGGAGCAGGCATTAATTTGATTCTATAAGAACCACAACTACCTTCAACAGCAAAAGGAATACTGTGAGGTTCAGTGCTTTGATCTTCCCAAGAGCCAGTACCCCGTCTTATAACCATCATGTTAAGTTTCGCAGCAGCAAAAGCTTTTTCTCTTGCAGGAACAGTTTCTTTGGACTTACCATAACCCACACCAACATGACCGTTTTTATCACCAACAACAGCGAAAGTTGCAAACTTAGGTTTGTTACCTTCTCGTGTTTTCTTCTGTGTTTGACGGAAAACTCTTCGTTGACCACCACCAAATTTACCCTTAGCTTGACCAATAAGTAATAATTCAGATTCAGTTTTCAAAAGAGAGTCA
Source organism: Candidatus Woesearchaeota archaeon (assembly GCA_016926395.1). Lineage (GTDB taxonomy): Archaea > Nanobdellota > Nanobdellia > Woesearchaeales > SKGA01 > SKGA01. The sequence continues at coordinate 1,089 of JAFGOT010000009.1, forward strand.
ACAATTTCAGGTTCTAAAATTCGTTTACCTGAACCAAGAATTTCATCGATGTTTTTAATTTCGCCAGATTTAACCAATTTACCTAATTCGGTTTTTGGAACCCACTGAGCAGCATCAAATTCTTGACGTTGATTGTTTTGGGACGTGTTTTGTTTTTTATCTTTTTTTTGCATTCTATCCACCTAATTAAAGACTAAGAATTTTAGCCTTAACTTTAGCAAAAACTTCACTCATTTTAGATGCATCAAGTTTTGCTTTTTTATAGCCAGTAAAACTTGCATGAAGATCTTTAGCATCTTCTATGTGTTTACCAGATATTCTTTCTTCACTAGGAAAAATACTGTCGCTGCTAGGGACGTCTACACCTGCATCAACAACACCTTTCAAAGCTGCATACACTTTTGAACCAGCAATAGGAGTTCTTAACCCCATATCAAGAATTGCGTCAGTTACTCCTGCTTTTTTAGCTAGAGCACCAGCAGCAAGACCTGCTAAGTAATTTGCTGGAATTGATTTTTTTGAAAAATCCCATCCGTAAGTTGATAACTTATTAGAGCTAAAAGTAACTAAGACTTTATCTCCATCAGGTTGGTACTGAACGAATTGTAAAAGTGTAGATGTGTTTGATCTTCGGATAACAAGTCGAACTCTATTGCTTTTTAGAAGCTCAAGTCGTTTTTTGTAGTGAGTTCTACCTTCTCGTTTTCGTCTAAAAGATACTGTGTAAATTGCGTTTTTTGCCATCTTATACTCACTCCACCTTTTTTAGAGCAATGTTGTGCTCGTTCATATAGATTTTGATGTGTCTTTTACTACGGAAGAAACCGCCTTTTGCTTTTCGGTACAAATTTTTGTAACCTGCAGCATCAACAATTTCTTTTTCTTTTAATTCTGCAATGAAAGCTCTTTGAACTCGAATTTTAATCATCCATGCGTCTTTTCTAGGAACTATTGCAGTAGCTTTACCCTTTCGTTTACCAAGACCTCTTTGAAGACCTTTAGCTCGTTGAGTTGCTCTTTTTTTAGCTCTAGCTCGAGAAACACCTTTCTCTTGTTCTTTGATGATAACACCATCATTGATTAAGGATCGAATGTCAGCTTTAGTGATTGCTTCTTTAATATCAGCAAGTCTATCAGGAGCAAATTTTACTCTGCTAGGAGAACAATCAAGTGCACTTGCTGCTAATCTTTTTTGAACAGATAGTTTCATTGTTGGTCACCTTTTTGAGTTAAAATTTTGTCGTGCTCTTTTTTTTCAGCAAGCTTTTTTTCTTCGTCAGTCAAATCTGCAGTATTTTGTTTTTCAACACTTTGCTTGTCGGATTTTTTGTCGGATTTTTTAGCTGCTTTTTCTTTTTCGTCTCGTTTTTTAGCAATAACTTTTTGACGAGATTCTTTTTCTTTTAATTGAGCTTCCATAGATTTGTTGAATTTTTCTACATCAAGATTTAGAATAACAAATTTCTTTTCAGTTGCTGCTTTTACAACATCTACTCTTTTTCTATTACCAAGAGTTCGAGAAATTATAATTCCGTCTTTTTTAGGATCAAAAGCATCTAATTCTTTAACTGAAGAAATGACATTTTGAGTTAAACCATCTCTAGTTAAACCATAAACTTCTTTTGGAGCTCCGTAACCAGTTGCAATGCCTCTTGCATAACCACGTCTATTAAGTCGTTGTTTACTTTGATGACCTTTTGGACTTCTCCAGGAAGCCGAAACTCTTACTTTTTTATGAGAATCGTGTCTTCTAAAGTTAGGTTTTCGAGACTTTAGTTTTCGTTTTATTTCTAATAATCTTTCTATCATTTGTCTCACCTATACATGTTTACCGTCTTTGTCAACAATGTAGATTCCATCTTGAAAGATTCTTCGATCAAAACCATTTCTTCGAGTTAATTTTTCGATAGAAGCAGCAGCTTGAGAAGTTTTTTCTTTGTCAATTCCTTCTACATCAATCATATCGCCATTAAGTTTAACGGTAACACCTTCTTTGAAGGTCATTGTTCTTGGAACAGCTTCACCAATAAAGTTTTTTACTTCAAGTGTATTTCCTTTAAGACTTACATTCATAGGGAAGTGACCAGAACAAATTTTTAATTTGTAATGATGGCCAACGCTTGCGCCTTTGAACATATTCTTAATGTGAGCAACGAAAGTATTCATCATTTTCTTTTCGAAACGAGTGAATTTTGGAGCTAAAAGTTCTACGCCTTCGCTTGTTACACTAAGTTGAATCTTTGGGTGAAGGAAAGACCGAGTTACAGTTCCCTTTGCACCTTGAATCGACAAAGTTGCGCCGTCAAGGGAAGCGGATAGGCCCTCAGGAACAGGTACCACTTGTTTTACATTTTCTGTAGCCATTTTTTCTTTCCTCTAATAACAGTAAGAAATTAATCTTCCACCAATGCCTTTCTCTTTTGCTTCAATGTGAGACATCATTCCTTGATTTGTAGAAATGATTAAGACTCCGAAGTCTCGAGCAGGCAGGAATTGTTTTTCATATCTCTCTAGTTGATCTGCTTTAACAGAAAAACGAGGTTTAACAACTCCGCATTTATTTAAACTACCAATTAAGCTAACTACAAAATAATTTCCTTTAGAGTCAATTACTTCTTCGTAATTACCAATATAACCTTTATCATGCATAATTGATAGAACTGTTTTGATTTGTTTTGAACCATGCTTTGTAGTTATGGAACTTTTACCAACGTGAACAGCGTTATCAATTTGTGAAAGGACAGTTGCCAGAGTATCATTTAGTGACATTTTTTTCTCCTCAATTAAATTTCTTGAAACCAAGTTTTAATGCATAATCTCTGAAACATTGTCTGCAAACATTAAGACCATACTTTGAAATATGACCGCCTGTTCTACCACAGTTTTCACACTTCTTGGTTGATTCGCCAAATTTTCTATCTCTTGGCGTGTTGTGCTTTTCCCATTTTTGATACTTACCTGGTTTGTGACCAATTTGAGCAAGGACTTTGTTATGATCTGAAGTTGTCATTTTTTATTCCTCCATTGTTACTCCATAATTCTCTGTTAAGAATTTGATTGCATCTTCTTTAGAGATTAATTGGTGTGTACCAACTTTTGATTTTAGAAGTTTTCTTCTTTTAACTCTAAAACCTGGTCGAGTTAAAGTTATGGAAACTTGAAGACCAAGAATTCCAACTTCTGTGTCATACTTAACACCAGGGATGTCAACGTATTCGTGAATACCAAAGGAAATATTTCCATTATTATCAAACCAAGAAGGTTTGATTCTTTTTTCTTTAGCTGCTAAGAATCTAGATGTTAAATCTTTGATTTGCTCAGCATCTCGAATAGTAAGTTTGGCACCAATAGGTAAACCAGGTCTAAGACCCCATGCTGCAAGTCTTTTTTGAGTAACAGTTTGAACAGGAGCAATACCAGTAATGTTTTCAATTAACTTAACTGCCTTTTTCAAAACTTTTTCATCTCGACCAGCACCAATGTTTAAGGTTACTTTTTCAATCCGGATTTCTTGCATTTTATTCATTTGCTTTCACCTTTTCGAACTAGTTTACCTTAAGTAGGGGTTTGTCTTTACCAATAACTACTGCGTAGTCTTTTTGGGTTCGAACAACCTTGTCACCAATTTTAATTGTAATTACAGTTTCTTCAACTGCTTCAACAGTTGCAACGTTACCAACTTGAGTACCTTCAATTAAGTAAACTAAAGCTCCTTTGTCAAGTGGTAAGTGGCTGGTGATTTTTTGTTTTGGAAGTTCTGTAATGACAGAGTCGCCTACTTTGTAAGCATCTTTGTCTACTAAAAAATTTCGTCCATCCTCAGTGTTAAGTTGGATTTTATTTCCCTTTAGAACTTTTTTCCCAGTTATCTTACATACTTTTTGAGTTGATTCTTTTTCATCGATTTCAATTAAAGATAATTTGTTTTTGTTAGTAATACAAACTCTATAGTATTTGTTTAATTTAGGAAGAGCAATAGTATCAAAAATACCAACTCCTCGTTTATTATCATGAATAGCAGCACCATCAACAAGACAATCTTTGTTATGAAGAACAAACTTTACTTCTTTAACATTATCAACAACTTTAACCATGTCTCTTAAGAAAACAGTAATTGGAACTTGATGAGTGTCTTTGTGTGCACCAGGCATTGGCCGAGCAACAAAAGTAAGAACTTTTTTACCAATAGGCCAAGTTTTTGGACTTGCTAGTCGTTTTAGATGATTCTTAACCATTTTTAGTTACTCTCCTTTGTTTCTTTTTTTGCAGCAGAAACATTGAATCTTTTTTTATCATCAGATACTACTGCAGTAACCACAACATTTGATGCGTGGATAGGATAAAGTGATTTTGCACCATCCTTTTTGATTGTTTCAACACCTACAACGTAGATTTTTTCTCTTGAAACATCCACTCTATCAACAGCGCCACTTTTTCCTTTAAATTGACCTCTAAGAACAGTAACAGTATCTCCAGCTCGAACTCGAACTGCATTTACATTATACTTTTTCTTTAAGTCTTTAGATAAAGGAGCAGATAAGAACCTACCTCTAATGTGAGCAGGTGCATTATGTCTGAATTTTCGCTGTTTTCGAGGCTGGATACTTCGAAGCCAATTCATTGAAAATACTGATTTCATTTTTTTTACTCCTAAACAATAATATTTGCAACTTTAGCAACAGCTGGCCATCGACTAGCAGCTTCCTTTGCAATAGGACCTTTAAAGATTGTACCTTTTGGGTTACCTTTTTCATCTTTTAATACAACAATAGCGTTATCTTCAAAAGTTACTCTTGTTCCATCTGGTCGCCGGTATTCTTTTTTTTGTCTAACAACAACACCAAAAACAACAGTTTTTCTCATGTCTGGTCGGCCTTTTTTAACAGCACAAACAACCATGTCTCCAACTCCTGCACCAGGAACTCTACCTTTAACAGTTTTTTTTCTTTTAACGCCAGTAATTTTGACAATTTTTGCTCCAGAGTTATCACAGGTTTCAACTATAGAGCCAACTTGTAAACCATTTGTTACGTTTGCTTTGATTGCTTTCATAGTTATTCACCTATTCTTGATCTAAAGACTCTAAAATTTCCACAACAGTGAAGTTTTTAGTTTTGGAAAGTGGTCGAACTTCTTTAATTCGAACAATGTCGCCTTCCTTTGCATTGATTTCATCAGGGTTGTGTGCTGAAACTTTTGATCGTCTTTTTGTATAACGATTAAATTTTGGAATAAGAACTCTTCGTTCCCATTCTACAACAACAGTTCGGTGCATTTTTGCACTCACAACCTTGCCAACAAATGATTTTCCTCTTGTACTAATGGATTGCATTATTATTTTCCTCGTTTGTTTCATGAATTTTTTTTAATTCTTTCTTCAATTCGTTTAGCGATGTCATCACCGCAAACAATTTGTTTGTTTATTTCAAACTTGGTTCCTTTTTTCAATATGATTTTCCGTTTCCCAGCGACATCAATGACGAAAGAGTTCTTTGTCTCATCAAGGATGATTCCTACGGTTCCAATGTAAGATTCGTTTGAAGAGGAGAGGATCTCTACTTTCTTGCCGATGAATGGAAGGGAATTTTTAGCGACCAATTTTGTTGTCAACCTCAATTGATTCAGGATTAAAACCCATTGCAACAAGTGCGTCTTTAATGGTTTTTATGTGATTACCCTGAAGTTCAACAAAGTCTTTTTTTGCAGTACCACCGCATGCAAATTTGTTTTTTAGTTTTTTAGTAACATCTTTTACATCAACGTCACTTGGATTCAAACCTTCAACAACAGTATATTGCTTGCCGAACTTTTTTTTGATGATTCTAACAACAATTTTTTGACCTTCCTTTGCAATATTATCCCAAGCGGATAATTCCATTGGAAGACCAGTTATTGGATCAAACTCAACCATTTTTTATTTTTTCTCCGCAACATCAACTTCTTTTGAAGAACTAGAAGCAGATTGCTTTTGGTTCTCTAAAGTTAATACTCGCGCAATAGTTTTTTTTAGTTGTTTAATTCGGCCAGGACTTTTAGGAGTTGTTCCTGTAGCTGACTGACCATTAAGTTTGATTAGTTCTGCTTTGGATTCAGTAACAGTTTTTTTTCTGTCTGCATCGCTCATGCTAGCTATATCTTTGAATTTCATTGTGCGTCACCTTCAACAACAGGTTCTTCGGATTTTTTGGAATCTTTAGTCTCTGTTTTTTTGGTTGCCTTTTTAGAAGCTTTTTTAGAAGCTTTCTTTTTTGGTTTTTCTTCGTTGTCGTCCTTAACAACAGGAGTGTTAACTTCTTCAACGATTGGACCTGAAGTCGCATCATTATAGTCAAAAGTTATTTGATCTGGAAGTTTTGTAGTTCCAGGCATGATTCGAACTTGAACACCAACAACACCAGTTTTTAGACAAGCAAATGTTTTGCTAGTATCAACACCAGTAATCGCAATATCACCACATTTCTTCATGTAACCATCAGCAAATCGCCAAGTTTTAGCTCTTGAAGAAGGAATCTTTCCAGAAATAAGAACTTCAACACCAAGTGCGCCAGCTCTCATTACAGATTCTAATGATTTGTGTCCAATACCTTTAAATCTTTGAGTACCAAATCTTTCTAATTGACTTACAATAGATTCTGCAACAACTCCTGCGTCTAAACTAAAGTCTTTGATTTCTTCAATTTCGATTTGAGGATTTTCAAGATGAAATTTTGTTTTAAGATCAGAAGTTAAACGTTGAATAGTTGAACCTCCTCGACCAACAACAAGTCCAGGTCTTGAAGCAGAGATAACAAGTCGTTCACCAAGACTGGTTCTTTGTAATTTAACATTACTTAAACCAACTCGACTTAGAGTTTTCTTAACGTACTCTTTGATTTGAAATTCTTTGAAATTTTGAGATACGAATTTTCGTTCAATCATTTTGAAGCCTCCTTAACAGCATCAGATTGCTTTTCTGCAACTGGCTTAACAGTCTCAGATTTTTCTTCTACTTTTTTTTCGACTTTAGGTGCTTCTTTTTCAACTTTAGGTGCTTCTGTTTTTTTCTCAACAGGTTTCGCATCTGCTTTTTTAGTTGTTTTAGGTTTACCTTCAATTTCTCGAAGAACAATTTCAACATGTGTTTGTTTCATTGCTCGTCTTCTTTGTCGACCAAAGTGGAATCTGTTTCCTGCTTTGTTAGCAATGATATTATCAATAACTAACTCTTCAGATAAATTTAGATTTGCTGCGTTTGCAATTGCGGATTTTAAAACCATGTTGATTTCAGTTGCTGCTTTTACAGGGAATCTACCTGAAGCCATCGGTCCTTTTCTATGACCAACACCATCAGTAAATCTAGTGTATGGAACAGCTTGTTCTAGTTTAGCAACACGATCAAGATAAGCAACTGCTTTGTCTGCATTCATTCCTCTAAGTTTTTTTGCAATATTAATAGCAACTTTAGTTGAAATACCTAAACTTTTACCGTAAGCTTTTGCTGTGTGGTTGTCCAAATTTTTATGTGCATAATTTGTTTTTGTCATCGCAGCCTACCTACTTTTTTGGTTTGTTGGTTACACCAACACTTGTGTGGTTTGCTTTTTTTCTAGTTAAAGCGAATTCACCAAGGAAGTGACCAATCATTTCGTTTTGAATAACGATTGCTTCAAAGCCTTTACCGTTATGTATTTGAACTGTCTTACCAACCATGATAGGAAGAACAATCATGTCTCGAAGATGAGTTTTAACGTTGTTCTTTTTTTCTAGTTTCTTGATTAATTTTTTCTTTTCATCAGAGAAACCTCGAGTGTAAGATCTTCTTTGCCGAGATGGAAGAAGTTCCACGAACTCAGCAATAGATAGAGCTTTTAATTCCTCAATGGTTTTGTTTTTGAATTTGAAAATTTTCAGTGCCATTTTTATACCCTCTTACCTCGAGACCTTCCAGTTTTTCTTGCACGGATTGCACCAACAAGTCGTCCAGGTGGAGCGTTCTTAGGAGCAGGTTTCGCTTTAGATTTCCGAAGAGTACGTTTGTTACCAAATGGATGGGCAACAGCGTTCATCGCACTTGCAGAAACTATAGGCCAATATTTATTTCGTGCTTTCATTGCATAGTACTTAGTACCAGCTTTTAGGAATGGCTTATCAACTCGTCCACCACCTGCTACAACACCAATTGTTGCTCGGCAGTCAGGATTGAATTTCTTTTGTTTTCTTGAAGGCATCTGAATAATAATGCCGTCTTTAGCTTTTGAGATAATTCTTGCAGAACCACCAGATGCTCGTACAAATTTACCACCATCATTTGGTCTTGCTTCAATATTATATACAGCTACTCCTTCAGGAATATCTTTTAGCGGAAATACATTTCCAACTTTAAGTTCACTGTCAATATCACTAAGAGAGATGTTATCTCCAACAGTCATTCCTTCTGCAGCAATTGTATAAGCTGAGCTACCATCATTGTAATATAATAATGCTAATGGAGCGCTGTGACCTGCGCAATGAACAATGTCTGTTACAAGAGCACCTGTATTCTGATTAAGAATTTTTGCTTGACCCTTGAACTTAAATGAATGTGTTCTAAATGTAGCAGAACCTTTTCCTCGTTTTTGTGCTGTGATTGGTTTTCCCATTTTTCTACACCTACATTAGCTCAAGCTTTGTTGCTAGATCAATTGCAGGAGTTTCATCTGCAAAAGTCACATAAGCCCGTTTCTTAGCGTCGGGTCCTATCAGTGTATTAACTGCTTTAACTTTAACTTTGTAAGTTTCTTCTAATTCTTTTTTGATATCAGCTTTGGATGCTTTTCGATCAACAAGGAAAACAAGTTTGTTTTCTGCTTCCATTAATCGAACAGCTTTTTCAGTTGAAAGTGGAGCTATAATAATCATTGTTTACCACCTCGAACATCAACGAACAGATTTTGTTCAGCTAGAACATCAAGAGCCGCATCAGTAAATAGAGTTAATCGTCCATGGTGAGTACCAGGAGCTAATAACTCTGCATTTAATCCATTAACAGGAACAATTTCTGCACCTGGAATGTTTGATGCTGATTTTAGTAATGGACAGTCTTTTGAAACAACGAATAAGAAAGATTTCTTTGTGATTGTTTTTCGACCTCGTCTTTTACCAACACCTGCTCTAATAGTTGTAGTTTCTGCTCGAGTCATTTCTTCTTTGAAACCTAAAGTTTCAAGTGCCAAAATAACATCTTTTGTTTTAGCCATTTCTTCAAATGAGTTATCAAGTGCGAAAGGAAATCCAGCAGGAACAAAATGTCCTCTTTCTTTTACAGCTTCAACATCAACAGTTGCAGCTAGAGCAGAACGGATAGCTTTTCGTCTTTCTTTAACATTAATTTTTTGAGTCCATTCTTTTTCAGCTTTTGGCGGATGAGCTCTTCGACCACCAACAGTTTGTGGAGCAGTTGCACCAACAAAAAAGAATCTTGTACCTCGTCGGTTTAGAACTTTTCTTGGAGTTCTAGATTGACCGATACCATATGTACCTTTGTAATTATGTCGTCTTTTCGAAACATATGAAGAATAACGCATACCAGCATCAGGCTTTGCACCGTATTTTTGTCTTCGTGCTGCTTGGATTGCTAGAACTGCTCTTTTAATCAAGTCAGTTCGAACAGGTTCTTCAAATTGTTTTGGAAGGTTAACAGATTTTACCTCAGACTTTGTTTTATCATAAACTTTTAATTTCATCGTCTGCACCTAGTTACCTTGTTTTGATTCTATGCTGATAAATTCAACAGTAGGTGTTGCTTTTTTCTTAGAAACTCTAAGAGGAGCAGTTAGAGTAACAAGTCGTTTTTTTGTTCCAGGAATTGAACCTTTAACTAAAACGTAGTTAGCTTTAACTAAACCAAAGTCAACAAATCCACCTTTTGGATTTACTTTTTCTACATCATCATAGATACCTAAAATTAGGTTGTTGTATTGTGTTCTTTGGTGATAGCCAGTTTGACCAGAATATGCAATTCTATACATAACATGACCTTGTGCTTTCCAGCCACCAAGAGAACCAGGACCTCGTTTTACTTTTTCAGATTTTTTAGCTCTAAGACTAATTCCGAATCGTTTAACTGGACCTTGATTTCCTTTACCTTTAGTTACTGCTCGGACATCAACCATACTACCAACCGATAATACGTCGCTTGCAGTAATTTCAGAAGCAATTTTTTCTTTTAAGAAAGTGATTTTTTCTTCATTAGACCCACCAAGACCCATTTCGAAAATTTCCGGAGTTTTCTTGCCAAGACCTGTTTGTTTAGGTTGAGTGTATGCAACAACAGTAATGTTAGTTACATTAGTTAAATCAACTTTATCTAAATCTTGAGCAGTAGATAATGTTTTAGAAACAGGAGCTCTTTTTGAGAACTCTTTGTCGACCTTGAAGAATAATTCTTTTGTAATTTTACTACCATAACCAGCTGGTTCGTAGAATCTTACAGAAGAAATTTTTAATGAAGGACATTCAACAACAGTTACAGGGTATGCAACTTTTTCTCCTTTAGTTAAGGAGTTTTTGTCATTATCTGTCACGATCACGTGAGTCATCCCAGCTTTGTAACCTGCAAAAACTAGAGGTTTAACTTCTTTTACGTCTGGAAGGGATCTAACTCGTGCATATGCTTTTTTAGCTCTAACTCTAGGCCAAAATTGCATGCTTCCGTGTCGAGGATTTAATCTTTTTCCCATTTTTTATACACTATGTTTTTATGTTTTTGAGTATAATTGACTTGAACAATTAACCAATTTAGAAACCGTAATACTCAGGATAGAATATGAGTTAGGTACTGAAAAAGGTTTATTTTCAGGCCGATATCATCACAATCAATATTGTGAGTAGGAGAGAGAAACATTATTTTGTTTATAAATGTTTCTTTTAATTATATCTCAAATCAAGAAATAAAAGTCAAAAAGAACTAATTTAACTGAAAAAAGCTTAATTTTCCTCTTTTGTTGTTTTTTCCGTCTTTTTTGAGCTTTTTTTAGGAGCGTCTTTTTTTGGTTTTTTGTCAGTTTCAGATTTTTTTGAAGGCTTCTTCTTGCTCTGTTTCTTTTGAGCCTGCTGTTCTAGTTCGTATTTACGTTTAGCGTACATTGCAGGGTTCTTTATCTTAGAACAGAAAGAATCAGGGTTACAAATCAGTAAAGACTTATAATAATCTTGATTAGAGCAATTAGGAGGAGGAAGAGCCCCCTTTCCTTTCTTAATCTGGAATAATTGGCCTTTAATATACTGTTCTCTTAAGGCTTCATCGTTATTTTTGTTCCAAAGACGCAATCGCTCCTCGATTTGATCCTTACCCCAACCAGAAACACGCAAAAAATTAACCAAAACAAACATTGCCCGTTTTTTACCATCTTCAAGACCTGCAAAGATTCTTTGAATACAAGGAGGGAAAAATTCTTCAGGAATAGCATCTTCAGGGATAGGAATTTCTTGACGAAGAGTAAACTTTCTTTCTTCAGTAACAGACGTTCTATCAAAAGCCTCAACAAATAATTTAGAAGCTTCACCCTTTACAGCAGAGGATCGCGATAAAAAAGGAATGTCAAAACGTATTTTATTTGGTTTTGCAAAAGATTTCTCAAAAGACAAAATATCTTCATTGTTAATAGGAATAGAGACAAGACCGGATTTTTCGTGAAGAGAAAAAGGCATTCGATAAAGATGGCGTGAAGAAATAAGAACAGTATCAACTTCGATAACGGCTAGAAGATTTGGTTTTCTTTCAGGTGCAAGCATCGAACCACACCGAGGACAGCCTGATTTTTCAACTTGAAATTCAACAGGATGAGAACATTTTTCACAACGAATAACATCAGGATTTCCTGTTGGATGTGATTCATGACCGCATTTAGAACATCTAAAAACAGTTCTTGGTTTCTGAAAATCAGAATCTAAAACAGAATGACAACTTGAACATTGGAAAGCAACAAGGGATTGTGAAGAGGATGTGACTATATTTTTTAAATAATCTAAGGAGAAAAAATGGCCATCAAAATCAACACCACCATCCCTAATGGTTGCATAATTCTCAGTCATGAAACTTAAAAGATAAATAGCAATTTTTCTTGGAGCTTCAGGAAATAAATCTTTAACTTCCCTGTTTAACAAATTGCCTTCATCGTCCTTAAAAGGAATGACATCGGGAAATGCTTCAAAGGGGACGGCGATATGAAAACCTTTGTTACCAGAAAACTTAGTTGTGACAGAATTAATACCGTGATCGTTTAATGCTTTAACAAACAAATGAGTTATTAATTTTGAAAATTCCCAATCAGGACAATCAATATCTAAAATTAAATCCCAACCAACTCGAAGTTCATCAAGTTCTTTTCTACTCATTCCAGTCTTAATTAACAAAGGATTTCGCCAAAGCTCTTCAGAACAATGAAAAGAAGACGCCTTTCGTTTAGCAAACTCTAAAACATCATTCTCATAGGCAATCAGGTCTGGTCGTTTACCAAATTTTTCAGGACCAAACATAACACTAACTTCTTTGCTTGAAGCTTGCTCTACAATTGCCTTTTGAACTTCGGGCCGTTTGTAGTGCATTAGAGAAGTTGCTATAAACATTGTAAATCAATAAACCTCGCTTTAATAAAAACTTTACTGCTTGTAAGGATTCTTTTTAGTTTCTTTATAAGATTGATTAAAAATCTTATATAATTCTGTTGCTTTCTTGTCACCAATTAAAGGAATTTTCTTAAAATCATCAACAGATGCAGTAATAATTTTTTGAATAGTATCAAAATGCTCTAATAATGCTTTAGCCAAAGCAGGACCTATTGTTGGAAAACTACCCACAATATACTCTTGTAACATCCCTTCTTCTAATGGTTTAGAAGTGTGAAAAGTAAACAGATCAGTTCCTGCAACTTGCTCTCTTTTTGCAATAGTTATAAACAATTTTGCAGACTCTAAAGGACCTGAGGTTCTTAGCACAGGAATTCGATAAGATATCGCGATTGTTGCAAGCATTCCATGAATTGCGTTTTGATCAACTTTCCTGGATGCAGCTTCATTTAAATCACCTTCAATAACAAACAAAGGCTTTGGATACTGAACCAAAGATCTTAATTGAGTTAGTATTCTCCCATCAACAATTGAATCTAAAAAATCTCTTGCGTTTTTGAATTCAACACAAACATCAGGCGACAACATGTAATCTCCAACATCCAATTGTTTAAGTTGTAAATCAACACCTGCATCAATTAAGTTCTTAAGAAGAGCGGAACCTTTTTCTCTATGATCGGCGACAATTTTAAAATCAGTTTTTTTCTTTTTAATATCGTCTGTTGAATTTTTTTGCATCACTTTAATTGCATCACGTTCGAAACTAGAAATTGATTTTTGAGAAGAAGATAAATTAAAAGATTTGGATAAGGTCTCAAGAACAGAATACATTCGTTTTTCTTTATGAAAGGAAACCCATTTACTTGCTTCATCTTTTGTTCCTTTAGTGACAAGGACATTAACAAAACCTTCTCCATGTCTTCCTGTTCTTCCTCTTCGTTGAACAGAGCGAATAGCACTAGGAACGGGTTCAAAGAAGAAAACAAAATCAACACTAGGAATATCAAGGCCTTCTTCAGCTACACTGGTTGCGATTAAAACAGAAAACTTATTTTCACGAAAATTTTCAAGAACTTCTTTTTGTTTTTTCTGAGAAAAAGAAACACCATTCTTTTTTGCTTGACCAAAAAAAACAGATGAGGAAGCAAAATCAGACAATCTTTTTTCAATTTGAGATGCAGTGTCTCTATATTGAGAAAAAACAATTATTTTAGCATCTGGCTTAATGTCAAGAATGGCTTTTATTCGTCTGACTAAAATCGAAAGTTTAGGATGCTCAACATTTTCTTTTAGTAAATCGCGCGTAATTGATAAGGCTGAAAGGAAATCAGGATCTTTGACAAGATTTTTTATTGCTTTAGTTTTTGAATTTCTAGAACTTGAAAGAATACCATAAAGATATTCGTTTAATGCAAAAAGTGTTTGAGTTTGTGCTAGTTCAATTGCGTGTGAAAGCTTTAGAGATTCAGCTAAAAGACTTATACTTTGAAGAATTTCAGGAGTCATTTCACCACTAGAAATAGAACTGTGAAGTTCTTGCTGCATTTTTAGAAGTTGAGTTTTAGAATATGAACTAACAGGGCCTTGTAAGAGACCAAACTCTTTTATCTTCTTTAATTTTTTGTTATAAGCATTTGTTAAATAGTCAACAATTCTTTGATGTGGTTTTGAAAGGACAACTTCATCCCATTTAACATCAACATTATTCGTGAAAGGTTTAACGTCAGGAGAATCGATAGAACGATATTCAATTCGTTCAATAAATAAATTTGAAGAAACCTCTTTTATTTTATCAACATCAGCACCTGGTGAAGCAGTCAATGCAACAATACGAACGCAAGAAGAATCTTCAACATATTTTTTTGCCAAAAAAACATAAGCATAATCTCCAGTTGCTCGATGAGCTTCATCAAAAATAAACAAAGACACTTCACTTAAATCGACATTACCACTTAGAACATCATTTTCAATTGTTTGTGGAGTGGAAAAAATAAATCTTGCTTTCTTCCAAAGACTTTTTCGTTGAGAAGGAGGAATAGAACCAGTAAATAAAGCGAACTCTTCTTGACCTAGAAAAAATTGATTGTTAAAAGAAGTTAGTTGTTGTTCAACAAGAGGTTTCGTTGGGGCAACAAAAACAATTTTTTTTGTGGGATATAAAAACAATCGACGAGCAGCAATCATCATTGCAATGGCCGTTTTTCCAAGACCTGTTGGGAGAACTACAAGAGTATTATTATTGGCTAAAGTTTCAAAAATAGCAGACTGATAAGGACGTGGAGTGAAATCTTTAAGCATATAACTACTAGAACGAAAGTGCATTTATAAAGTTGTGTTGTAGATGTCAAATTGACCAGTGCGGATTGAATGAAAAAAGATGAAAAAGAAAGTAAATTGTACATGCGGGGGAAGTTTTAAATAGGTGTTCTTCTTCTTGATTTTCAAACAATACCAGTATATGGTTTAGCTTAAATGGGGTGCTTATTTGGTCGAAACAGACATTAAATGTAGCAAGGAAATTTTAGAATATTTTGAATATCTTGATTCTTATACAAAAAGAGCTCACAAAGTATCAAAACTAGCAAGAGCTAAAGGATATGATCCTGACGAAGAAGTTGAAATTAAACTAGCAAAAAACATGGCTGAAAGAGTAGTAGGTCTTATTTCTGTTTTAGCTCCAAAAATTGGAGAAAGCACAGTAGTTGAAAGAATAATTGAATTAGAAAAAAAATATGGATCTCAAGATTGGAGAGTTGCGATGGAAATTGCGCTCGAGATTGCACAACAAAAACACGTAAAATTTGAAACAGAACTTGAAGCAATAGAAATTGGTGTGCGAACAGGATTTGCATACGTTACAGTGGGTGTTGTTTCTAGTCCACTTGAAGGGTTGACAAGCATAGAGATTAAACCACGAAGAGACGGGCAAGGAAAATTTTTTAGATTAAATTATGCAGGACCGATTCGAAACGCGGGAGGAACTGCTGCAGCAACAAGCGTCCTAATCGCAGACTATGTGAGAAAACATTTGGGATACGCAAAGTATGATCCTGACGAAAAAGAAATACTAAGATGTTTTGCAGAACTTGAAGATTATCATCAATACATCGCAAACTTACAATACTATCCATTCAAAGAAGAAACAGAATTTCTAATGAAAAATATTCCTGTTGAAATCGCAGGAGACCCAAGTGAAAAAAGAGAATTATCTAATGCAAGCCTAAAAGATTTGCCAAGAGTAGAAACAAATTTACTTAGAAGCGGATATTGTTTAATTCACTCATCATGTATTCCATTAAAAGCTCCAAAACTATGGAAAAAATTAGGAACATGGGGACATGAAATGGGAATGGAAGACTGGGATTTTCTTGAAAAACACATCAAACTACAAAAAGAATTGAAAACAAAAATCTCAGCATCAGGAAAGAAAAGCGAAGATGGTGGAGCAAAAGTAAAACCAGACGGCGTGTTTGTAAAAGACCTTGTTGGTGGACGACCTGTTCTTGGGCACCCCATGAGAAGTGGGGGATTTAGATTACGTTATGGAAGAAGTCGAGCAAGCGGATACTCCGGACAAAGTGCACATCCCGCAACACTAGCAGTTCTTAATAATTTAATAGCAACAGGAACACAACTAAAAGTTGAACGACCAGGAAAAGCAGCTGCATTTACTCCATGCGATAGCATTTGTGGACCGGTTGTAAAATTAAAAAATGGAACAGTAAAATACTTAGACGATGTTGGTGAAGCAAGTCAGTTAAGTAAAGATGTTGAAGAAATAATTTATTTAGGAGATGTCCTAATTAACTATGGTGACTTTTTTGATAGAGCACATATTTTAGTTCCACCAGGATATTGTGAAGAATATTGGATTTTGGAACTGAAAGAAGCACTGGAAGAACAAACAGAAAGTAAAGAAATAAACGACCATGCAGAGTATTTAGGATTGTCAGAAAGTTCATTAAAGCAAATATATGAGCATCCAATTGAAACCAAAGTATCTTTTATTACTGCAAAAAATATTGCAATGAAAACAAAAACAGCATTACACCCAAGACATACATATTTTTACAAAGAAATAACACTTGATAACTTAAAAGATTTTATCAGATGGCTTGAACAAGCAAATTTTAAACTAGAAGATGAAAAAATAATTCTTCCGTATGCAGACGAATATAAATCAGGAAAAAGAGCATTAGAAATACTTGGAATACCGCACGATGTTGTTGATAATAAAGTAATAATAACAGAAGATAAAACTCTTGCAATAATAACAAGTCTTAACATTAGATGTTCACTTGACGCAAAAAGCGTTGCAAACTTAATTGAAGAAACAGAAAGCAAAAATGTTTTAGAATTTGTAAACGAACTAGCACCATATCTTGTGAAAGACAAATCAGGATTATTTATTGGCTCAAGAATGGGACGACCAGAAAAAGCAAAGATGAGAAAACTAACAGGAAGCCCCCATGGTCTTTTTCCAGTAGGAGAAGAGGGTGGACGACTAAGAAGTTTTCAATCAGCACTTGAAGTGGGAAAAGTAACAAGTTCTTTTCCAATATACATTTGTCCAAAATGTAAAAATCGAACACCGTTCTCAATATGTGATATGTGTGAAAGCAAAACTGTAAGATACAAATATAATCCTAAAACAAAAGAAGAAATTCATCCAGATAAATATGAAAAAAAAGAAGGAGAATTTATTATGGATTATAAGGAATGGAGTGTTCCGATAAGATCTCTTTTTGATTATTGTCTTAAGAAAATGGATACAAAAATTTATCCAGATTTAATCAAAGGCGTTAGAGGAACAGTTGGAAAAGACCACACTCCCGAACATTTAATCAAAGCAATACTTAGAGCAAAACACGGAGTTCATGTAAATAAAGACGGAACTGTTAGATATGATGCAAGCGAGATAACACTAACACATTTTAAGCCAAAAGAGATAGGAACATCAGTTTCAAGATTAATAGAATTAGGATATAAAAAAGATATTTATGGAAAAGAATTAACAAACGAAGAACAAATCTTAGAATTAAAAGCACAAGATCTAGTTTTGCCTGCATGTCCTGACGCGTTGGACGAAGGAAGTGATTTGGTTCTTTTAAGAACAACACAATTCATTGATGAAATGCTAGAAGTTCTCTACGAACAACCAGCATTTTACAATTGCAAAACTGCAGAAGATTTAGCAGGACACCTAGTGATTGGTCTAGCGCCACACACCTCAGCAGGAACGGTTGGAAGAATAATTGGATTTTCAAAAACACAAGGTTTTTTGGCACATCCGCTTTATCACGCGGCAATGAGACGAGATTGTGATGGTGATGAAAGTTGTGTTTTTTTACTAACAGATGCCATGCTTAATTTTTCAAAAAAGTATATGGGAACAAGCAGAGGAAGCACGATGGATGCACCTATTGTTCTTACAACCCTTTTAGATCCTTCAGAAGTGGATGATATGGCATTTAATGTTGATATCGTCGATCATTATCCTTTAAAATTTTATAGAGCAGCAGATGAATACAAATACCCTTGGGACATAAAAATACAACGAATCGAAGACGTGCTTGGAACAGAAAAACAGTTCGAAGGAATGATGTTTACACACAATACAAGTGATTTAAATTTAGGCGTTTTATGTTCAGACTACAAATTATTACCAAGCATGGCAGAAAAAATAGCAAGTCAAATGGACTTGGCAAAAAAAATTAGAGCTGTTGATGCAAGTGATGTCGCTAGATTAACAATAGATAAACACTTTATTAGAGACACAAAAGGGAACTTGAGAAAATTTAGTTTACAACAATTTAGATGTGTTTCGTGTAACAAAAAATATAGACGACCACCACTAATAGGAAAATGTGACGAATGTGGTGGGAAAATATTATTTACAATATCAGAAGGATCGATAGTAAAATACATAGACATGAGTATAAAACTGGCAGAAGAATATGGGTGTACACCATATCTAAAAGAAACACTATATTTGACAAAAAGAAGAATAACAGATGTTTTTGGAATAGAAAAAGAAAAACAAACAGGATTAGGACAATTCATGACAGAATCATAAAAAACCATATCAAAAATTAGAATTTACTATTAACAGAATATTTTGCACCACACGCACTACATCTAACAAAATAAACGCCAGTATCTTTTGAAAGCTTAGTGTCAGGTTTTCCACATTCTTTACAAATAACAAATTGATCAGTAAACTGTTGAATACGCTCGTTAATTTTGGAGGCAGAAAGTTTAGTGTTAAAAATTACAAAAGTGTTTTCAACTAATCCTTTAGTTGCCATTTGTTTTTCAATATATTTAACAAGAATCTCAGTTGGACGTTGAATGGTGCTTGCAATTTGGTTTAAATTGCTAATAACTGTTTTGTTTCCTTGAAGATGACCTTTAATTTTAGGAATAGTAAATCGTTCTCCTTTAGTAATATCTTCAGGAAGGGCTTCTCGGCCTTTTTTTAGCATTGCTTCATAATCCAACATAATCACCTTAAACTTAAGTGTATGAGAGAAAAGGGAGCCTCTTTTTAAATGTTTAGTCAAAACACAAATTCTAAACCTTTTTAAATGATTATTAGCAATAATTAAAGCATGAGTCTTGAAACACGTCTAAAAAGAAACTTTAAATTCGATGCAACCGAGAGTCATGAGTTTTTATTTAGCGTCATTATAACAACAATCATCATCTTTATGTTTTCTTGGAGAACAACAGATTATACATTTATTCTAGCAATTAGAGACTTAGTCCTTCTGGCAATAATAAGCTTAGTAAGCTTGTTTGTGTTTGTTGGAGGAATAAAGTTTTTTGCAATCGGTAGAGGATATACAGCAAACTACAACTATTGGATTGGTGGCCTTTTAGGAGGGTTTTTGATTAGTTTCATAACATATGGCTTTTTACCCATTGTATTTCCAGGAATAATAAACTTAAAAACAAACGACAGATTAAGACACGGACAAATTTTTATTGGAGAGAACAAAGTTGATGTTTTTTGGATACTAGCAAGCGGGCTTATAACAACAATTCTTTTTTCGTTTGTTTTATTAATTATTTATTCTATAACAGGATTTGAACTAATATACTATGGAGCTTTATTAAACGCATTTATTGGTTTTTTTGCGAGTCTTCCGTTTCCAAACAACATAGGCCTTCATATGTTTTATATGAAGAAGAAACCATACTTCTTTTTTTTAGGAATGACCTCTTTTGTTCTTGTTTTGGTTCAAGCAAAAAACATACTTAACTTATTGATTGGTCTTGGAATATTTATTATTTTAGCCTACATACTAAAAAAATTCTTCCTAACAAAATACAAAATTTAAGCAACCATTGAGTAAAACCCTTTTAGAAAAAGATACGATCCAGATAATATACTAAAAAATAATATTGGAAAAAGTATTGCAATTAAAGCATAACAACCTACGCCAAAGTCAATGGTGCTTAGCAAATCTCCTTTGAACATGAACTTTTTTAACATCAAAAACAATGCAGAGACTAAAAGAAAGCGAAAAGGCAAATCAATAAAAGGGGCTATAAGGATAACTGTAGCAATTAACAAATCCATAACTCCAAAAAAGTTTATAATAAACATAAAAAGATGAAAAATCAATTGTGTAAATAAATCTTTTTGTAGAGATTAATAAATTCCTCTTGAGAAACAGGAATTCCTGCATCACTAAATGTTTGAGCTAATTTCTTTCCAGGCCTGTCCTCTGTTGATTCTGGAGCGAAGAAATTCTGCAAATCATCTAAAGCGAAACCAGATAAATAACGATCATTAATAAAAAGAACACACTCAGACTCTCCTTTTGTTACTTTGTTGTTTGCAAAACTGATAACTATGTCCTCAAAAATGAGACGTGCTTGCTTTCGTATAAAACCTCGAGAAATAAATTCGTTTGAAATAATATTTCTAATACACTCCTTGGACGGTTCATCAAAATTTATTTGAATAGGAGAAAAGACTTCGCTTTTTGGAGGGATTTCAACTATCGGACCTAAATATTTTTTTACATGTTGCTTGACTTTGCCTTTTTTCCATTGATTTTTTACTAAGTAAGCATATTTCTTTCCTTTAATTGTTTTGGCTCTGACAAACATGAATCTCAACTCTTTTCTTCTTTTGATTTTTGTTTTGAAATGTTTTCTTTTTCTAAAGCCAACCTCTCTGCTACGGTTCTGACGTCTTTTGAAGAATTAAAGTTCATGAATTTAACTTCTCGCGTCTTTAAAGAAACCGCAATAACACGACCTGGTTGAGGTTCTAGTCCTCTTTTTTCCTGGTCTTCAGTAATTGCTCCCCACCCAGAACAATTAATACAAGTGACGTTTCTATATGTTTTGGATTGTGCTCGATGAATGTGACCAGTGGCAAAGATATCTGGAATGGGATCAATGACTAAAGGATCTTCATAAGTATCTGGAACATATAGTGTTGAACCATGACTTGGTGCTAAATGTCTTCTTTTTAACAAGTAAACCATAATGTCGTCTGCTAATTTTTGACCACCACCAGACCGTATAGAAGGAATGGCGTCAGAATAATAAATTAAAGAATAACCATGATATAATAAAACATCAATACCTGCAAATTCATCAGTAACATCAACAGAAACATATGCAGGATTAGAAACCATAATCACATTATCCATATCCCATAATCTTTGTGCATATTCTTTTGGAATTGGAAGTTGAGGTTCTGCAATTCGTCCAATGTCGTGATTTCCTGGACAAATAATTATTTTGATGTGCTTTGGAATTTTTTCAAACAACTCAGCGACATAATCATATTGATCTTTAGAAGACATTATTTCAAGATCGTTCTCTTGACCTGGATAAATACCAACTCCTTCAATTAAATCCCCAACCACAAACAAATATTTTGTTTTGGAAGCAATTTCTCGCTGAGCCGGTGAACCAATTTTTCCATTAAGCCACAAAAGGACACGATGTATTTCTTTTTTCAAAAAAACATTTGAACCAGCATGCAAATCACTCAAAAAAACAGCATAATGATCATAAGGCGATTTTTTTAATTCTTTAGATAAAGGGATGTCTGGAAAAACAATTGTGTTAGAAAAAACAATGTCTCCTCCTGTAGAACCAACAACACCAATAACTTCATCATAACTTAAATCTTTGCCAATTTCTAAAAGATCTTTGTTATCTTTATTTATTAACACATTAATCGTTCCTGATAAATCTTCAAGAGTTAATATTATATGTCCATTTTTCGTTTCGTTTTTTTCAGCAACCATGCCAATAATAGAAACAGTTTCTCTTTCGGATTTTTGCTTAACTCTAGAAATAGAAGTTAAACCAGTAAGTTCTGAACGAGATTTTAAAATTGATTCGATTGATTTAAAACGAATATTAAAATATTTAACAAAATCCTGAACCGATCTTTTTGAAGGTGTTTTTTCATGAGATTTAAGAATAGAAATTCTTCCTTGAGTATCTTTAGTAACAAAGAAAGATGAGAAAAAAATACTCGTATCTACTTCTGGGAAAAATTTTTTGAAAAAAGCAAGAAGTCTGTCTTTTAATTCTTCTTTTGGAGTGTACTTAATAATTTTATCAACAGAGGCGGTTACAGATTCATCTACTAATTCTCCTTGGTCGACAAGAAAATCAATCACTTTAGTTGTATTCATATTAGTAACCTTCATTTAAAATTAAAAAAATTTCTAATCTAAATCAGCAATAGTAATGTCTAACTCTTTAGATAACATTGAATAAATTTTATCAATAAGATGTGTTGGAACACCCATGTGTATTTCTCTAGTTCTTCCATGACGTCCTTTGGATATAACTTTAGCATTAATTAAACCAAGCATATCAAGCTCTCCAACAATGTCAGATAATCGTCTTTGGGTTATAGGTCTTAAACCCACTTTTGAACAAAGATCTTTGTAAACAGAATATACATCACCAGTAAATACTCCTTTTTTCTTATGACTTTCGTCTTGAAGTAAAGAAAATATTGAAAAAAGTGTTGCCTGATGTTGTTTTGGTTGTGTTTTAACAACATCTACCACTCTGTCTTTTTCTATTTTGTTTTCAGCTTCATCAAGGTGATCTAAAGTTACTTTTGGAGATTTGCTTCTTTCAGCTAATTCTCCAGCTACACGCAATAAATCAATTGCCCTTCTTGCATCACCATAATCTCTTGCAACATATGCAGAACATTTTGGAATAACACCTGCATCAACCACGTTTTCTTTGAAAGCTAAATCAGACCGTTTTTTTAAAATGTCTTGGATTTGAATAGCATTATAAGGTGGAAAAATTAGTTCTTCTTCTGTTAAAGAACTTTTAACTCTAGGATCAAGATGATTTGCAAACATTAAATCATTACTAATACCAATTATTGAAATTTGAGAATTAGATAATTCAGAATTAATTCTTGTTAAATTGTAAAGAATACCATCTCCTACTTTTTTTACTAATTGATCAATCTCATCTAAAATTAACATTAAAACAACATGAGCATCTTCTAATGCTTTAAAAAAAATCTTATAAACTTCATCAGTTGGGAGGCCTGTTGGAGGAATAACTTTTCCAAATTCTCTTGCGATTTCTGCAATTAAACGATATTCAGTGTCAGCAACTTTTTTTAATTTACAATTAATGTAAATAACTTTAACTGACGCCCCTGCTTCTTTTGAAACAGATAAAATCTCATCTGCCGTATACTTTACAGATAATGTTTTTCCTGTTCCTGTTTTTCCATAAATAAAAACATTAGACGGTTTTTCTGATTTTAAAGCAGGAGATAAAATTTCAGCAATTTGATTTATTTGTTCATCTCTATGTTCTATTTCATCAGGAATATAACTTGCTTGCATAGATTTTTTATCTTTAAAAACAGAATCTTGTTTAACAAATTCTCTTAATTTATCACTTAATTTTAATTTAACCATAAATACACCCACACAACGATATCAATAAGATTAAATTCCAAAAGAAATAAGGGGTATAAAAACATATTGCGTGTGGAAATAGTGGTTTTAAAAAATACATATTTGAATAAATAAATAAGAAAACATATAATATAATGATTGTTTCTTAAAATATATTTTAAAATAATATATTGCTACACCTTTATTTCGTGTGGAAAGTCAAATTTATGAGAAAGAAGGGTTGTTTCGCTAAAATTAACTAAAAAATGTTAAAAAAAGAACAACAAAATAGTAAGAAAAAATAACAAACAAAAACAAATAGTAAAATTAAACAAAAAAATAAAGATAAAAAAACAAAATATAATGATCTTAATTAAAATTAAAAAGATTCTTGTTTATATATAAATAAATAATATTTATAAATAT